>DATFXJ010000132.1:0-11863 GCA_035315965.1 Pseudolabrys sp.
GCCTTCGAGCAGGTGCTGCAGCGATACCGGATGCGCTTCGGCAGGGTTGCCGCCGAGGAACATCAGTGTCTTGGAATTTCGGATATCGGTATAGCTGTTGGTCATCGCGCCGTAGCCCCAGGTGTTGGCCACGCCCGCGACAGTGGTCGAATGGCAAATACGCGCCTGGTGGTCCGAATTATTGGTTCCCCAGTAGGCCGCCAGTTTGCGATTGAGGTAGGAGCCTTCGTTGGTGAACTTGGCGGAACCCAGCCAGTACACGGACTCCGCACCTGACTTCGCGCGGATTTCATTCATCTTGTCGCCGATCTCGTTTATGGCGGTGTCCCACGAAATCCGCGTCCACTCACCATTCACCAGCTTCATCGGATAGCGCAGACGGCGATCGCCCTGCACCAGCTCGCGGGTTGCGGCGCCCTTGACGCAATGCGAGCCGCGGTTGATCGGGCTTTCCCAGCCCGGCTCTTGGCCGATCCACACGCCGTTCGACACTT
Source organism: Pseudolabrys sp. (assembly GCA_035315965.1). GTDB lineage: Bacteria > Pseudomonadota > Alphaproteobacteria > Rhizobiales > Xanthobacteraceae > Pseudolabrys. The sequence continues at coordinate 495 of DATFXJ010000132.1, forward strand.
CGGCGAGCACCGTGCAGCCGACCGAGCAATGAGTGCAGATATTCTTGCGAATGGTGGCGCCGCCGACATTCGGACCGGCGGCCTCGGCTTTTTGCACACTGGCAAGCGGCAACGCACCGATTGTTGCAAGGCCTCCAGCAACGAGACCGGAACGGCGCAGGAAACTACGACGATCGAGACCAACGCCCGATTGACTGCCGACTGTCGTTGCGAGACTGCTGCGACGCGCCTGGCGCTCTGTTCTTTTGATCAACACGGCTCAGCCTCCCTCAGCTCGGATATCGGTTCACCTTGTAGAAGGTCTGCACATCGGCAGAGTTTGCCTGGTAACGGGCCTTCTTTTTATCCGCATCAGATTCGGCCGCGACGCCCTCGGTGGCGAGCGGCCCGGCCGCGGTCGCAACCAGACCCGCGCCGGCGCCCATCGTGCGCAGAAAATCGCGACGGCCTAACTTTGATTTTTCCTGTTGTTTCATCGCCGTTCTCTCCTTGAATTCTTCCAGTGTCCCTTCGCCTGTTTTTACGCCGGCAGATCGAAGGCCTCCGCTTCAATGTCCATGTAGACACGGCCAAGTGTTCCCAACCGCTTGTAGAAACCTGCAGCAGCCGCATTCTCCAGATCGGTGAAAAAGCGACCGATCCAGGGGGCCATGTGCTTAGTAAAGATCATGCGGTCCGCATCCGGTGGCGCTGGCAGCCTCTGGCTCACGAGGCCCGACATAATCTCACAAAGAATGCCGACATGATCTTCCGGTTCCACAACGCCCTCGGCGCGGGCAACCCCAATTTTCGCGAGATCGTCACGCAGACGTGCCAACGGACGCTCATGCAGGAATCCGGTAAGATAGTATGAGCCGTAAGGCATTAGCTCGCCGCGGCCGAGCCCGATGAAAAGATCGAAGAATTCGCGGTCGGTCTTCTCGGCCGTGGTTTTCTCTGCAGCTTCAGCAAGCGCAGCATGCGCCAGTCCAAGCGGCGAGGCATCGGCGCGCAACTTGGAAATCTTCGACAGCAAGGCCGCGTCAGGCGCGCGCATCAACAGCCCGGCGAGCAGCGCATACTCCTGCGCACGGGCGGTATCGACTTCGTCGACTTCCTCGGACACCTCTTTCGCGCCGTAAAGATCCGGCCGCAACACAGCGCGATCAACGCCAGTGGTGGCCTCAACCGAGATAACCCTTTCGGCGGGCACCCGAAACCAGTTCGATACCGAAGGCTGGGAAATGCCTATTTGCCGTGCCAGCTGACCTACGCCACCAGCTGCACGAATCGCTTCCTCTAACCCGGGTTCCCTCATCCGCTTTGTTCTTGTTTTGAATTATGCCAATGAAAGCGTAATGGCCCCCTCCAATGTGGGTCAATAGCTTGAGGCTATACCTAAGAACAATCTTGCGCGATTTTCATTCCGGAAGCGCGCTGCCGTGGCGTCGAACAGGTTTCTGCTCTGACCGGTTTTGCAGCAGCTGATTTTGCGTTGCAGCAATTTCGGTGCGATGCGAATGATCGGCGGTGCTGGTATTGGTGCTGGTATCAAGGTGTGCTTCCGCAGTGCGAGCGTTTCCGACTTCGGTTCCCGAAGCGTTTGAAGGGGTATCAGAATTGTTCGCGGAATCGGTTCCGGCCTTTTCGGAGGCGTTTTTGCCAAACAGTTCCGAGACCATGCGCTTGAGGTCAAAATTGGGGTTGAGATCGCCAAAGCCGGCAATCCCATCCGGACCTGCCACGTCCCAGAAGTTTTCATTCGGGCCCTTGAAGTCGCGGATAGCCGGGTCGACTGACCAGGCGCGACGAAGGGCCGCATGCCTAAGCGCGGATGGCACGCCACTGCGCATGAAGGCGCTGATGTCGCTGCCGGCTTTGATCGATTCGATTGGCGGGAGGCTCGCCGCATCGAGTTCAGGCATCGGCGACGTGGCTGCAGCGGCTTCTGGCGACCTCACGTTGGCATCCTCACCCGCAGCCGGCCTGACCGCTTGCGCCGTGTTTGTGCTTTTTGGTTGCGATTTCTCATCACCAGCCTCGCGTTTGCGACGCGACCAGCGGCTGATGAAGTTTTCCGGATCATTCATGGCGATCCCCGCGTACCAGAGGCCCTCGGCGCGCTAATGCTTCGGCATTGGCGCGATCGCGTTTGCGCTTCACGAACTCCTGCTCAACATGGTGCTCGGCAACGAAGGCTGCAATCGTTTCCTGCATTCGTTTTGGCATCGCTACCGCCTCCACCAGATTGGTCCCGGCTTCGGTCATAGCCTCACCTTCCGCGGGATCGGCCGTAACCGATGCCAATTCGTAGGGTGGGTCGCCACCGACCGGGCGCAGTGTGATCCATAGCAGCGGTGTTTCCAGACGGAGGTTGTCGCGATAATTGGTCGTCTCCGTTCTATACAATTCGATGTCGGTTGCGCCTACATAGAATGTTACGCGTTCGCCGTCATCGGAAAGCTTAGTCCATGGCGGCGCATCGGGAACGCCGGTCAGCACACCGACCGGCCGCCAATGAAAGTCAACCCACGGACTCGCGCTTTTGCTGCGCTCCACCAGAACGCCGACAGAAATGGTCGCTAGTGGTAGCGCGCTCAACTGACGGGCTCCAAATGCCGGACGGGCAGGCCGGTCAGCAAGTTCTGCGGTTTCATGCGGATAGTTTTGTCGGAAGTCATCGCCAGGATCAGGTAGACCGGCTCACCTTTTACCTTGTCGAGCATATCCGATGGATTGCGGAAATTCAGGCGGAACAATCCAACGACGCGTGCCATGGTTGCATCGTCGATATCGTCGCCACGCCAAAGCATGTCACCGATCTTGGTGGCATCGGCATCAAGCCCGACATACCAGGCGAGACTAACATTTTGCAGCTCCTTCAACGGCTCGATGCTCACGTCAACGCCGATCACATGCGCAATCCAACGCTGCATTGCTTGCGCAAACGCGTCGAGCCCCCCACGGCCGGCAGTCAGATCGAGCGCCATATCGAACTGGTCGCTGCGCTCCCAATAGCTGTAGGCATTGTCGACATTAATGATATCAATATTAGCCTCTGACGGGATGCCTAGCATGGAAACAAGCGGCGTCACCGGCGCGGTATTGATGCCGCCAATAGTTTCTTCGTCAGCGACAACCAAAGAACCGTCGTGCAGGGTAACGCGCTGGGTACGGAAAAAGAGTTCGGCCGCACGCAACACACGCGCATCCTCAGTCCCATCGAGCGCATTGCGCAGGATCACATGCACAAGCTGATTCATGAACAAAGGCGGGACATTGCCGACCCCATTTCGCACCAAGGCGCTGAAAGCAGACTCTAGCGTTTTGTGCCCTAGCAAATGATCGCGGAAGCTGATCAGCAGCTGCCAGTTTTCACGCGCATCTGAATCGGCAATGGCCGCAATGTCCGACGTGGAAACCGGCAGGCGCGGATCGGCGAGCAAGCTGGCGTACAGAGCGCGTTCAACCGCGCAGGCATCCGGCGGTGGCAGCAATTCTGGCCGAGCCAGATACAGTTTCAGAAATTCGTCAGTCACGTGCAGCCCCCCGCTCTCGTCCCGATCGAGCAGATGGTGGCCACTGGAGATCCAGAAGTCGTTCATTTGCGTTCCCGCTCGACCATCGCAATCAGGTCGACCTGCTCGTCCGGCTGCTCGGGTTCGCCTTCGACCTCAAGAAAGGAGAAAGCCCGCGCCGGCTTTGGCCCGCTACGCGGACGCAGTGTACGGAATGACTCTCTCACCGTGCCGTCTTCAAAAGTCCGATGCACGGCCACCAGCGTATCGTGCGGTTGCGAGCACAGCGATTCAGCGAAGATTATCTCCTCCTCTGCCGCTGCAAGCGCATCGTCAATGGTGGGCGCACCAAAATTCACCACCAATTGTTTTGCCAAGGTATCGACCGCGTTAACTCGATCTTCTTCGCTCGCTGCGACAATCTGCACCAGCGTCGACCAGCCGAGTGTCGACACACCGAGGAAGCCGCTGCGAAACGCGGAACGCGCCTTGCCTTCCAGAGATGCCGCATCACGATTCCAGAACGCAAAAGCACCCGATACCGCCCATTCTCCCGGCTCAGCCGCCTTTTCAAACACGAAGGTATCCGAAGCATCGAGCCGTATTGTGCGAAGGAGCTTCATGCACGCGGTCCCTTCGCCTTGGCATCAAACCAGATCGGTTGACCTAGTCGTGGTAGAAATTTTTGTTTCACGACCTCGGCCTTGCCCATTCGGCGGATCAGTAGGTCGCCGTTCTCGTCGATGTCGCGCCGGACCCCTTGCTCGCGTGGCAGCCGTTCAAGATAGCTCTTCGCCACTGCGTGAAAGCCGCTCTCTTGCCAGGAGTCGACAATGCGCATGAAGTTGCGGGCGAAGCTTTCTACCAGATGATCAGACAGCACTTCGGTGAAACCTTCCTCCTCGAGCGCCGTCACGAGCGGGTTCAATCCTGGTTCCAATCCCGTCATCGACACCGTGCGGATCATGCCGCCAAACACCAACCATGGAGGCGTCTGATTTTCGGCAACCTTTTGCGGCCATGCCAATCGTCCACCACCAACCAAGCCTTGATTGACCAAAAGCGAATCCGGCCACTCGATAGTGATGGAGGTGTTCGGTTGCGCGTGGGCAGCAAGGGCATCGGCTAGCGCCGCCATGCACGCATAGAACGCCCGCCGCGCCTTCAGGAGCGGCTCGTCGGGTTCCAGTACCACGGCGAATTCGGCGAGATCGAAGCGACCGACATAGACCAGAGTGCCGGCGCCCTGCTTGGCCGCGATTGATATTGCATGAGCGAAGGCGTCCCCAACTTCACGCAGACGCACCGCCGAGAACAGCGGCGGCAGCGCTAGCTCAGAAGCAAGGGGTGAATCGGCCGTCTGCGGCGGCATGTTCCACGCTCTACCTTTCTTGTTTGAATGCATATAATTATAGCGGTGGAGGTCCCCAGACCAGTCCCGCGGCGCTGGGGACCACTCGAGGGCAGTGCCCTGACGGCATTTGCCTTGAAATTGCGGGCCAACAAAAAGGGTAATGGTCGCGATGGCCGAACGGCCGCGTACAATTCTTATCTGCTCCTGCGAAGACACCATGCCGCTTGATGGTGAGGCGGCGCGGCGCGTCTGCCGGAACACCGAGGTGATCGAGGGCCGTCAGCTCTGCCGCGCCGAGCTCGATCGCTTCCGTAGGGCGACGACCAGCGGAGAAGCGGTCACTGTCGCTTGCACCCAAGAAGCGCCCCTGTTCAATGAAATCGCTAGCGAGATCGAAGGCAGTGCAGCACCCACATTTGTCAACATCCGAGAGACAGGCGGTTGGTCTAAGGATGCGGCCAAGGCAGGACCGAAAATGGCGGCGCTGATCGCGGCGAGCGCTGAGCCCGTGCCGGAAATCCCATTTGTCTCCCTAACAAGCGAGGGTGTCGTACTGCTCTATGGCAAAGACGAGCGGGTAATCGAAGCGGCCAGTTCGCTCAAAGATCACCTTGACGTCACCGTACTGATCAGGCCGGAGGCCAAAATCGCACCGCTAAGGGTCACTGAGTTTCCCGTCGTGAAAGGCATTATCCGATCTGCCAAAGGTTATCTTGGTGCCTTCGAGGTCACTGTGGACGACTATGCGACACCTCGCCCTTCCTCGCGCACTGCGCTTGAATTTGGCCCACCGCGCAATGGCGCAGTGTCGCGTTGTGACATCTTTGTCGACCTTTCGGGCGGCCCTTCGCTGTTCCCTGCTGCCGACCTGCGCGATGGCTATTTACGCGCTGACCCCGGTGATCCCATTGCGGTCATGCGCGCAGTGCTGAAGGCGCGAGATCTTACCGGTACGTTCGACAAACCGCGTTACATTACCTTCGCCGAGGATCTGTGTGCGCATTCTCGCTCCAGCATCGTTGGCTGCCGCCGTTGCCTCGATCTCTGCCCGACTGGGGCGATCACGCCGGCGGGGGATCACGTCGCTATCGATGGGCACATCTGCGCCGGTTGCGGCCAATGCGCTGCCGCCTGCCCGACCGGCGCCGCCAGCTACGCTTTGCCATCGTCTGACGCGCTGTTGCGCAAGTTGCGCACATTGCTCTCCGCATATAGCGACGCACGCGGCAAACAAGCCGTTGTAATGTTCCACGATGCCGAGCACGGCGGCGAATTGATCGACGCGCTTGCCCGGCATGGCGACGGGCTACCGGCGAATGTGCTGCCGGTCGAGGTGAACGAAATAACACAGGTCGGGCTGGAAGCAGTGGCAGCGGCAATTGCCTATGGCGCCTCGGCAGTGCGTTTCCTTGCTCGCGCGAAGCCGCGACACGATATTTCCGGCCTCAACAAGACGATTGCATTGGCTCAACCAATTCTGGCCGGACTCGGCTTCAATGGAGCGCGAGTCGCAATGATTGAGACCGACGATCCTGACGCGCTCGGCGATGCGCTGCGCGCGCTTGGCCCTTTGGATGCAACGGCCAGGCCGGCGACTTTTTCGGCGATTGGGTCCAAGCGCGAGGTCATGCGGCTGGCTTTGCGTGAGTTGCACGCAGCCGCTCCAGCTCCGGTCGACATCGTCCCATTACCGGAAGGCGCGCCGTTTGGCACGGTCGAAGTCAGGGTGGAAGGCTGCACCCTGTGTCTGTCCTGCGTATCGGCATGTCCGACCGGCGCGCTTTCCGACGATCCTGAGCGGCCCATGCTTCGCTTTGCCGAGGACGCCTGCGTCCAATGCGGACTATGCAAGGCAACCTGTCCGGAGAAAGTAATAAGTCTGAAGCCGCAAATCGACTTCCGTGCCGCCACTGCCGTGGGCCGTATCATCAAGCAGGAGGACCCGGCCGAATGCATCCGCTGTGGCAAGCCGTTCGGTGTGCGGAGCTCAGTCGAGCGCGTCGTTGCAAAGCTGGAGGGCAAACATTGGATGTATAAAGAGTCAAAGAAACGGCTTGATGTCATCCGCATGTGCGAGAATTGCCGCGCCGTTGCAATGGCAGAAGAAGAATTTGATCCGTTTGGCGCGCCACAACGCCCCCCGGCCCGTACAACTGACGACTATCTGCGCGAACGGGAACAGAAGGGCGAAGGCTAGTTACTTCTTATTTGCCGTCGCCTTGGCCAAAAATTCAACTAACGCCTTGCGGTCCTCGACCGATCCAATTGTTTGCTCAGGCATTTTTGTACCAGGCGTATATTGTGCGGGCCCAATCTCGAACAATTTTGACACCGTTTCCGGCGTCCATACGATGTCGAGCTTTTTTAACGCAGGCGAAAAATTATAGCCCGGCAGCGTCGCGATGCGGCGCCCAAATATTCCAAAAAGCGTCGGGCCGGCCTTGCTGCCTTCATCAGAAGATAGTGTGTGGCACGCAACACAGGCGCGGAATACTTCGGCGCCGTAATCACCGGCATAAGCAGCTAAAGGATCTTCCGGCGCGCCGACTACGGCCGCACCAATCGGTTCGCCGTTTGATGCGTCCCAACGGCGGATCATCCGGTCGGTACCTCCGGTCAACAATGTGCGATTGTCAGGAAAGAACACCACCGACCAGACCGGCAAGCCCGGCCCAACCAATGTGTGTTCGACTTTGCGTGTCTTACGCTCAATAATCGCCACCGAACCTCGAATGCTGGCGGCGGCGGCGAGGCTGCCGTCAGGTGAGACGGCGATAGCGATGACGGGCGTTGACGAAGCTTCGACTTCGGCAAGCACATCGCCGCTGGGCGACAGGAAATAGACTTTGCCGTTGGCGCCAGCAGCAACAATTTCCCCGTCGGGAGCAACAGCGACAGCATTGAGCGGCGTCGGCAAGTTGCGGACAATCTCTTTGCCACCCACCAGCGGCCAGATGCGAATCGTCGCGTCGTAACCCGCGCTCACCACATTTTTTCCGTCCGGCGAGAATACGACCCCGTTAGCGTTCTGCGTGTTGCCTTCAAGCACGCGGGGTTCGCCACCGTTCAGCGGCCATAAACGAATTGTTCGATCCCATGACGCGGATGCGAGAATCGTATTGTCCGGCGACACCGCCACACTCACGATCGGCGCGGAATGGCCATCAAGGATCTTGTCAGGCTGCTGTTGTCCCGGTGTCCAGATTGCGATGTGGGCATCCGCCCCGGCAGTAACGTTACGTCCGTCCCTCAAATAGGCGACAGCGTTCACCGCATCATCGTGGAGGCGCAACACTTGCTCCGCGGCATTCGCTGCCAGTGACCACCGGATCGCCGAAGTATCGAAGCTCCCCGAGACTGCATGGGCGCCGTCCGGAGAAATCGCCAGTGCGCGCACCGGTCCGCCGTGACCGCGCAACTGCGCCTGCGCTGGGCAGAATGCGAGGGCCAGCAGAAAAACGAGGCACGGAAGTTTCATTGGGTGCGGCATTGGCATCCAAAATCCTCCAGCATAAGCGGAAATTCAGCTCTCGGGTTCCATGCCGAGGGCCCGCACACGCGCGCGCACTCGCTCGTCGCGCAAGGCCGCAAGAAATGCCTGCACCCCCGGCCGTTCACGTCGACGGTCGGCGACAAGAAAATCATAGTGCTCCGGCGAGACGGGCAGAAAACCGAGTCCGTAAAGCTTGGCCACCGGCTCGATGGCGATGCCCCAGTCGGCGCGGCCCTGCGCAATCGCGGCTGCAACGGCATTGTGTGACTTTGGCTGATTGGCATAGCCGGCCGGACGCGCGCCCTCGAGTAATTTGTCGGTGAGCACGCGCGTGCCGGCGCCGGCATTGCGGTTGACCATCAAGGCAGAGGAATCCTCCAGGACAATCTTCAGCGCTTCCTTCGCACTGTGCCCTTCAAAACGGGCATCGCCAGGGCGAAACAGAATTCCCTGCATGCGCCGCCAGCCCGCAACCAGGCTCATGCCCGTCCCCACGAGATGCTTATTATATTGTCCGCTCGCCGGATCGATCAGATGGACCGGGGCTACATCGCATTCGCCGCGACCGATCGCGCCCACGCCGCCCAAACTGCCAACGGCCAAAACCCGCGCGGAAAGGCCCTGCTCGACCAGCGCGCCGACGATCACGTCGAGTGCCACGTCGTGACTGCCCATGATCACCAGATCCGGGGCACGCGTCGAACTCCCGATCAAAGTCACTTGCGCGTCGCTGTCGGCATTGAGCGCTGAGGCGAGTGCATCGATCTCGAAAAACCCGTCTGCCTGAGAAAAGCTCGTCACCGCCCCCGAGCCTTTGCCGGTGGGGAAAGCGATCGTGCCCTGGTCGCCCTCAATCAACGACACCAACACAAATTCCTTCCGGCCGAGCTCAGACGTGATCCGCACCGGCACGCGCGCATTTATCGTTTCGGCAGATTCCGGCGGCAACCCGGCACGCGCACGGATTATCGGAGCGGCAAAAGCATGGAACGTAAAGATCGCCGAAGTCGGAAACCCCGGCAGCACCACGATTGGCTTGTCACCGACAACGCCGAGGCAAAGGGGTTTACCCGGTTTGAGAGCAACGCCATGCACGAGGATTCCTGGCTTGCCCAATTGCGACACTACGCGATGCGACAGATCGCCAGTACCTTTTGAGGTGCCCCCGGACAGCACCACCATATCGCTGGCGGCGAGTGCCTCACGCGCCGTCTTTTCCAGTACCGCCGCGTCGTCACGCAAGGAGCCGTATAGGATCGGCTCACCGCCAGCCTCGGCGACCGCAGCTGCGATAATGGCGCCATTACTATCATAGACTCCTGCTGGCCTGAGGGGCCTGCCCGGCTCCACCAGTTCGTCGCCGGTCGAAATGACCGCGACCCTGGGCCGCCGCACGACTTCGATTCGATCAAGACCACAGGCCGCCAGCATGCCGATTTCGCGAGCACCGATGCGCGTGCCACGCCGCAGCAATGTCTCGCCGCGCGCAATATCCGAGCCGGCGTGTGAAACGAATTGTCCTGGTGATACCGCGCGGCGCAGTTCGACGCGTGGATGGCCTTCCTCGATCAACTCGGTCTGTTCAATCATCACCACTGCATCGGCACCGCGCGGAATGACGCCGCCAGTCGCGATCGCGGTGCATGTGCTAGGCATGACCGTCAATGCCGGCTCGTGGCCGCAAGCGATAACTTCCGCGTTAAGCACGAAGATCTTGGGATTGCCTTCGCTTGCGCCGACTGTGTCGGCTGCTCGCAGCGCGAACCCATCAACGTTTGAACGGTCAAATGGCGGCGCATCAACCGGAGCGATCACGTCGCCGCAGAGGGCGCGCGTGCGAGCGTCGGCGAGCATAACCGTCTCGCCGGGGAGTGGAGCAAGATCGAGGTGCCGTTCGAAGCGCGCGCGTGCCTCTTCCGGCGACACGACTTCAAGGAATTGTTCCTGTCGCGCCGCTGCGCGAACGCGCGCTATCAGGTCGCCCTCTTCCACCGCCCAGGGCTTTCTTGTCTCGTTCATTTCGCGGCACTCATGGCCTTTATGATGCTCATGGCCAAGGCCTTACCTGAACCGACGAGCCGGCGGAATATCCTTCGCTTTCTGCCGGAACCAGGATCCATCCGTCGGAACGGGCAAGCGACGACAGCGACAGATACTTGATCGCCATGGGCTCCACCTGACCGGAGCTGCGCCGGACCGGCACGACTTCTGCCAGCCCCACGGTTGAGCTGACCTTGCGTGCGAGAAGCAAAGTTTCGCCCGGGTCGTTTTCTCCACTCTTGGCGGCGGCAAGTCGATCGAGCAGTCGTCGCCCAACCATGAGCCACACGCTGACGGCGGCATCGAGACGCCCGGGCAACAGCAGAACGGGCCGTACACCGACGAAGCCGAAGGCGGAAGTTTCCCCCGGGGTGAGAGCGAGGCCATACACCCGGAGCTGTCCCTCGCGCGCAAGTGTCTGCACGCTGTTGTCATTACGCCCGCTGCCTGTTCCACCGATCGCGACAATTGCATCAGCACTATCGGCGGCCATGGCAACGTCGAGACCGCGTCCACTCTCGTCCAACCGCGACGCGCCGCCGCGTCGATCGATGTCTGCCGCGACGAGCCGCGCTGCAGCGCTGATGATGCCGCTGCCGCGCACCGGCAAAACGCGAACGCGCGGTTCACGCACCTGAATGCGCGCAATACCCGCTGCGGAGAAAGCGGCAAGATCCGTGCTGCGCAGGCGTTCGCCGGCACGGCGCAGGGGGATTACCGCATCGCTGTCGCTTCCGGCCGTCAGGACGCCGTCTCCAGGACTGACAGTGAGGAAGGCCTCGGCACGACCTTGGCTGACCTTCACTGCGTCAACGGGCGCCACACTGTCGGTCCCGGCTGGCAGCGCCTGCCCGGTCTCGATGCGTGGCGGCACCCGCAGCAGCGGCGATGGCGCATGACCGCCGGCACCCAGCGTCTCGTCCGCGCTAATTGCCCATCCATCCTGCAACGCCAAAGAGGACACGGGGCGAGATGGAGCCATCGC
>DATFXJ010000133.1:0-11109 GCA_035315965.1 Pseudolabrys sp.
TTTTCTTGCCCTTGAAATGTTTCACGATGTACTCGCCGGCGACTTGCCCTTGCTGGTCGTCACGGCCGCAGACGCGGAAGATGTTCCACATCTTGCGCTCGGTCACCGTTGGGTTAGTCGAGGCCGGCGTAATTTGAAGCATGCCGTTTTCCTGATAAACTTCCGACGACGGGATTGTAACGCCCGAGTTGTAGTGACCGATGATGAATTTCACCCCATCACCGGTGAATTTGTTGGCAACTGAAACGCCTTGTTTGGGATCGGAAGCGTCGTCTCCGTAAGCAACGGTGATTTTCTGACCGAGGATGCCACCAGTAGCGTTAATGTCGGTGGCGGCCTGGTCGACGCCATTCTTCATTTGCGCACCGGTTGCTGCGTTCGGTCCCGTAATAGGTCCGCCCACACCGAATTTAACCTGGGCTGCAGCTGTTCCCGCCGTGGCGATCGCGATGCTCAAGGCGAAGCCGAACGTGGTGATCTTTTTCATGGTGTTCCCCCTCGAAACTGGAGTCGGCCTCTTCATCTGCCGTAATCCTACGTCAGCGCAGTTTGCGGCGCCAGCGCATTGGGCCATCGGATTCGTTTAGCCAACTATATTGCGTGATCATCTGCGTTGCACGCGCGGCCCTGAAACCCAGGAATCCGAAGACGATGCAGAACGCGCTGTCGACAAGGTAGTAGTGGAGCGACAGAAAGGTCCCGCGATAAAGGCTGAAATGGATGAATCGTACCGCGCCGGCCAGAATGAACCCGTATGCGACAACCTGCCACCATGGCCGCCAGGTTGCGGCAATGGCGCGGCCGGCCAATGCCGCTGCCCCGCCACCGAGAATTATGGTGACCAGCAGGAATACGCCAAAAGACTCCTCTTCATAAAGAAGCTCGGGGATCGAGAAGGCAGTGGAGATTTCAGTCAATGCCGGCCCCCCTCAAGATAGGCCGCCTTGATTTCAGGATGTTCAAGCAATTCGCGGCCGGTTCCGGAGAGGGTGACGAACCCGTTGACCATGACGTAACCGCGGTGGGCGAGCTTGAGCGCATGATAGGCGTTCTGCTCAACTAGGAACACCGTCAGGCCCCCCTCGACATTGAGCTTTTTAATGGCATCGAAGATTTGGCGCACGACCAGCGGCGCGAGACCCAGCGATGGCTCGTCGAGTAGTAGCAGGCGTGGCTGCGCCATCAAAGCGCGGGCGATTGCCAGCATTTGTTGCTCGCCGCCTGACAGCGTTCCACCACGCTGGCCCATACGCTGTTGCAGTCGAGGGAACAACGTCAACACACGATCGAGATCGCGTTTGAACTGCGCTGGCTCCGCGGTGCTAGCGCCCATCTGCAGATTCTCCAGCACCGTCATGCGCGAGAAAATACGGCGGCCTTCAGGGGCTTGCGCAAGCCTGAGCCGCGCAATTTCGTGTGTGGACAATCGCGTAATATTGTGACCGGCAAAATAAATCGTGCCCTCACGGGCACGAGGGTTTCCGCACACGGTCATCATTAGCGTCGATTTGCCCGCGCCATTGGCACCGATCAAGGTGACGATTTCGCCCTCATTGACCTCGAGGTCGACTCCCTTGAGTGCCATCACACGGCCATAGAAGGTTTTGACGCCGCGCACGATGAGGAGTGGCGTCGTCATAGACCCACCTCCGCCTCGACTTTGGCGACTTCCTGGTCGGCAACGCCTAGATAGGCCGCGATTACCTTCGGATTGTCCCGGATTGCCGCGGGAGCGCCATCGGCAATCTTCACGCCATAGTCGAGCACAACCACGTGATCCGAAATCTCCATGACCACCGACATGTCGTGCTCGATTAATAGGATCGAGATATCATGCTGCTCGCGGATGGTGAGCAGAAGGTTATTAAGTTCAGCACTCTCGCGCGGATTGAGCCCGGCTGCGGGTTCATCGAGGCATAGCAGAACCGGTTCGGTGCACATGGCGCGCGCAATTTCGAGACGCCGCTGCGCGCCATACGGCAAGTCACCGGCGGCATCATCCGCGCGTGTCGTCAAGCCAACCTTGTCGAGCCATTCCCGCGCCTTTTCGATCGCTGCACGTTCCGCCTTTGCAAAGGAAGGAAAACCAAGAATACCGAGAAGGGTATAGCCCGAAGCGAGCATCAGTGGGTTGTGCTGAGCCACCAACAGATTTTCCAGCACAGTCATGCCCGGAAAAAGCCGAATGTTCTGGAACGTGCGTGCGATCCGCGCCTGGTGTGTAACAAGATAGTCGGGCATTCGTTCGAGCAAATAGAGTGCGCCGGCGGCGCGTTTGATGCTGCGTTCGCCACTGCTGGTAAGTTGTTCGAGCCAGTCCCAGACAGCGCTATCACCGTGACGAAGGGCGAGTCGGCCCTCACTTGGCTTGTAAAAGCCGGTGATGCAATTGAAGACCGTGGTCTTGCCGGCGCCGTTCGGCCCGATCAGCGCCGTGATCTCGCCTTGCCGAGCGGAAAATGACAGGTCTTCTACTGCGACGAGCCCACCAAAACGCATGGTGAGGCGTTCAACCTGCAGCAAAATATCGCCGGCGCCCGTCATCAGCCGCGACCCTCTTTGACGAGATCTGTGCCGATGGTCTTGCGCTCTTTCAGGACAACCGACGGCTCACGTGTCGCGATCAGACCGCGAGGTCGCCAGATCATGATCAGGACCATAGCGAGGCCGAACAGCAGCATGCGGTATTGAGTTGGGTCGAAGGTGGACCCGAAGAGCACTTTGAGAAAGTCGAGTTCGCGCATAATTTCCGTGCCGCCAATCATCGCAATGGCAGCGATAGCGACACCGATCTGACTGCCCATTCCACCGAGAACGACGATGGAAAGAATGGTTGCGGACTCTAGAAAGGTGAATGAGTCGGGCGAGATGAAGCCCTGTCGCGCCGCGAAAAATGACCCGCCAAAGCCCGCAAACATCGCGCCCATGGCGAAAGCAGTCAGCTTGGTGTTGGTGGTGTTGATGCCGAGGGAGCGGCAGGCGATCTCATCCTCGCGCAACGCTTCCCAGGCACGGCCGACTGGCAGGCGCCGTAGGCGAACGGTGACGAATGACGTGAGAAGGGCAAGCGCGAGTATTAGGTAATACAGGAAGATGGTGCGGTAGATCGGTGAAAATTCCAGCCCGAACACGGCAGCGAATCCATCCTCTTCGGCGTTAAACGGAATCCCGAAAAAGGTTGGACGCGGAATCCCGGTGATGCCGGCGTAGCCGTTGGTCAGGTCGACCCAATTGATGAGAACAATGCGGATAATTTCGCCGAAAGCGAGCGTGACGATGGCGAGATAGTCGCCGCGCAGACGAAGTACCGGAAATCCGAGCAGAATCCCCCAGAAGGAGGCGAGGATGCCGGCGAGCGGCAGAAGAATCCAGAATGAAAAGCCAAAGGTCTTGGCGAGCAGAGCGTAGGAATAAGCCCCCACTGCGTAAAACGCGACATAGCCTAGATCGAGCAGTCCAGCGAGGCCTACAACGATATTCAGGCCCCATCCCAGCATGACGTAGATCAGAACCTGAATTCCGAAATTGTCGATCCACTTTACGGCGCGGCCATAACCCGCGGTAGCGACGACCATTGCCGGATAAAAGATGACGAATCCGACTGCAAATGGGACGATCCATCTGGCGACCTGCTTGCGCCAGGGGGCAGGCCCGGAACTGGGCCGTAGTGTGCGGTCCTTAAACCACGGCTCGATCGTGAGCGAATAGGCAAGGCGCCCGACCCCGACAAGGGCAACAATGGCAAACAAAAGCGGCCAGCGCGTGATGAGGATCAGGTCGTTACGAACGTCCGTAACGGTCTGGAATCCGACCAGAGGCAGAAATAGGCCGAAAGCAAGCAGTGCAGTGACGCCCGCGTCCCGCAATGCACGGGCCGTGTCGACGCGCTTTGCTGGCGCGTCGCTCGCCATGTCAAACCTTCTCGATATCCGGCCGGCCAAACAATCCTTGCGGGAGGAATATCAAGGTAATCGCAAGGACCGAAAAGGCGGCAACATCTTTGTAGTCGATGGAAAAATATGCAGACCACATGGTTTCGATAAGCCCGATCAGTATGCCGCCGATAACCGCACCCGGCAGAGAGCCAATGCCACCCAGGACGGCGGCAGTGAACGCTTTCACTCCCGGAACGAATCCATCGGCGAAATTTACGACGCCGTAATACATCAGGTACATTGTGCCAGCGACGGCGGCTAGCGCAGCTGCGATTACGAAGGTCATAGAAATGGTTCGGTCGACATCGACACCGACCAGCGCCGCCATTTTTTGATCCTGTTCACATGCGCGCTGAGCGCGGCCAAGGCGGGTTTTCGTGACCAGATACCAGAAACAGACGAGCAGGACCGCAGTGACGAACCAGATGATAAGTTGCTTGAGCGAAAGCGTCACCGGGTAGTCATTTTGCGTGAACAACACAAACTCGCCCTGGACCATCGGTGGAATGGATTTGTTGCGCGGGCCCTGCGTCACCTGCACGAAATTCGCGAGAAAAATCGACATTCCGATCGCGGATATCAGTGGCGCCAGTCGGAACGAACCGCGCAAGGGTCTATAAGCGAGCCGCTCGATGGTCCAATTGATGAGCGAGGTGAACAGCATCGCCACGATCAGAACGAGAAAAAGGGCGAGCGCGATCGACGATATGCCGAGAAAGCTGACGAGCAAAAGGAAAGCGATCAAGGAAATGAAGGCCGACACCATGAACACGTCGCCGTGGGCGAAGTTCACCATGCCAATAATGCCGAACACCATGGTGTAGCCGATGGCGATCAGGCCGTAGATCGAGCCAAGCGTAATGCCATTAATAAGCTGTTGGAGGAAGACTTCCATCCCCTGCCTTCCGATGTATCGCGGCCGATGGTCAATCGCCCCGATGTTAGAGGCTTAACAGGGCGTAGCGGGGGCGGCAACGCCGAGCCGACGACGTGTTATTAACTGGGAATGTCAGCAAAAAAGGCTCGCGGGTGAAACTTGCGTGACGTGAGCGCTTTTTTCGATTTCTTCGTGCGAGTCACGCTGACCGCAGGCTGCTGACCGCAGGCTCGAGACGCGCTGACTGCGCCCGTCTTGAGTTGTCAACTTGTCGATTAGTGCAGGCCGCCGAATAGCCAGATCAGCATCAGAATAGGGATCGGAACCCCAAGCAACCACAACAATAAGTAATGTCCCATCGTCGGCCCTCCTCAAATGCGGAGGGAACACGTTCGGTGTACGTCGAGTTCCAATTGTACCTGGAACAATACCACCGGCTGCACGTTATTTTCTGCCACGAGGCGCGCGCGTGATTGAGTGGCGCTTCGTACCAATGTTGGAGAGGAAGTAAGATGAATCAAAATCAAAATCCGAACCAGAAGCCCGGCCAGCAGCAGCAAGGTGGTCAACAGGGCGGCCAGCAGGGTGGCGGACAGCAAAAATCTGGCCAGCAGCAGCAAGGTGGCGGACAGCAGAAACCTGGCCAGCAGCAGCAAGGTGGACATCGGGCCGGCCAGCAGGGTGGTCAACAGAACCGCTGACGCATAGAAAGTTTGGGAAAGCCCCGCCGCGAGGCGGGGCTTTTCATTTTCGCCGGCAGTTGCCTCGTTGGCCAGCTGGAATATGCTTGATCCATGGGCAACGTTTCCGCGCTGCCGCTATTTCATCTTTACGGCGATCCGCCGGATGACTCTGCGTTTGACTTTATCCACATCGAGACAATCGCCTCGCGTTCCTCAATCCACGATTGGACAATTCGGGCTCACCGACATCGTAACCTCTTTCAGGTGTTGCTGATCGAGAAGGGCGGGGGCGAGTTCAGTTTTGAGACTGCAACGGCGCGGTTTTCCGCGCCGGCTGTTATTCTTGTGCCGGCCACTACCGCGCACGGCTTTCGCTTCACTCGCGAAATTACAGATGGCTGGGTCGTGAGCTTTACCGAGGATGCTGCCGACGCACTTGGCGACCAGTCCGGCGAGGCACTCGCACGATTGAAAGCGGTCGCGAACGAACCGCTACTTCCTCTGGCCAACGTAGGTGAGGCCAGGCGTCTATCGACGCTTTGCGCTGAATTATATGAAGAGGGCTCGCTGGCGCGGGAAGGCTATCGCCTAGCAATGCGCGGTCTGCTTGCCCTTATCGCCATTGAGATCGTCCGGCTCGCCGTAAGCAGAGCGCGCAGCGGCGCCGTAACCCTCTCACGCTCCGATCCGCAGGTCGATGAATTGCGGCGGCTTGTGGATGAGCATTTCCGAAAGGAGCGCCTCATCAGCTTTTATGCGGAGAAGTTGGCAATGACGCCGGACAGGCTTAACGACCATGTCAAACGCGCAACTGGCGTCACAGCAGGTCACCTGATCCGCCAGCGTGTCTTAACGGAAGCCAAACGGCAACTTGTGTTTACGAACCAAGCGATCCACGAAGTCGCCTATGACCTTGCCTTTTCGGATCCCTCGCACTTCACGCGGTTTTTTCGCAAGCAGACAGGCATGACCCCGCAGGCATTTCGCGATGGCCGCGGGGGCTGATGTTTTTGGGCCTGCTCGGAGCCCTCAAGTTTGCGATCGCCTGCAATCAAAATTGCTGATCGTTCCACTGCCTGTCGCGCGGGACGCAAACCGGAGATCCTGGAAGCCGGTCTCATTCTGATCGCGGCAATCAGTGTCGTATGGGCTGGCAACACAATTGATCTCATAGGTGAACATGCTTGCAGCTTGTGTTTGCTGCCTTGACGACCGCACTGTGCCTATTTGAACGCAGCCATGTTCTGCGTCGTATTGAAAACGCTGAGATCAAATCGCAGTAGAACTTCAGCGAGACACCGTAGCCGGCTGCCTTGCCAAGTCGCTGTAAGCTCCTATTTCGGGCGGGCTTCGTGGAGGCCGCGATCCGGTGGCTCGAGTTTGCCCGATCGTCTGTCTTTGACGGCTTGCACCAACGCGCGCGCGGCATTCCGGACATCATCCTGAAGATCTGTGTCACGATCGAGATCGCCGTGGCTGGTGGCGTAGGGTGAAAGATATCCAACGTAGCGGTCGATCAGCGCCAAGTGGCCTGACGGGATCATTCCCATATCGGTCATCCAATCCACAAGCATGCGCCGCAAGTTCTCGACGCCAGCCGCGTCACCATGGACAACAACAGAGAACACGCGCCCCGCTAAATGCCGCGGATAGGGCCAGCCTGCGAGCTCGATTTTTTTTGCTTTGACCGGATCCTTGCCGCCGGTAGAGGTTGGATCCGGGTTACCGCCATCGGCGCAAACGAGGCGATCCATCATCAGCTTGAGTGAGGAGGGTGCCTGGTACCAGTTGACCGGGCAAACGATCATCACGCCGTGCGCAGCAACCCATTTCGGGTAAATCTCAGCCATCCAGTCGCCGGCCTGACCAAGAGCATGGTTGGGATAGCAGCTGCATGGCCAATGGCAGAGTGGTTGCGCGGTCGAGACGCAGGCCTTGCATGGATAGATCACCTTTCCATATTCGGCGGCGAGCCGCGATAGATCGAGGACCTCAACCTCGAAACCGCGCATTTTCCCAATAACATCTCGAGCCAAGGTCACCAGCCGCCAGGTTTTCGATATTTCGCCCGGACAGGTCTGGTCGTTGCGTGAAGATCCGTTGACGATCAGTACACGTGAAGGTGATTTCGCAGATCTTTGTTGACGCTCCGCGGCCTGAATGTTGGAACGCGTTGCAAGCCATTCGACCGAGATTTCGTAGTTCGGGTCAGCAAAATCAGGGCCGGCTTTTTGGGTGCGCGGTGTCTTATGGTAGTGGATATAGGAAGTCCACGTGGCATCGATGATTTTGTCGAGTTCACGCGTGAGCGGCTCATAGAGGGGATCGTAAAATTTTGTCAGAAAGCGCTTTTTGAATTCCTGCTTGTCGAGCTGAACGCTAGGCATGCCTTTGCGTACATTGATGTTGGCCATGGTTGTTCCCTCATCGAATGGGCCATGGCTTACCATTGAAGCCTTTTCAGCTCGCAATGACGAGACCTTCGCCTTGTGATGGTTTATTTGGTCTTCGTAACTTCCGTGATTACTTGGGCGGCTTCCTTGAATGCGTTATTTGCGGCTGGTACCCCGCAATAGATCGCCTGCTGCAGGATGATTTCCTTGATGTCTTCCGGCGTGAAGCCCCCCTCTGTGAGCGCCGCCCGCACGTGCATACGGAACTCTTCCCATTTATCGAGCGCAAGCATGGTGCCGATCACCAAGATGCGACGCGTGCGTTCATCGTAATGGGGACGGCTCCATATTTCGCCCCAGGCAACGCGTGTTATGAAATCCTGGAATTCCTCACTGAATGTAGTCTTGCTGGCATTTGCGCGGTCGACCCAGGCGTTGCCAAGCACCTTGCGGCGCTTGACCATGCCGCGCTCGTAACGTTGCTTGTCGTCCATGGCTTGTTCCTCATGGCAGCCGGCTCTTCATCCGCGCAGAAAGTTGAGTACCGTATCGGTATATTGCTTTGGCTGTTCCATGTTCGAAATATGCGCGGCGTCAAGACTTGCGAGCTTGGCGCCTTTGATCGCATTTTGAATAATTTCACCTGCCGAGGGCGGTGTGGCGGGATCCTGCGCTCCGACGATAACTAGCGTGGGCGCCTTGATCCTCGGGTTACTGGCGCGGAAATCCATGTCGCAGATCGCTTCACAGCATCCAACATAGCCGGGCACCTTGGTGGCGACGAACATTTTCTTCATGCGTGCGATCACCTCGGGCGCGCGCTTTCGGAAGCCCTCTGTGAACCAGCGCTGCATGTTAGTGTCGACCAGCGCGTCAAGGCCCTTCTCAGTCACTAATTTGATGCGGTCGATCCACGGTGTCTTGTCATCGTAATAGGAATTGGTGTTGGAAAGCACGAGCTTCTCGACCCGGTCAGGTGCATTGGCGCCCAACCACTGACCGACCATGCCGCCCATCGACAGTCCGCACCAACTGGTCTTCTTGATCTTGAGCACATCGAGGATCGCCAACACGTCCTTGCCCAGCCGCTCCATAGAATAAGGCCCCTTGGGAACGCCCGATTGTCCGTGACCCCGCCGGTCGTAGCGGACCAGGCGGAAGTGCTTTGTGAATTCCGGTACCTGGTCGTCCCACATGTGCAGATTGGTGCCGAGCGAATTGGATAGTATTAGCACCGGCGCGCCGTCGCGACCCTCAACCTCGACGTGGATCGGGCAACCATCATCGGCATTGATCGTTGACATTAAAGTCCTCCCTTAGGGTACTTTCTGATTGTTGGATCGCGGCTTGACCGACACCCTTAAAGCGCGGCGCGCTCTCTGCAAAGGTCTTTTCATGACCTCCGTGAGGGCTTAAGCCGGGGACCGCCCCGGATTGTTTGACTGTAAAGGAGACGCGTGATGGCGATGACGATGACAGGAGAAGTCCAGCTGCCGGCCAGCCGCGAAGTGGTTTGGGCGAAGCTAAACGACCCCGAAGTACTGAAGACGTGCATCCCGGGTTGCGAGGAGCTCAACAAAACTTCGGAGACGGAATTTCAGGCGGTTGCGACGACCAAGATCGGTCCGGTGAAAGCGCGTTTTAAAGGCAAAGTTCACCTTACCGACCTTAACCCACCGAACGGCTACAAGATTTCGGGAGAAGGTGATGGCGGCGTCGCCGGTTTTGCAAAGGGCGGGGCGACGGTCGCCCTGACCGAAAAAGATGGCGGCACACTGCTTAGCTATAACGTCGAAGCGCAGATCGGCGGCAAGCTCGCCCAGCTTGGTCAGCGCCTGATCAACAGTGCGGCCAAGAAGACGGCCGACGATTTCTTCGCGAGCTTTGCCAAAGCGGTCGGGCCGGCGAGCGGTTAACAAGCCCCCTCGATCTATCGGACCTCATTCAATGGCCTTGACCCGGGCTTGCGGGCAAAGCCAAGTACGGCTTGTTCGGCCGCCGGAAGCGGGGCAGAATCGGCCGGATTTTGGCCCGATCCGCTGCTGGCTCGGCCCGGAAACGTCAAAAACAGGGCGTTTGGCCCGGATTTCGAGGAGGTACCCATGACCGCCGTCGCGATGACGGTGAACGGCAAGCCCGTCACCGGTGACGTCGATCCACGCACGCTGTTGGTACAGTTTCTGCGCGAGAATTTGCGGCTCACCGGTACCCACGTGGGCTGCGACACCTCGCAATGCGGCGCCTGCGTAGTGCACATCGATGGCAAGGCGGTGAAATCCTGTACGACATTTGCGTGGCAGTGCGAGGGCGCCAACGTCACCACCATCGAGGGCCTCGCCGAGCCGAACGGGCCGCTGCATCCGATGCAGGAGGCGTTTCGCGAGCACCATGGGCTGCAGTGTGGCTACTGCACCCCGGGCATGATCATGACCGCAATCGACATGGTCTGGCGCAAGGGCAACGAGCTCGACGAACACACCATCCGGCATGAGCTTGAAGGCAATCTCTGCCGCTGCACGGGCTATCACAACATCGTCAAGGCGATCGCCGCAGGTGCCAAGGCCATGGGCCAGGGCGAAGGGCAGAAGGCAGCCTAACAGCGAGCGTCGTCGCAAGCGTAGTCGTCGGGAGAACTGCCATGAGCGCGACCGGAGTTGGGGCGGCGGTGCGCCGCAAGGAAGACCAGCGTTTCATCACCGGGCGTGGCCATTTTACCGACGATCTCAATCGCCCCGGCCAGGTCTATGCATTCTTCGTGCGCTCCCCGCACGCGCACGCGAAGATCAAGCGGATCAATACCAAGGATGCAATGGCCCGACCCGGCGTGCTCGCCGTGCTCACGGGTGCCGAGCTCGCGGCCGACAAGGTCGGCAATCTCATCTGTGGCTGGATGATCCATTCCAAGGACGGCTCGCCCATGAAGATGGCGCCCCACCCGGCGTTCGCCGACGGCAAGGTCTGCTATGTCGGCGATCCGGTTGCGGTCGTCATCGCCGAAACACTGGCGCAGGCCAAGGACGCCGCCGAAGCCGTGAAGGTCGACTACGACATTCTGCCTGCCGTTTCTGATCCAGCGCAGGCGCAATCAGAAGGAATGCCGCAAATCCATGAGGTGGCGCCCCGCAACACGATCTATCAATGGCACCTCGGCGACGCGAAGGCCGTTGAGGCTGCGTTCAGCTCCGCCAAGCACGTCACCCGGCTTGACATCATCAACAATC
>DATFXJ010000134.1:0-2317 GCA_035315965.1 Pseudolabrys sp.
GCCGGGCAGCGCCAGGCAATAGTTCAAAGCATTGAGAAACCGGTCTCGGGAGATCCAGCGCTTTTCCTCAACGAGGATGCGGTACATGGCGGCGAGCTGGACGGCGGGACTTCCGAAGCTCAGCAAGGCAATGCGCGGCCAAACGCCGAGGGCCTGGCGCAAGGTCGCCCCATCGGCTCGGCTGATGGCAACGTTTTCGGCAGTTGTTTGCAGGCAATATCCTTCGCGGTCACTTGCGATCGGGGAGCGGCGGAGCGAGAAGCCCTTCGGCAGCGGTCCGGATGCGGCAGGACGAAGTTTTGGCGTCCCTCACCACGTGCAACCGACCGGCGCCGTTGCGCTCAGAACTTTCGCAAAGGTCCTGCGATTGAGCATGATCGTCTCCGCGGATGGATTGCCATCACCAAAGCATGGAGGCAGTGATAGCACAGCCAATGCGGAGCCGATATCCTCACGCAATTGAATGTGCTTGCATCACTCCCGATGGATCCACAGCGCTCGCAACCTCGAGCGCAGGTCTCTTTAGATGGAGGACAGATGCCGAAAATTTCACACGCGTGCGTCATCGCTCTCTTGTCGTGCGCGGCCGGCACCGCGGCGGCGGCTAGCAGGCCGCCGTGGCCCGCGACACTGCCGGTCTATGACCACATCGTCATTGTGGTCGAGGAGAACAAGGATTTTGAACAAATCCTCGGGGGCAAGTTTGACGCGCCGTATATCAGGAAATTGGCGGCAGAGGGCGCCATATTCGAGCGCATGTTTGCCGAGGAGCACTATAGTCAAGGCAACTATTTCTGGCTGTTTTCAGGCAGTAATCAGAACGTTGGCTTTCGCGATCAGGTGCCGAGCAAAGCCAACCACTCCGACTACCCGTTCAAGGCCAGCAACCTCGGCGAGCAACTCATCGCCAAAGGCCTCTCGTTCAAGGGCTATTCGGAAAGCTTGCCCAGCATCGGCTCGATGGTCGATTTCGATCCGCCGAACTGCCGCGGAGACCAATGCATTTACGCCCGTAAGCATGTGCCTTGGATCAGCTTCGCGAACGTTCCCAACGGAACGACGATCGAAACTTCGTCCAATCTGCGGTTTGCGGACTTTCCCAGCGACTACGCCACGCTACCGACCGTCGCCTTCGTCATCCCGAACTTGAATCACGACATGCAGAACGGCAAACCGGCTCAGAGCATCCCCGCTGGCGATGCCTGGCTCCGACAGAACCTCGACGGCTTTTACCAGTGGGCGAAGACTCACAACAGTCTTCTGATCGTCACTCTTGACGAGAACGATGACCAGGGAGGTTATTACGGACTCACCAATCCGCTGATCGGACCAAACCCGAGATATTCGCCGAGGTACAACCAGCTGTTACGCAATATTCAGAATCGCATCGTCACAATCTTCGCCGGAGCACATATCAAGCCAGGCTCATATGCCGAGGGCAAAGGCATCACACACGTGAACATCTTGCGCACAATCGAAGCGATGTATGGGCTGCCCAAGTCGGGCGCGCAACAACCCAATGCGGCGGGCGGCGGCATCGCTGATGAGACCATCATCACGGACGTCTTCGAGTCTGTCCGTTGAGGATGTTCGGCTCCGCGATTGGTGGCGCGCGTGAACGGAGGTTCGTCGTGACATTCGGATCTTTGGCTGGCCGGCTCGGCGTGCCGATCATCGCTTTGTCTCTCGCCTTCGCGCCGCCGTTTGCGCCTGCGCACGCGGCCGAGAACGCTCGCAAGGTGACCGTGGTGTCATTCGGACTGTACGGCGATCAAGGCGTTTTCCGCAGCGAGGCCACCGGTGCAGCACAGGTCGTGGCGAGCCGATTCGGGGGCGTCCCGATTGTCGTAAGATTCAATACCAAGACGGGCGGGAATGCGACCATCGAAACGCTTGCAGCGACATTGCAAGCGGAGGCAAAAAAGATGAACGGCGAGAGCGACATTCTGTTTGTCATCCTCACGTCGCACGGCTCGCCCGACGGCCTCGCCGTCACCGCTGGGCGGCGGCTGACTGAAACGCTCAAGCCATCCAGACTTGCCGAGATGCTCGAGCGAACCGGCGTGCGATACAAGGTCGTGATCATTTCGGCTTGTTATTCTGGCGTCTTCATACCTCCCCTCGCCAATGCCGATACGCTCGTGATCACCGCGGCGGACGCCAACCATGCATCGTTCGGATGTCAGGACAAAGCCAAGTGGACCTATTTCGGCGACGCCTTTTTCAATGTTGCGCTGCGCCGGGCCACGACTCTGAAAGACGCCTTTCTTGTTGCGCGCTCGCTGGTCTTGAAGCGAGAACTGCGCCAGGGCTTTGA
>DATFXJ010000135.1:0-11654 GCA_035315965.1 Pseudolabrys sp.
TGAAGCGGTGCGTTTGCGTATAAGCCTCGCGAGCAAGCTTCGCTATCGGGATCGTCCGGTCCGTGCCCGCGACTATTGCCATTCCATCGGCGAGCACGATGTCGCCCGGTGCAACCTCCAGCAGATGGCTGGCTATCTTGAGCAGTTTGGCCCGAACTTTCCGCGCAGCGATCAATATGGCTCCACCCGAGATGACCAGCGAGCGGCTGCCGAAGGTTCCCCAGCCATATGGTGCGCGGTCGGTATCGCCATGCACCACCTTGATCTTCTCGGGCGTGATGCCGAGCTCGTCCGCGATGATCTGGGCGAGCGTCGTGCGCAGGCCCTGTCCATGCGGCGAGCAGCCGATCCGGGCCTCGACAAATCCTGAGGGGTCGACAGTAACGGTTACCATCTCCCACCCTGGCGTGATCTCCATCCCGCGCGCTGCAAAGGCGTGGCTGCCATAGCCGGTGCGTTCGGAGAAGGTCGCGAAGCCGATGCCGAAATGACGGCCGTTGGCGCGTCCTTCTTTCTGGCGTTTGCGGAAGCCGGGCACGTCGATGGCCTTGACCGCCATCTCGAGCGTCTCTTTGTAGGTCGCCTCGTCATATTCAAGGCCCATAACGGATTTATAGGGAAATCTGTCAATCAGATTGCGGCGGCGTATGTCGACTGGATCCATGCCGTAGGTGTGCGCGGCTTTGTCCATTAACCGCTCGATCGCAAAGGTAATCACTGGTCGCGATACGCCGCGATAGGGCGCCATGGTGCATGTGTTGGTAATGACGCCACGGGCCAGGCACTGGTATTGCTGCACATCATAAGGGCCAGGCATTTCTGCCATCGCCATCAGCGGCTCGACCCCGCAGGTAGTTGGAAAGCAGGAATAGGCGCCGACATTGGCAACAATATCGGCCTTCAGCGCAGTCAGCTTGGCGTTTTTGTCGAAGGCGCCTTCGAGCGTGATGTATTGATCACGCGAATGAAAACCGGCGATAAGATTTTCGCGCCGATCCTCGATCCAGGCCACCGAACCTTTCAATTTTCGCGCTAGCCACACCAGCATGGCATACTCGCTCGCAAGCGACATTTTCTGCCCGAATCCGCCGCCGACGTCGGGTGCGATCACGCGCAGGTCGGATTCCGGGAAACCTAGGACATCGCAGATCGCGGTGCGTGTCAGGTGCGGCATCTGTGTCGAGCAGGTGAGGGTGGCGCGCCCGCTCGAGGCCTCATACGAGGCGTGACCGCCGCGCGGCTCCATCGGGGTTGCGTTCTGGCGGCGCGACCGCACTTCGACCTTGACGATCGTGTGCGCCCCGTACCAGGCCGTATCAAAGCCGGGGGTCTTGACCTGGCCTTCGAGAATGACGTTGCCGGGCGCTTCGGGGTGTATTTGCGGCGCACTCTTGTGAAGCGCTGTACGTGCGTCGCTTACGGCTGGTGCCGTGTCGATCGACAGCTCGACCTGATCGGAAATGTCCTCGGCCTCTGCCGCGGTTGCCCCCACCACAGCGGCAACTGGTTCGCCAACGAAGCGAACGACGCCTTCGGCAAGCAGAGGTTGGCCGACCGGCCTGTAGGAAAATTTGTGCAACATGGGTGTGATTTTTTTTACGCCTGTGAGATCGGCGGCGGTAATTACCATCGCTCCCTTCGGAGCTTTGATGTTTGCCAATTTTCCCGCGGCTACGGGGCTGCGCACAAAACGTACCCAATGCGCAGCGGGTGCATCGGCAGTGAAATGGCCTTGACCGGTAACCAACGCCGGGTCTTCCAGACGCCGCACGGCGCGACCGACCCAGGTCATGCCGGAACCTCGGGTACCATGCGCACCCACGATAGACTCTGCTTCAGTGCGCGCCGCACGACCGCGCGCACAAGGTCGCGGCGGTAATCGGCATTTGTCTGATGATCCTCCAGCGGATCGATTGCCTTGGCGGCAGCCTCTGCTGCAACGAAAAACACGGCATCGGTCGCTGCCTTGCCATTGAGTGATGCTTCGGCTTCCGGAACGCGGCGCGGCGAAGGCTCGGCGCCGCCCACGCCGACTCGGGCATCGGCGATTTTGCCGCTTTGCATGCGGTACGTAACTAGCGACGCCGCCATTGCGAAGTCCCCGGCGCGGCGGCTGAATTCGTTGAAACCGAATTTTGCGTCATTCGAAAGCAGAGGCAACCTTGCTTCGGAAAGCAACTCATCCTCAGCCAGCACCGTAGACATGATTCCTGTAAAAAATTCTTTTGCCGGAATCATGCGTTCGCCGCATACGCTACTGGCAACGAGAGTGGCATCAAGCGTCGCAGCGACCAGACACCATTCCGACGCGGGATCGGCATGGGCAAGGCTGCCGCAAAATGTGCCGCGAATACGAATTGGATAGTGCGCGATATGACGGGAGACCACACTGAGCAATCGTCCAAGCGGATTGTCGATCACTGGTTTGTGGAAAGCGGCGTGGCGGACGCGTGCGCTGATCGAAAGCGTTTTGCCATCGCTGACGATCTTGTCGAGCCCGGCGACCTCGTTGATGTCCACTAGATGTGCCGGCTTGGCGAGACGAAACGCCATGATAGGAACAAGGCTCTGCCCACCTGCCAGAACGCGGCCGTCCTTCGGGGCCACCTCGGCCAGAATTTTTAGCGCTTCATCGAGCGTCTTCGGCACATGACGGACGAAGGGCGCAGGTTTCATGCGGCAAGCCTCGGGTCGGGCTAATTATTTGTATACAAACGATAAACCGCGCTCGTCAAACGCCTCGGTCAAGCGGCGACATGACCCGGTCATCCGTGCTTTGATTGCAAGTGTCACATTCCTATCCTATTTGCTGCATACCGGGCGCCTGAACCGGACCGAGAATGACGATAATGCGATCAATTGCAGCTGCTTGCCTTATCGGCGCTGCCGCACTCACGAACGCGTCGGCGCTCGCCGAAGATGCCAAGCGACCCGACAAGGTGTCGTTTTATTTTGCTGCGCATGAAGACGACTGGCAGCTTTTCATGAATCCGTCCGCCTTTCAGGACGTGATCAGCGGCGCGGCCAAGACTGTATTCGTGCATCTTACTGCGGGCGATGACGGACTCGGCACTGGCAGCCGCGGCCGCAAGCATCCGTTTTATCTAGCGCGCGAAAACGGCGCCGAAACTGCGATCCGATTTATGGCGGATGCTGACACGACTCCCGGCGAGCGCATCGCGGCCCCAATGTCTTTCAACGGTCACATGATTCACCGCGTTAGCTACCTCAACACGGTGGGTTATTTCTTGCGGTTACCCGATGGTCATTGGTCCGGCGATGGCTATCCCGAGACCGGCTTTCAATCGCTGAAGCGCCTAGCAACTGGCAAGAACGACATTCTGCGGCCGATTGACGGCTCGACTGTCTATCATGGCTGGAACGATCTGGTTGCCACGCTTCGCGCGATCGTAAGTTACGAACGCGGACAAACCGCGCTAGCGCAGGTGAACGTTGCGGAAACCGATCCCCGCATCAATCCGAGGGATCATTCGGACCACCTGATGACCGCGAAGGCAGCTCTTGAAGCCGTTAAAGATCTTTCCTGCGTGCGCCGGGTCTACTACGTCGACTATGCCAGTTCGCTGCTACCACCAAATCTTAACGCGCAACAGCGCGACATGGAAAGCTCGGTTTTTGCAGTTACGCTCGCTGGCGTGCAGGCTTTGGATCACGGTACGTTCTGGCGCCACTATGACCAGTCTTTCGTCGGGAGGAACTATTTCCGTACCCAAGAACCGGCCGGCGCGTGTGACAAAGAAGTGACCACGATAGCAGTGTCGCGGCACTAAGCCGGTCACTGCACACCTGAGTAGCGGCGTCATAGCCGCGATCAAGTACTTTTTTGGCAACCATTTTGCTTTCGTCCGGCCAACGCTTTGCTCGAAATGGCACCTGCGCCCGATGCGTTACGTAGATGTGCCGCTCGCCCTGCAAACCCACCGCATCGTATCGGTCGATGCGCTGCGCGGGTTCAGTATATTCTGGATCATTGGTGGCGACGGTGCGGTCTTGGCCCTTGACCGGATGCTGAAAAACAAGGGCCCGACATTGAGCGCGATCGGCGGCTTCCTCGGCACTCAAATGAGTCATGTCCCTTGGGAGGGCTTCCGCTTCTACGATTTTGTATTTCCGCTGTTCCTTTTCGTCACTGGCGTATCAATTGTTTTAGCATTGCCGCGGCTAGTCGAGACCGAAGGCAAGGCGCAGGCGCATCTGCGCGTGCTACGTCGGGCTCTATTGCTCTATGGGCTTGGCCTGATTTTCTATGGCGGCATCAGCCAGCATTGGAGCGATGTTCGTTTTGTGGGCATTCTGCAGCGCATCGCTATTTGTTATCTGTTTGCGTCACTCTTATTCTTGAATCTCGGCTGGCGCGGATTGATCATTGCGCTAGTCGCTCTGCTCGGGGGTTACTGGGCGTTGATGACTTTTGTGCCGGTGCCCGGCATTGGCGCCGGGTCTTTCGCGCCCGATGCTAATCTCGCCGATTGGATCGACGCGCATTATTTGCCCGGGCGGCTATGGGACAAGACCCGTGATCCGGAAGGACTGTTGAGCACGCTCCCCGCGATCGGCACGTGCTTGCTCGGCGTATTGGCCGGTCTGTTGCTAAAGGACGAACGCCTGACACCATCAAAAAGATCGTTGTGGCTGATTGGTGCGGGGATCACAATGGTGGCAGCCGGCTATTTATGGGGACTGCAATTCCCAATTGTAAAATCGATCTGGACGTCGTCATTTGTGCTCGTCGCCGGAGGCTACAGCGCGATCCTGCTCGGTGCCATCCATCAGCTCGCCGACGTATGGGGGTGGAAGGCCTGGGCGACAATTTTCGTATGGATCGGCGTCAATGCGATCACACTTTATTTCATCAACGGTATCGTCGGCTTCCAGCCTTTCGCGCGGCGTTTCGTCGGCGGTGATGTAGCCGCCTGGCTTGGTCAGACCGTGACGCCCGGCACCGGTCTTTTCATCACGCACGTTGTGGGACTCGCCTTTGCTGTCGCGCTGGCCGGCTTTCTCTATCGCCGCAAGATTTTCCTGCGCGTTTGAGTGCCTCAAGTCCCTATTTTCAGCTCCGACACCAGCCCGCGCAGCGCTGCGACAGTTGAGGGTGCCACGCTTTTGCCGGTGCGCGGATTTTCCGAGGGAATATTTTCGATTGTCATGGTGAAGCGCGCGATATCGGCGTCAACACTTATAGTATGAGTGTTGCGCGTTAAAGTCGGATCAGCCCAGATCTCAAGCTGCGTGCGGTCGGGCCCGATGCCTGCGAGACTCAAAGCCGCTGCTACGTTAACATTGGCCGGAAACCCACGGGCGCCTTCGCGCGCGCTGCCATCGAATATTTTCAGCGGCTCTTTGAGGTCGCGTACTGAAATTCCATGTTCGCGCAGGTATGGCGCGTCTTCGAGACCAGCGGGCGGCTTGCGCGTCACCATCTTAACGGAATAAATGGTGCCCTCGGCTGCCGCGCGTACTGCGTCAAGGCCGATCAGCGCACCCGTGGGCACCATGATGCGGGCGCCTTTCTGTTTTGCACGCTCGATCAGATCAGCATTCTCCAGAAGTTGTGCGACCGAGAGCGGCATGAAGATGCGTCCCTTGTCGATGGCACTGACGGCGATCCCACGGAACAACGCAGGCGGTAGGCATTCAACTACAATATCGCAACTATCAGCGAGCTCCGCCGCCTTGCAAACAGCTATGCTGTCGCCAACTCGCGGCAACGCGCGTCGTGCCTTTTCGACATCGCGTACCGCGACGGAAACAAGGGTGAGACCGGGCACACCCGCAATCAGGCGCTTTGCGACTTCGAGCCCCACTGCGCCGAGACCGGCGAGACCCACCCGTAACGGTCGCTTGTTGTCGAGCAGCGTCATTTCCTACGCCCGGAAAAATTGGCTTTTCGCTTTTCCATGAATGCGCGCACGCCATCGGCGTAATCGGGTGTCAGGGTTGCCGCCAGCTGGAGCTCGCACTCAAGATCGAGTTGGGCGTCGAGGGAGTCGTAGGGCGAAGAATTGAGTGCCCGCTTGGTCAGCGCGAGTCCTTGCGTTGGCGCGGAGGCAAAATGCTCGCACAGTTGCTGCGCTTCAATTTTAAACGCTGCATCGTCGACGCACTTCCAGATCAGGCCCATTGCTCGGCCTTTTCAGCGGGAAGCGACTCGGCCAAAAGGGTCAATCCGTGCGCCCGCACATTGCCGACGAGCCGGGGAAGAAACCATGTGCCGCTAGAATCAGGAACAAGCCCGACGCGGGTATACGATTGGATGAAATTCGCCGACCGAGCTGCTAGCACGATATCGCAGGCGAGAGCGATGGTGACGCCGGCGCCAGAGGCGACGCCGTTGACGGCGGCAACGACAGGAATGGACAGGCTCCACAATTTGCGCACTAGAGGATTGTAGTACGCCTCCTGCGCGGCGCCGAGCACGACACTCTCGCCGGGCTTGGCGGTCCAATCGCTTAGATGCTGGCCGGTACAAAAGCCGCGGCCTGCGCCAGTAAGCAACAAGGCACGGCAGCTTTCGTCGGCTTCCGCCTCGTCGACGGCTTTACGCAGTGCGTGACGCATCGCCTCATTGAAGGCGTTGAGCTTGTCCGGCCGGTTTAAGGTGATCACACGATAGCCGGGGCGTTGCTCGATGAGGACAGGCGGGTCAGCTGTCATGACTTGGTGAAGAAACCGTCCAGTGTGCCGGTTTCTTTTTTCTCCCCCTCGTAGTCCTCGGCGATGCGCTCATACAGGCGGGCAGCTGCGGCAAGCATTTCGTGCTCGGCGCGCTCATCCCCAACGAAGGACGCAATCTCGTCGAGCTCAGCCACCCAACGATAAGCCTTGGAATACATGGCCGGAACCTGGTTCGAAAGATAGCGCAGGAGGTCCGGGCGGCTTTCGGAGAGTTCTGCCTTTAACGCGGCAGCCGAGCCGCCGCGCATAGCGGCAAGCATCATTGCGGCGCCCAGCGCGGTGAAGCCCTTGGTGATCCCGGCGTAGGACATTTTCAGCGCCGAGGCGGCAGTGAGGGGACCTTCAAGCACGCGCACGATCAAGCCAAAGTCGTTGAAAGTGGCGAAATCCATGGCGGCCGGCCCGGACGCATAAATTTTCGTATTGGTGCTTCCCGGCTTTGGCGGCGGACCGATAATGCCGGCGCCGACAAACTGGCAGCCGGTCGTTCCGATCATGTCCGCGATTTTCAACATTGTCGGCGGGCTGACCGCGTTGCATTCCACGTAGACAGGCTTCCTATTGGCGGCAGCGAGTATTGGGGCGAGGCGCTTGGCGAGCGTGAACGCGTCGCCGGGCGGAATGACCGACAGCAGGAAATCGGCTTCTGCCAGCGCGCGTTCCTCGACTGGCTGCATACTCGCTTCGCGCGCGCGTTTTGCGCTGCCCTCGCTCCGGCCGGCGAGCGAGGTGAGAACCGTTACTTTGTTTTCAGCCAGGCGCCGGCCGATACCGGCACCCATATTGCCTGGCGCGATGATGGCAACGGTCGGCGTCATGAGCCGGTCACGCCACCGTCGAGGTTGATGCTTTGGCCAGTGACAAAGGAAGAAGCCTCTGAGGCAAGGAACAGCACGGAACCGACCAAGTCTTCAGGCACTTCTGCGCGCGGCACGCATTGCATGGCGATAATGCGCTTCTTCTGCGTTGGCGTCACGGTCTTGCGCTTGATTTCCGTGAAGGTCGCGCCAGGCAAAATGGCGTTCACAGTGATGCCGTCGGCGCCCAATTCGCGGGCCATCGACAAGCTCATACCGGCGAGCGCAGCTTTGCTAGCGATGTAATGGAGATAATTTGGCCGGCCAAGCCGCACTGCCCCGGAGGCGACATTGATGATCCGGCCCCATTTTGCTCGCCGCATCGCCGGCAACACCGCACGAGCACAGAGAAATGGTCCGGTGAGATTGACGCGCAGCACCTTTTCCCATTCTTCTAGCGGAATTTGGTCGAAGGGGCGCATCTCGAGTGTCGAGAAAATCCCTGCATTGTTGATCAGCACGTCAATGCGGCTGTATTCGTCTTCGACCACTTCGATCATTTCCTTAATCGAAGCAGGATCGGAGACATCGGTAGTAACCGCCAGCGCCTGGCCCCCGGCCTTCATGATTTCTTCTGAAACCGCTGCAGCCTTGTTTTCATTGAGTTCGGCGATGACAGCTCGCGCTCCCGCTAGCGCCAACGATTTTGCGAAGACGCGGCCTATGCCTTGCCCGGCACCGGTAATGATGACAACGCGATCCTTGAGGCCGGGAAAAACGACGCTCTGCAAGTCGCCGTTCATGCCGCGCCTCGCTCCAACGTCGGCAATAGCTCCAGCGCTTTGCGGGCGTCCCATGGTGTCCACCACGGCTTCAAGCCCAGGTCATTTGCGATAATGCCGGCGCTGATATAGCCCGCGCCTCCGGAAATTGCGCCGCCGGGATGGCTGGCAGATCCGGCGTTGTACAGGTTCGGAATTGGCGACCGGTAGCCGAAATGGTTGTACATCACTTGCTCGGCGTTGAAGGCCCCCATGAAGATATCGCCGCAGCGCATGTTGATCATTTCCTGAACGTATTCGCGGCCGGTGTAGACATATCGCCCAAGGATATTTTTGCTGGTCATGTTCGGGCAGTAGCGCGCGAAGCATTCGATGATCTTGCCGGAAAATTCCTCCTTGAACGTTTCGTAGCTCCTGCCGTCAAGCTCGGGGTTGAGCGGCATAACGTGCCAGCAATAAGTCGTATGCTTGCCCGGGGGCGCTTGCGTCGGATCCAGCAGGCTCAAGGGGCCGGAGCCGAATTGCACGATCTTCGGCACCCGGCCGGCCTGCACGTCCTGATGGGCCGAGAACAGTTCCTCCATGGTTTCGGCGCCGATGCTCCATTTCAGCGTGCGGTTGATGTTGGGATCGAATTTTTCAGCCTCAAAGCGCGGACTCTCGTTGAGTGCGAGATGCAACCCAAACAGGCTCCACGCGGTGTACAGGAAGCCGTCGAGCTTTTTGAGGAATGCGGTGGAAAGTTGCTCGCTCCCGACCAGACTCTCGAACGTCTGATGCACGTCGAGCGTCGAAGCGACGAATTGTCTGGCGCGCACGGTTCGGCCATCGACCAGTTCGATGCCGGTTGCCTTGCCGTTTTCGATGACGATGCGATCGATATCGACTTGCGGCTGGAATTTGCCTCCAGCGGCGATGAAAGCTTCCATCAGGCCGCGCGCCAGGTTGAACGAGCCACCCTGACAAAGTTGATAGCCGCTTTCGAGATCAAAGGCGCGGATCACCGAGCCCATTGGTGAGGTCTTCGACAGCGTGTCTACCAGCCAGGTGCCGAACAACGATACTTTGAACAGAAATAGCAGCCGCACGTGGTCGTTCTCAAACAGTTCGCGCACCACATCGAGCGGCTGGCGATTGGAAACGTCAAGAAACTCGCGTCCCAAGGACGTGCGCGACAAAAGCTCCTCGCGCTCTTGTTTGGGCAAGGGCTCGGCATAGCGCTC
The DNA here is from genome assembly GCA_035315965.1 of Pseudolabrys sp. Lineage (GTDB taxonomy): Bacteria > Pseudomonadota > Alphaproteobacteria > Rhizobiales > Xanthobacteraceae > Pseudolabrys. The sequence continues at coordinate 9,502 of DATFXJ010000135.1, forward strand.
GGGGAGGAAAATCTGTGCCGTGATTTTCTCGGCCTTTCGATTCCACTCGCGGAAGGTTGCGGCGTCCTTTTTGGAAAATCGCGCAATATTGGCGACCGATTCTTCCAGGTCGCGGCCCAGCACCAGTGCTGATCCGTCGTGGTGTGCCTGGCCGAATTCGTAACGCGGCGTGATGTAGGTAACGCGCTCGCTCAAGTTCAGGTCCTTGAACCAGGGCGTCTCACTGATATGGAAATGATTGATCGAATGCAGATTGTGGTAGAAGCCCGGCAGCGTGACTTCCCGCGTGCACAATCCGCCGCCATAAGTAAGCCGACGATCGACCAGCAAGATGTTGAGACCCGCGCGAGCCAGATAACTTCCAAGGATCAGCCCGTGGTGTCCGGCACCGATAATTATGCCGTCATAGGCTTTTTCGAGCGCATTCGCCAAAGCGAACATCCCGTTGGTGGCCCACGCGATCGGGTCCAGCGCCGCTACACTGCCGGGGGCGGAGCGCAGCGGTCAATGGCCGTCGCAGCGTGGCGGAAAAGCCAGAAACACCGACTCTATCGAATTTACCGTGCGGCATGCTGCACGCTGGTGGACCTTTTGGCGTTTCTACCGATACATTAGACTATCACAAGGAATAGGGCCCCAAGGCCCTTGGGGAGGATGTCATATGCGCAAAGCTCTTTTGGCCGCGAGCGTCACTTTACTGCTTGCAGCGGTTCCAGCGGCGACCCAGCAGAAATCGATCAAGATCGGGTTCATCAGCACGTTCAGCGGTCCCGTCGCCGTCATTGGCAACGACATGCGCAACTCATTCGAATTGGCGCTCGATCATATGGACCGCAAGATGGGCGGCTTGCCGGTCGAAGTCATCTACGAGGATGACGGCTTCAAACCTGAAGTCGGCAAGCAGAAAACCGACAAGCTGATTGAGTCCGATAAGGTCGATTTTATCGTCGGTTACATCTGGTCGAACGTGCTGCTGGCTTCAATGAAGTCCGCCGTCGACTCCAAGACCTTCCTGATCACGTCGAATGCCGGTCCGCATCAGATCGCCGGCGACCAGTGTTCGCCCTACATCTTCTCGACTTCTTGGCAGAACGACCAGACGCCGCAGGCAATGGGCCACTACATGAACCAGAAGGGTGTGAAGACCGCCTTCCTGATCGGCCCGAACTATGCCGCGGGCAAGGACATGCTCGGCGGCGTGGCGTCCACATTCAAAGGCAAGATCGTCGGGCAGGAGCTGACCAAGTGGCCTGACCAGCTGGACTTCTCCGCCGAGCTCGCGAAAGCCAAGGCAGAAAAGCCGGACGCAATCTTCGTATTCTATCCAGGCAAGGCGGGCGTGCAGTTCTTGAGCCAGTACGCACAATCCGGCCTCAAGGGCCAGATCCCCCTCTATACCGCCTTCACCATCGACGAGCTTTCGTTGCCGTTGCAGAAAGATCTCGCGCTCGGTGTACCCGGCGCGCAGGAGTGGGTAAACGACCTCCCGAACGAAACGAACAAGAAGTATGTTGCCGACTACCTCAAGAAGTATCCCGGGCTGCGACCGTCGTTCTATGGCGCGCAGACCTATGATGCGGCGAACTTGGTCGCCTCGGCGGTAGCCGCGACGAAGGGCAATCTCTCTGACAAGGTGGCCGTGCAGAAGGCGTTGGAGAAAGCCGACTTCAAATCGGTCCGGGGGAAATTCCGCTTCAACACAAATCACATCCCGATCCAGAACTTCTATTTGCAGGAGGCAGTGAAGGACCAAGACGGCAACTTCGTGCTCAAGACCGTCGCAACGATTGTGGAAGACAATCAGGATCGTTTTGTCCTTGAATGCCATATGAAGTGATGCTGTGCTGATGCATGACAGCGGCAGCGCGAGTGCGCTGCCGCTGTCCGCTTATCGGCCTGTGCCGAAGTTTGCGATTGCCGCGTCATGACGCTTTTCATCGAGCAATGCCTGAACGGACTGCAATTCGGCCTGCTCCTGTTCATGCTGGCAGCTGGGCTGACGCTTGTGTTCGGCATAATGGATTTGGTGAACTTGGCACACGGCTCGCTCTATATGATCGGCGCCTATTTCGCTGCCACTTTCTCGGCCTGGACCGACAGTTTCGTACTCGGAGCGATTCTCGCACTTGCCGCCACACTCCTGGTCGGGATGG
>DATFXJ010000136.1:0-32720 GCA_035315965.1 Pseudolabrys sp.
GCGGGCGGGGTGATCGGGCGCAGGCTCACGCCGCTTTTGTCCGCGGCCGGTCATAGCGTTGTCGGAACAACACGTTCGGCCGGAAAGGCTGAGGCGCTGCGAGCGCTGGGCGCAGAGCCCGTGGTGGTCGATGCTTTTGACGCTGATGCGCTTGCAGCCGCAGTCAGCGCGGCGGCTCCGCAGGTTATTATCCATCAGCTGACCGATCTGCCGAGTCCGCCAGGCGCTCCCGGCTACGAGGAAGGACTCGAGCGCAACGCGCGATTGCGCGTGGAAGGCACGCGTAACCTTGTGGCCGCGGCCAGGGCATCCGGCGTCCGCCGGCTGATCGCGCAAAGCATCGCATTCGTCTATGCACCGGGACTTGGGAGGCGGGTCGAGGATGATCCTCTCGACCGTGCCGCGACCGGCGTGCGCAAGCGGACCGTCGACGGTGTCATTGCGCTCGAAGAAGCGACGCTCGAAATGCCCGAAGGCCTCGTGCTGCGATACGGTTACCTTTACGGGCCTGGCACCTGGTTCGAGGAGAAGCGCGCGATGCCACTGCATGTCGACGCGGCCGCGCAAGCCGCGCTTCTCGCTGTGACTAAGGGCAGGCCGGGCATCTATAACATCGCTGAAGACGATGAAACGCTTTCGAGCGAGAAAGCCAAACACGAGCTCGGGTTCGACGCCGCTTTCAGAATCAGGTCCTGAACGGCTTGCTCAAGAACCGCGATCCTTTCAGCCCATAGCGCCAGGGCTTCTCCGCGGCCTTTGTGATACCGATGCGCACGCCGGTCACGACGCCCGGCACGCCATTGCGCGCCCGCAATTCGAAAGGCGCGTGGTCAAGCGGGAGGCCATTCAGCTTGTGAACCACGCCCAGCGCCTCGCACAGCTTGCCGGGACCCGAACAGAGTGCACGCTCGTCATGCAGGCCGCGTCTTCGCCGCATCGCCGCCAGCCCCTGTGTCGGTTCGATCGCGCGGATCAACACCGCGCTGGCGCTGCCTTCCTCCTCGCACACGAAATTGAGACACCAGTGGATGCCATACGAGCGATAGACATAAGCGAAGCCCGCAGGGCCGAACATCACGGCATTGCGCTCTGTACGGCCGTTGTAGGAATGCGCCGCCGGATCGGTGTGATGATAGGCCTCGACCTCGACGATCGTGCCGCCGACACCGTCGACATATAGCGCTGCACCGATGAGTTCGGGCGCTACCTTGTGGACGGAACGATCAAAGAATGACCGGCGGAGACGCGCGGGCTTCGGCATGCGGACGCGATGTCTAGCATTGCCGCCCGCCGCCGGCATTCCCTTGACGGGGCAGCTCCCGTGCGGCCCGGCAATACGGATGATGACGCTTGCCCGCCGCCTGCAAGCGATCGGCTAAGGCTGTTTCACAACTGGGCGGGCGAACTCACGGAGCGCGCAGCATTTTCGGCCAGATGCGGGGAGGCCGGCCCTGGGTCCCAGTGGCTCCCCGGCCGCTCACATGCGGCTGAGAAGTGGACAACTCGTGGATAACTCGCGCCCTCCGTCACGACAAGAGTGATGCAACTTAGCCTCACGTGTGTCCGGTTTGCAACACAACGACAACTTTTAAGCATAGTCGGCGATCGCCCATCGTGGCGCCGCGATTCGGCCATACCATTCAACCACATCGAGGCCCGCGTGATGCGGGGCAACGCCTCGACAGGCGCCGGCGGCCACCCGGCACAGCGTTAGTGGGGCCGGGACGACACAGGCCATGGACGCCAAGACCAGTTTGAAGTCGAAACTGCCAAGTCGGCACGCCACCGAAGGGCCGGACCGCGCGCCGCACCGCGCATTCTATTATGCGATGGGCCTGACGACCGAGCAGATCCATCAGCCCTTCGTCGGCGTCGCCACCTGCTGGAACGAGGCGGCACCCTGCAACATCGCCCTGATGCGCCAGGCGCAAGTGGTGAAAAAGGGCGTGGTCGCAGTTGGAGCCACTCCACGCGAATTCTGCACAATCACCGTGACCGACGGTATCGCGATGGGCCATGCCGGCATGAAGGCATCTCTTCCTTCGCGCGAGGTGATCGCCGACAGCGTCGAACTCACTGTGCGCGGCCATGCCTATGACGCGCTCATCGGCATCGCCGGGTGCGACAAGTCGCAGCCCGGCATGATGATGGCGATGTGCCGTCTCAACGTTCCGGCGATCTACATCTATGGCGGCTCGATTCTGCCGGGCACCTTCAAAGGCAAGCCGGTCACCGTACAGGATGTGTACGAGGCGGTCGGCAAACACTCGGTCGGGCAGATGACGGACGAAGATCTCGACATTCTCGAACAGAATGCGTGCCCTTCGGCCGGCGCATGCGGCGCACAATTTACCGCCAACACGATGGCGACGGTATCTGAAGCGATCGGCCTTGCGCTTCCTTATTCGGCTGGCGCGCCTGCGCCGTACGAGATCCGCGACAAATTTTGCATGCTCGCGGGCGAGATGATCATGGAATTGATCGTCAAAAAAATCCGCCCGCGCGAAATAGTTACGCGAAAAGCGCTCGAAAACGCTGCGGCGGTCGTAGCCGCAACTGGCGGTTCGACCAATGCGGCTCTACATTTGCCGGCGATCGCACATGAATGCGGTATAGAGTTCAAGCTCTTCGACGTCGCCGAAGTCTTCAAAAAGACTCCTTATATCGCAGATTTGAAACCAGGTGGCCGTTATGTCGCCAAGGATATGTTCGAGGCTGGTGGCGTGCCACTTTTGATGAAAACACTTCTCGATCACGGATATCTGCACGGCGATTGCCTGACGGTGACCGGGCGCACGATCTCCGAAAATCTGAAAAACGTGAAATGGAATCCGGACCAGGATGTCGTGCGTCCGGCCGATAAGCCATTGCTGGCGACGGGTGGCGTGGTCGGGCTCAAAGGTAATCTCGCACCCGACGGCGCGATCGTGAAAATCGCCGGCATGAAGACGCTGAAGTTCAGCGGCCCGGCGCGCTGCTTCGATGGCGAGAAAGCCTGCTTTGACGCGGTCAAAACCCGCAAATACAGAGACGGCGAAGTGCTTGTGATCCGCTACGAGGGGCCGCGCGGCGGGCCGGGCATGCGCGAAATGCTGTCAACCACGGCCGCTCTTTACGGCCAGGGTGCGGGTGAGAAGGTCGCGCTGATTACCGACGGACGTTTCTCGGGCGCAACGCGCGGTTTCTGCGTTGGGCATGTCGGTCCAGAAGCCGCAATCGGCGGCCCGATCGGCCTGCTCCGCGACGGTGACACCATCGAGATCGATGCTGTGAAGGGTACCCTCGACGTCAAGCTTTCTGCGGGCGAGATCGCCAAGCGCAAGAGCCAATGGACGCCGCGCGAGAGCGAATTCGGATCCGGTTACTTGTGGAAATACGCGCAGCAGGTTGGTCCTGCTGTGGACGGCGCAGTAACGCATCCCGGCGGTGCTGCTGAGAAAGAGTGCTATGCGGACAGTTGAGAGCCTGTTCGGTGTGCTGCTCATCGGCGCCAGCCTGACGGCCGCCGCACCGGTGCTTGCGCTCGACGGTAGTAAGACCGATGGCAGCGTCGGTCCGCCGCCGATGACGCCGACGGAAGCATTTCGTTCCGGCGCGAATTGGCTTAAGACAGGCGAAACCGTCAAGGCCGTGAACTCGCTCGAATATGCCGCTGAGAAAGGTCACGCGATCGCGCAGTGGAAGCTCGGCCGCATGTACGCCGAAGGCGACGGCGTCACGCAAAATGACCTAAAGGCGTTTGAATATTTCCGGCGCATCGCCAACAGCCACGCCGACGACAATCCGGACACGCCGCAGGCGCGCTTCGTCGCTAATGCGTTCGTTGCGCTCGGGCACTATTATCTTGACGGCATTCCTCAGACCGACATCAAGCGCGATCCGCAGCGCGCGCGTGAGATGTTCGCCTATGCGGCGTCATACTTCCGCGATCCCGACGCGCAATATTATCTGGCGCGGCTGTATCTCGACGGCACCGGCGCTCCGCGCGATGCGCGCCAAGCAGCGCGATGGTTCGGCCTCTCTGCACAGAAAGGTCAGTGCGAGGCGCAGGCGATGCTCGGTGCCATGCTGTTTGAGGGCGATCATGTTCCGCGCCAGGCCGCGCGCGGCCTCATGTGGCTCGCGCTCGCTAAGGATAGCGCGCGCGCCGATCAGGCCTGGATCACGAAGCTCTATGACAGCGCGATGAAACAGGCGAGCGAGGACGAGCGCGCATTGGCAGCCGTCTATCTCCGCCACTGGCTGGAGATGCGGCGCGAGTAATCCCTCCCGGTCATTCCGGGTCTGCCGCTACGCGTCGTCCCGAAATCACGGTCAAAACTCACCGCCCCTCAATATCGAGATCCACATAGACCGGCACATGGTCGGACGGCTTGTCCCACCCGCGGACACGGCGGTCGACGCCGGCATCGATCAATCGATCGGCGGCTTGCGGCGATAGCAGTAGATGATCGATGCGGATGCCGTCATCCTTGGCCCAGGCGCCCGCCTGATAATCCCAGAAAGTGTATAGATCGGATGCATCGCTGACCGCGCGTATCGCGTCAGTCAATCCGAGGTTGACCAGGGCGCGGAATTTCTCTTGCGTCTGGGGCAGGAACAGCGCGTCATTTTTCCAGGCTTCAGGGCGCCGAACGTCGGCTGCAGTCGGGATAACGTTGTAATCACCGGCTAACAACAGCGGTTCTTCAAGTTTAAGTCGTTCATGCGAGAAATTAATGAGCCGCGTCATCCAGTTGAGCTTGTATGCATATTTATCGGTTTGCGGCGGGTTGCCATTAGGCAGGTAAAGGCTGACCACGCGCAGCGCACCCGCCTTGGTCGAAACTATGGCCTCGAGGAAGCGCGCCTGCACGTCGGCATCGTCCCCAATCAATCCCGGCGCGACTTCATCAAATCGGAGCTTGGACAGGAGCGCGACGCCATTAAAGGTCTTCTGGCCATGCACGGCTATGTTGTACCCGAGGGCCTCCAATGGCTCGCGCGGGAAGGCCTCGTCGGTGCACTTGATCTCCTGCAGGCAAACAATGTCCGGCTGCTGCTCCTTGAGCCAGGTCTGCAGGTTATCCATGCGCTGGCGGATGGAATTGACGTTCCAGGTGGCGATTCGCATGATCTTTGGGTATCCGGGCAGGGCGAATAATGCCGTATACACCGTGTATTACCTGCAAGCGCAGGTATATGCACGGGTAACCGTTTATATGCTAGGAACACCGCCATCGCGGGCCCCAAATTGTCGCGAGAAACCGCGGATTAGGGAGCGTCCGGGCAGGCGCACATGAGTCCGGACCGAAAATTGCCGATGAACAAGCGAAATTGGCTCATTGGGGGAGTGGCGCTCGCCCTGATCGGCCTGGCCGTGTTTGCACGTGGAATTTGGACCAGCGACGGGGCTGCCGCACGGTCCCAAGCACAGGCGCGTGTGGTTCCGGTTGAGGTTGCCATAGCCGAGCGCAAGACCATGCCGGTAAGGCTGACTGCCCTCGGCAATGTGACTCCCATAGCCAGCGTCAGGATAAAGACGCAGGTCGATACGACAATCACCGCCGTCCACTTCCGTGACGGCGCCATTGTGCAAAAGGGCGACTTGCTGTTCACACTCGATTGCCGGCAGATCGAGGCCGACATGAAGCGGGTCCAGGCAATCATCGACGGTGCGCAGGCTACGCTCGAGCAGGCCCAACGGGACGTCGAGCGCTATACGGATCTCGCCGCCAGGAATGCGACACCCATCGTCACGCTTAATAACGCACAGACTACGGTCAATGTGTCGCGCGCGACCGCAGAATCGAACCGGGCGCAACTCGAGAACCTGAAGGTTCAGCTCGGCTTCTGTGGCATCCGCGCGCCGATTTCCGGTCGCATCAGTATGGCCAGCGTCAAAGTCGGAAATTTTGTGCGCCAGGCGGACACAGCGCCGATGGCGACCATCAATCAGATGATTCCGGTCTACGTGACCTTCACCGTGCCGCAGAAAAACCTTCCCGACATTCGCAAGGCCATCACCGCTGAAACCGCGACTGTGGAGGCGATCATCCCGGGCGAGGACAAGCGCGCCAACGGCCAGGTCACGATGATCGAGAACACCGTCGATCCGGCGACCGGCATGGCGACTGTGCGCGCGACCATGCCGAACAAGGACGAGTTACTCTGGCCCGGCACGCTTGTCACCACCGACATGACTTTGCGGAATGAGGACGGCGTCGTGGTGCCCTCGAACGCGGTGCAGGTCAGCCAAACCGGTACCTTCGTATTTGTCGTCAAAGACAATGTAGCTCAGGTTCAGGACGTGAAGGTCGAGCGCCAGATCGGGGCCGAAAGCGTAATCGCTTCGGGGCTCGACGGCGGTGAAACAGTCGTGACTGAGGGACAATTGTTGTTGTCGAAGGGCACACGCGTCAATATCCGCCCGCCCAAGGTCGCTGGTAACTGAACTATGAATATCTCGGAAACCTGCATTCGCCGGCCGGTGCTGACGACGCTAATGACGGCGTCGTTGATCGTTTTCGGCATCTTTGCCTATCGGCTGTTGCCGGTGGCAGCTCTGCCGGCGGTGGATTTTCCGACCATTCAGATCACGGCGACATTTCCGGGCGCCAGTCCTGAAACGATGGCGTCGTCGGTTGTATCGCCGATCGAGCGCCAACTGTCGACGATTTCAGGCGTCTCATCGATGAATTCGTCGTCCACGCTTGGATCGGCGCAGATCACCATTCAGTTTGATCTTGGCCGCAATATTGACGGAGCAGCGCTTGACGTGCAGACCGCGCTCGCGACCGCGGCGCGGCTGTTGCCTATCGAAATGACGATACCACCGTCATTCCGCAAGGTGAACCCGGGCGACTTCCCGGTTCTTTACATCAGCTTGCGGTCCGAGACCGTACCGCTGTCGACGATCGACGATTATGCCGAGACCGTTCTGGCGCCGCAGATTTCGCAATTGCCTGGCGTCGCGCAGGTACTGGTCTATGGCGCACAGAAATTCGCCGTTCGTGTGCAGGTCAATCCGACCGAGGCCGCTGCCCGCAATATTTCGCTTGAAGACGTGCGCAGCGTCGTCGCTAAGGCCAATTCGAGCACACCAGTCGGGGTTCTGACCGGACCGAAGCAGAGCGTAACCTTGGCTGCAACCAGCGCGCTGCCGCACGCGGCCGATTATCGCGACGTTGTTGTGGCTTACCGCAACGGCGCCCCGATCAAACTCAATCAGATTGCCCGCGTGATCGACAGCGTCGAGAACGACAAGGTTGCCACCTGGTTCAACGATGCCCGCGCCATTGTGCTCGCGATTCAGCGCCAGCCAGATGCCAATACAGTGCAAGTCGTCGACCTTGTGCGTGAAAGCCTGCCGAGTATGCGCGCGCAAGTGCCGCCCTCGATCCAGATGCAACCTTTGTTCGACCGTTCGCTCTCCATTCGTGCGGCGGTGATCGACGTGCAGGAAACGCTGGGGATAGCGATTGCGCTCGTGATCATGGTGATCTTCCTGTTTCTGCGCAAAGTCTCGGCGACAATCATTCCGGCCCTCGCGGTTCCTGTCTCGCTGGTCGGTACTTTTGCCGCGATGTACGCCTTCGGCTTCTCCATTAACAACATGACGCTACTCGCACTCACACTGTCAGTCGGCTTCGTGGTCGACGACGCCATTGTGATGCTGGAAAATATCGTCCGCCACGTTGAAGGCGGCATGCGGCCGTTCGAGGCCGCGCTAAAAGGCTCTCGCGAGATCAGCTTCACAATCGTGTCGATTACCTTCTCGCTGATCGCCGTGTTCATCCCGGTGTTGCTAATGGGGGGCATGGTCGGCCGCGTTTTCCGCGAATTCGCGGTGTCGATCGCGGTCGCAATCGTCGTCTCCGGCTTTGTGTCGCTGACGCTGACGCCGATGTTGTGCGCGCGTGTCCTCGGCGGCCCTCACCGTGAGGGCGAGAAGCAGTTCTTCGTGCTGCGTATTTCTGAGCGATTCTTCGAATGGATGCTCAATACCTATCAGTGGACGCTCGACCGGGTGCTCGCCTTCAAGTCGATTATGCTGATGGTCACACTCGTTACATTCTTTGCGACCATCGCTCTATATATCGTTGTGCCCAAGGGCTTCTTCCCGACAGAAGATACCGGCTACGTCATCGGCATCACCGAAGGCGCGACCGATATATCGTTCCCAGCAATGTCGCAGCTTCAGCGCAAGGTCGCCGACATCGTGCGCGCGGATCCCGCAGTTGCCTACGTGAATTCCACGGTCGGTACTGGCGGTCCGAATTCGGTCGGCAATAGTGGGCGCATGCTGATTGCTTTAAAACCGCGCCGCGAGCGCGACAATCTTGAGACCATTCGGGCGCGTCTGCGCCAGACAGCTAACGTCGTGCCGGGACTCGCGATCTATTTCCAGCCGATCCAGAACATCAATCTCGGCGGTAAGCTCACCAAAGGCTACTACCAATACACCCTGCAATCCAATGACACTGCGGAGCTTTACCGGCTTGCGCCGGAACTGCGTGACAAGATTTCCAAGATCGACGGCCTGCTGGACGTCAACACTGATCTTTACGTCACCAATCCGCAGGTGACTATCGACGTCGATCGTGAAAAGGCGGCAGTTTACGGAGTGACTGTCGATCAGGTCAGACAGGAGCTCTACAACGCGTTCGGCGTGCGGCAGGTCGCCACCATCTACAGTCCGGTGAACTACTATCAGGTCATTCTCGAGACGCAGCCGGACTTTCAGGTCAGCCCGGACGATCTGGCGCGCGTCTATCTGAAGACGACGAACGGCACCACGGTGCCCCTCTCGGCAGTGACCCGTTTCGAGCGCACCGTCGGCCCGTTGCAGGTCAATCACCAGGGCCAGCAGCCGGCGGTGACCATATCATTCAATCTCGTGCCCGGGTTCTCCATCGGTCAGGCAGTGGACGCCATCCGGAATCTGGAACGAGAGGAGAGGCTGCCCGCAACCATCACCACCGGCTTCCAGGGTACCGCACAAGTGTTCCAGGATTCGCTGCGTGGGCAGGGGATATTGATCCTGGCTGCGATTTTTGCCGCCTATGTCGTGCTCGGCATTTTATATGAAAGCTTTATCCATCCGATCACCATCATCTCCGGCCTGCCATCGGCGGGTATCGGCGCGATCCTGACGCTGATGCTGTTCCGCATGGATCTTTCGGTGATCGCGATGATCGGCATTGTAATGCTGGTCGGCATCGTCAAGAAGAACGCGATCATGATGATCGACTTTGCGATCGAACGCCGCCGGGTTGGTCTCTCGGCGGAAGCTGCGATCCGCGAGGCCGCGATCCTTCGCTTCCGCCCAATTATGATGACAACCTTCGCCGCGATCTTCGGCACACTGCCGATCGCGCTTGGCACCGGCGCAGGTGCCGAGCTGCGCCAGCCGCTCGGAATCGCGGTGGTTGGCGGTCTGCTGCTTTCGCAGCTGTTGACGCTTTACATCACGCCGGTGATCTACCTCTATCTCGATCGCTTCGATCGGCTGCTAAAGCGCCGGCTCGAACCACAGCTTGTGGAAGTAAAAGAAGTTCCTCCGGCGGTTGCGGCCGAATAACCGCGACCTCGCATAATATTCCCCACAGGGCGCAAGCATCCCGGCTCAGGTGGTGTTTATCGCTTGGGCCTTTCGGCCTTCAGTATAAGCGAGATTGCCGACAAGCTAACCGTGACCGGCTATCACGACAGCATGCCGGGCGCCGGAACTTTCGAGAAGGAAGGAAACAGCTACGCATTCGTCGCCGGTGAAGATATAATCTTCCGACACTTTGAAGGCGCCGGCGCTGTGGCGGCGTCTTCGCTGTCAAAATTACAGCGCGAAGCTGGTCCCGCAGCCACAAGACGCCTTCGCTTGCGGATTGTTCACCTTGAACGATGCGCCGATAAGATCATCAACGAAATCGATCTCCGAACCGGCCATGTGATTGACCGAGACCGGATCGATCAAGATCACTGCGCCATCGCGGCTGATGACGAGATCGTCAGCTGCCCTGGTGCGATCCATGTCAAACTTGTATTGAAAGCCGGAGCAGCCACCGCCCTCAATGCTCACTCGCAGCATCGTGCCTCTTGGCTCACCTTTGAGGATGTCGCCGATGCGCCGCGCTGCCCGTTCGCTGACCGTGATACTCGCGCCCATAGCTTTCCTTTTCAGGCCGATCCTATTGGCAGATAGCCCAACGGATAGTTAAGTGCGCGGGCCAGCGAGGTCAATGCGGCAATGACTATCGAAACGGCGGGCCAACGGGCGGTTTATGCTGCCGATCCGGGGCGAACCCGAGGACGACGCTTTGCGGAGTCCGCGAGCGCGACGCGCAATGCTTTCCGCCGAGACTGCGACCGAATCATCCACTCGGCGGCTTTCCGGCGGCTTGCCCATAAAACGCAAGTATTTGTCTATCATGAAGGCGACCACTATCGAACACGGCTCACCCATACGCTCGAGGTTACTCAAATCGCGCGCTCACTCGCGCGCGCTCTCGGGCTAGACGAGGATCTCGCCGAAGCACTGGCGCTCGCGCACGATCTTGGCCATCCGCCGTTTGGCCATGCGGGCGAACGCGCGCTCGACGACTGTCTCGCCGGCCATGGCGGATTTGATCACAACGCCCAAGCCCTGCGTATTGTGACGGATCTGGAGCGCCGCTACGCCGATTTTGACGGTCTCAACCTCAGTTGGGAAACACTCGAAGGGTTGGTCAAGCACAACGGACCGCTCGTTGATCGCGAAGGTATAGCTGTTGGCCGCTATGCGAGACACGGTGCGCCGGCCCCGATCGTGGCATATTCGAAGATCCAGGACCTGGAATTATGGACCTACGCCAGCGCCGAAGCGCAAGTCGCTGCTTTGTCAGACGACATCGCCTACGACGCGCACGACATTGATGACGGCTTGCGCGCCGATTTGTTCACACTCAGTGATATCGCCGCCGTGCCGCTCGTCGCCAATCTTTTGAACGCGATAGACGTGCAGCATCCCAGCATCGAGCCAACGCGGCGCGTTCACGAGACTGTGCGTGCGCTCATCACGCGCATGATCGAAGACGTCATTGCTGAAAGTGGGCGACGCGTTGCGATGATTAAGCCACGCTCGGCTGCGGAGGTTCGTGAGGCACCGCAGCCGATCGTCGGGTTTTCGCCCGCGATGGAGAAAGCCGACCGAGAGATCAAAGGTTTTCTCTATCCGCGCATGTATCGCCATGATCGGGTGGTGCACGTGATGGCTGATGCCGAGCGGGTGGTGCGCGAGCTGTTCGCGCATTACATGGTGACGCCTGCAGATCTACCGGCGGAATGGGGTGAGGGCATCGGTACTCCCGATGCTGCGCGGCGTGCACGCCGCATCGCGGATTATATCGCTGGGATGACCGATAGATATGCGCTCGTCGAGCACGCGAAGTATTTCAAGGCGACTCCGGAAATGCGGTGAGCTGAACCGGCAATCGGATGACAGGATCGCGGCAGAATGAGATGAGTAGGACGATGTTCGATGCTGCTATAGCGAACACAGGCGCGAATATTGCGCGAGAAGTCGATCTCCTGATTGCGGGCGGCTCGGTTCGGCCGTCGTGTTCGCGGACACGTGTCGCGATGCATGCCAAGAACGTTTCACTCTGAGTGCCTTGCCGCGAGGGTTGCCGTCAATATCATCATCTTACGGGAGGGTTCATGGCGCGGTTAGCAGGAAAAGTCGCATTCATCACTGGTGCTGGCAGTGGAATTGGCCGAGCGACCGCCGAGCGTTTTGCCGAGGAAGGTGCCAAGGTAGTCATTGCCGAGATCGATAGAAAGCGCGGTGAGGCTGCCGCTCAGTTTGCCCGCGCGCGTGCGAAAAACTCTGGCGGCGACGCCCACTTCATTCACTGCGATGTTCGTGAAAAGGCGAACGTCGAAGCCGCGTTTGCGCAAACCATTGAGCGTTTCGGAAAGTTGACGATCCTTCACAATAACGCGGGCGGCTCCACCCCGCAGGATCGGCCCGTCACCGAGGCGCCCGAAGAAGAATTCTGGCGCGTGATCAAGCTTGATCTTTACGGCACATTCCTATGCTCCAAGGTCGGCATTCCGTATATCATCAAGGCCGGCGGGGGTGCGGTCATTAACATGACATCCTCGCTTGCGTTGAGCGCAGTTCCCGGCCGGGACTGCTACACGGCTGCTAAGGGCGCGATCGCCGCACTGACGCGATCGATGGCAGTCGAATACGCAAAGCACAAGATTCGCGTGAACGCGATCGCCCCGTCCGTAACATTGTCAGATCGAGTCAAAAAGTTGCTGGAGGGATCAAAGGACATCGAGAAGCTCGCCGCGACACATTTGCTGGGGCTTGGACTGCCGATCCACATCGCGGACGTGGCGGTCTACCTTGCGTCGGACGAGGCGGCAATCACGACTGGACAGATCCTGGTCGTCGATAGCGGAGCGACAATCTGGTAAAACGAACCAATCGTTGCGCGTGGTCCGTTCGATTTGCTTTTTTTGACTCGCCGTCCGAATTAAGTTAGCCGCAGCGCCATAATGTCGAGTCTTCCCAAGCCTCAACATCTATTTGCTGACATGCTCGCGCGTGTGTGCGCGGCAGCTGGCATAGTCTCTGGATCAGGAGCCGACCTGTCACGCATTGTGGTCGAGCTGCCCCGTGATCCGACCCGCGGGGACATGGCGACCAACGCAGCGATGGTGCTTGCGAAAGATGCAGGTACGAAAGCTCGTGAACTGGCAGAGAGCATCGCCGAAAAACTTCGCGTCGATGAAAAAATTGCTAAGGTCACCGTCGCGGGGCCTGGATTTATCAACCTTGCCCTCAAGCCGCACGTGTGGGGCGAGGAGCTTCGCCTGGTATTGGACCAGGGCGGGAATTATGGCCGCAGCACCATCGGGCAAGGCGAGAAGGTCAACGTCGAATATGTCTCTGCCAATCCTACGGGCCCCCTGCATGTCGGCCATGGCCGCGGTGCCGTTTTCGGCGACGCTCTCGCAAATCTGCTCGCCTTCGCCGGCTACAGTGTCACGCGCGAATATTACATTAATGATGCCGGCGCACAGGTGGACGTGCTCGCCCGGTCAGCCTTCTTGCGCTACCGCGAGGCGATCGGAGAAGACATCGAGATTCCTGAGGGGCTGTATCCGGGCGACTATTTAAAGCCCGTTGGCGGCGAGCTTGCCGCGGAACATGGCGGCAAGCTTGCCGCGATGAAAGAGTTCGAATGGCTGCCAATCGTGCGCGCCAAGACTATCAGCATGATGATGGAAACAATCAAAGACGATCTTGCTGCACTCAATGTGCGCCACGATGTGTTTTTTTCCGAGCGTTCGCTGATTGAAGGCAAGAGCGACGAAGTGGGTACCACTATCGAAAGCTTACGAAAGAGTGGCGAGGTCTATGAAGGCCGACTGCCGCCCCCCAAAGGCGGCGACCTGGGGGATTGGGAGGACCGCGAGCAAACGCTATTCCGCTCGACCGATTTCGGCGACGACGTCGACCGGCCGCTCAAGAAGCCAGACGGCAGCTACACATATTTTGCCTCTGATATTGCCTATCATCGGTCGAAGGTGGCCCGCGGGTTCTTGAATTTGATTGATATATGGGGCGCCGACCATGGCGGGTACATCAAACGCATGCAGGCGGCCGTTAAGGCCGTTAGCGCCGGTAAGGCCGAATTGGACGTAAAGCTCGTGCAGCTTGTACGATTGCTACGTGCCGGTGAACCGGTGAAAATGTCAAAGCGGGCAGGTGAGTTCGTCACTTTGCGCGAGGTCGTGGAAGAAGTAGGACGGGATGCCGTTCGGTTCGACATGCTCTACCGCAAGAACGATGCGGTGCTCGATTTTGACCTCGCCAAGGTGATTGAGCATTCGCGCGACAATCCGGTCTTCTACGTCCAGTACGGACATGCTCGTGGACAGTCCGTGTTCCGTAATGCGCGCGGGGAAATGCCGGAGCTCCCAGAAGCGGCATCTGAACGTGCGGCGTACCTCAAGCGGGCACCCATGGAGCGCCTCAGCGACGTTGGTGAACTCTCATTGCTGCGGCGCATTGCCCTTTATCCTCGCACAGTCGAAGCCGCGGCCTCGGCGTACGAGCCGCACCGAATTGCCTTCTATCTCTATGACTTAGCAAGTGAATTTCATGCACAGTGGGCGCGGGGAAAAGACTTGCCTCATTTACGCTTCATTATCCAGAATGATTCAGAAACAATGACAGCCCGGCTGGCGCTGGTAGAGGGGATCGTCACAGTTCTTGCCTCGGGTCTGGCATTACTCGGGGTAAGCGCGCCGGGAGAAATGCGATAAGTCTCGCCTCCCAGAGCTCTACGTTTGGCGTAGTGGATTGTCAGCGTTTATAAGGGAGCAGGGCTACTTCAGTAACCGGGGACCGAATGGCGGACGACCAAAGCCAACGACCGCATCGTGCAAGTGAACCGCCTGTGCGCAACCAGGCGAAAGCTTCAGGCAATGACCCGCTCGCTGAACTCGCCCGACTAATTGGGCAGACCGATCCATTTGGAGAGTATGGTCGTGCTGCCGATCATGCGACTTCGCCGCAGCCGACCGAATATTCCGATTGGGACAGCCAGCCGGCGAGATCGCCTTACGCCGAACAAAAAAATCTTGATCGGCGTCAGACATTAGGCACCCAGAGGTTTGGCGAAAACGGCTCGTATACAGGGCGCTCGGCATCCGTTGAGCAACAATTGGACGAGCTGCAAAGCGACGGTGGCCAGAATTACGAACGTCAACCGTACAGCGGCGCGCCAGTGCTGTCCGATGACGATTTTTATACGGCCCACGATGAGGCGCGCGGTTATCCGGCCGAGCAGGCCGCGTATCAAAACGACCCGTACGAGCAAGACGCAGTTCAGTATGTCGATGAGGAATATTACGAAGACGTCCCACCCCCGCGCCGACGCTTGGGTATTGTGGCGATCGCCAGCGTATTGGCCTTAGCGGTGGTAGGTACGGCCGGTGCGTTCGGCTATCGCGCGCTGTTTGGTTCATCCTCCAGCCAGCCGCCACCTGTCATCAAGGCTGATACAGGCCCGAGCAAGATTGTGCCGGGGACGTTCGGAAAAGATACGCAGTCGAATAAATTGATTACCGATCGTATGGACGAACGCGCCCAAAGCGAAAAAATGGTGTCGCGCGAGGAGCAGCCAATAGATAAGCCCGCAACCGTTGTGTTGTCGCAGGCCGTTCAGCAATCGGCGATGGGCAGTGGCGTTGTTGGAAGTGAGCCGAAGAAGGTTCGAACGATCGCGATCCGCCCAGATCAACCGGTCGTCGCGGACGCGATGCCACAGGCGGCGCCACCCGTCGCGGCCGCCGCTTCGGCCCGTCCACAGGCTCCAACCGCGAAATCTGCAGTACCTGTGGCGCGGCCTGCTGCCGACAACTCGACCACCGATGCTGATACAGATTCAAACTCGCCCGCTGTCGCGCGGTCCGTCCTACCGGCGCGCCAGGCAGCTCAGGCGCCCAGCAATACCCCGCTGCCGCTAGCCCCGGACGCAGGTCCCGCGCGCGCGCCGGGACGGTCTGCGCCAGCACCGACCCAGACCGCCGCTGTTACGTCCCAGTCGCCCGCTCCTGCACCAGGCACCAACAATGCTGTCGGTGGCGGCAGCTTCGTGCAGGTTTCGTCGCAGCGCAGCGAGAGTGAGGCCCAAGCCGCGTTCCGCAGTCTCCAAGCTAAATATCCGGACCTGCTTGGCGGGCGAGAAATGCTGATCCATAAGGTCGATCTGGGTGCAAAAGGAACCTACTACCGGGCCATGGTGGGGCCCTTCGCCAACGCCAGTGAGGCTAGTGAACTGTGCTCGAGCCTTAAGGCGGCTGGCGGCCAGTGTCTCATCCAGAGGAATTAACAGTCCAAACTTGACCCTCGCCGCGGGCGCGGGCTAATCCGCGCCGATGGCGACGCGCGCGTTTATCGTCGGCTTAGCAGGCTTGAGCATTACTGCCGATGAGCGCTCATTCCTCCGTGATGCCCAGCCTTGGGGCCTAATTGTCTTCAAGCGAAACGTGAGTACACCAGCTCAAGTGATGGAACTCACTCAATCATTTCGCGATTGTGTCGGATGGGAGGCGCCTGTTTTCGTGGACCAGGAAGGTGGCCGCGTCCAGCGGCTCGGGCCGCCGCATTGGCCTGTCTATCCGGCAGGACTCCGTTACGGGGAGCTATACGACCGCGATCGGGCCTCGGGGATTGCTGCGGCGCGGCTTGCTGGTCATTTGATTGCGGCTGACCTTCGGCCGCTCGGCATCGATGCCAATTGCCTGCCGCTTGCCGATGTCCTCTTGCAAAGCAGTGACCCGGTCATCGGCGACCGCGCATATGGCAGCGAACCCGCCAAGGTTGCCGCTATTGCTAAAGCCATCGCGGAGGGACTTCAGGCGGGGGGTGTGCTTCCGGTGCTAAAGCACTTGCCAGGCCACGGCCGCGCTATGACCGACAGTCACCACGAGCTGCCGGTGGTCAATACAGACCGCGCTACTCTTGAAGCGACTGATTTTGCGGCGTTCCGCCCGCTGGCCGGCTTGCCGATAGGCATGACTGCACATGTTGTGTTTAGCGCATTTGACCCAGTCGCACCCGCCACCACTTCGGTCACAATGGTTGGGCAAGTGATTCGCGGCTTTATCGGGTTCCAAGGTCTACTGATGAGCGACGACGTCTCGATGAATGCCTTGTCCGGCACCATCGCCGAACGCAGCCGCGCCACGCTGTCGGCGGGCTGCGATGTCGTGCTTCACTGCAACGGCGATATGAGCGAGATGGAGGCAGTCGCCGGGGAAGCGCCGACGCTTGCCGGAGAAGCGGCAATTCGGGCGCACACGGCGCTCGCGGCCCGCTGCGCGCCTGAGGAATTCGATACAGACGCCGCACGCAAGATATTCACGCAGATGGTTAGCGACGAGCGAGCCGCGTCGCAACGGGAAACCGCCTCATGAGCAACGAGGAGTTCGACCCCACGCTCGGCACCGACCGCGGCACAACTGAGCCGGCAATGATCGTCGACGTCGAGGGCTTCGAAGGTCCGCTCGATCTTTTGCTGATGCTTGCGCGTCAGCAAAAAGTGGATCTCGCCAAGATTTCGATCCTGGCACTCGCAGACCAGTATTTGTCTTTCATTGAGGCGGCGCGCCAGTTGCGCCTCGAGCTCTGCGCCGACTATCTAGTGATGGCGGCATGGCTCGCATTCCTCAAGTCGCGATTGCTGCTGCCCGAAGTAGAAACCGGTGATGGACCAAGCGCAGAAGATATGGCGCTGGCGCTGGCTAATCGTTTGCGCAGGCTCGAAGCAATCCGCGACGTTGCAACGCGCATGATGGAGCGGCCTCAGCTTAATCGGGACATCTTTCCGCGCGGGCTTCCTGAGCCGATCGACGAGATCAAGCAGCCAGAATGGAGTGCAACCCTTTATGATCTGCTCTCTGCTTACGCTACGCAACGATCCCGTAGTGCATTGTCGCGCGTCCGGTTCAAGCAGCGTGCTGTCTGGTCACTGGCCGAGGCTCGCTCCGCGCTCGAGCGCTTGATGGGTCAATCTGCGGATTGGTTGCGAATAGATCAATTTCTGATTAGCTATGTGGTCGAACCAGCGCTTGCAGCGACGGTGTTTGCCTCTTCCTTTGCGTCTGCGCTAGAGATGGCGCGCGAGGGGCTTGCTGAAATTCATCAAAAAGAATCATTCGCGCCGATTTACATGCGCAAGCGCGTCGGCGTGATTGGAAATGCAACGACGCATGACGCGCAATAAAACGCATAAGAGGAAGCTGTCCATGCCGGGCGCGGCCAAGAAGCTCGTGGTGGTACAAAACAATGAGCCGGCGGCCGAAGCTGCGCCAGTCCTGGCCTCGCGGCCGGAGGAACTGCGGCTGCTCGAGGCTCTCTTATTCGCGGCGGGCGAGCCGCTCGACGAGGGGATGCTGGCGCGCAGGCTTCCCAACGGAGTCAATGTGAAGAACGCACTCGCGCAACTTCGTGATGAATATGCCAGCCGCGGCGTCAACCTTGTCAAAGTTGGGAAGAAATGGACCTTCCGCACCGCCACCGATTTGTCGTGGCTGCTTACAAAACAGATCGTCGAGACACGCAAGCTTTCTCGTGCCGCAGTCGAGACGCTCGCGATCGTTGCCTATCATCAGCCTGTGACCCGCGCGGAGATCGAAGAAATCCGGGGCGTGGTTACGGCGACTGGCACACTCGACGTATTGCTTAAGACCGGCTGGATACGCCCGCGCGGCCGCCGCAAGGCGCCGGGCCGTCCAATCACTTACGGAACCACAGAAGCGTTCCTGTCGCATTTCGGTCTGGAGGAGGTCGGCGATCTGCCGGGCCTCGAGGAGCTCAAGGCCGCGGGGTTGCTCGAGGGCAATCTGCCTTCCAGTTTTACGATGCCGCTGCCGTCTGACGATTCAACATTGCGCGACGACGAAGACCCGCTGGAGCCAGGTGACCTTGATCTCGGCCTTGCGCCGCCCGCGCGTTCAGGGAAGTAACAGCGCGGGATTTAAACTCTACTATTTCACGGGGATTGCGCGGCGCTTTTTGACCAGGCCGAAGTCCTTGTTTTTGCCGCCTGCGGGGCCTACGTTCTCATGCAAATCATTGCGGACGAGCCGAAAAGCCCGTTGCTGCGGAGGATTTACCGATGGGTTCCCTAAGTATATGGCACTGGATCATCGTGCTGGTGGTCGTACTGGTGCTATTTGGCGGGCGCGGAAAAATTTCGTCGCTGATGGGCGACTTCGCGTCGGGCATTAAAGCTTTCAAGAAGGGCATGTCCGAAGACGAGAAATCGGCGGACGCCAAGAGCGAACCAGTCAAGACGATTGAAGCGGGCAGCGGCGCGTCCAAGACGGAAGCCGAGCGCCGTGCCGAGAGCGTGCGCTCCTGATCGCTGCGTCCGTGCGTTGGGGAACGGCGACAGGTATGATAGTCGCAGCGGCGGCAGTGTCTCGGTTCCTTGGAGTCTACTAATCTATGTTCGACATCGGTTGGGGCGAGCTCGTCGTCATCGGCATTGTCGCGCTGATCGCAATCGGGCCGAAAGAGCTGCCCACTGTGTTGCGGACGTTCGGCCAGTACATGGCCAAGATCCGGCGAATGGCGGCGGACTTCCAGAGCCAGTTCCAGGAAGCCATGCGCGAAGCCGAGCTGGCTGAACTGAAAAAGCAGGCCGAGGACCTCAAGAGCTCGGTCAGCGACATCGCCCGTTTCGATCCGATGGCGAACACTCAGAAGGAAATCGAGCGCGCCTTCGAGATGCCAGAGGTAGACAAAATAGGCGAACCGTCGAGCGCGCCTGTGCCAGCGCCATCTTCCACCTTGCCTGAAACGCAGCAGCAGGTCGAAATGGACGTGCCGCCAGAGCGACCGTCGCCGGTCAGCGAAAAAGATTTGGCCGCAGTTGAAACGCCCCCTAAACAGGACGGGGGCAAACCATGACCCATGAGGACATTGAGGCCACAAAGGCGCCGTTGATGGATCACCTGATCGAGCTACGCTCGAGGCTGATCAAGGCCCTGATCGCTTTCGGCGTGATGTTTGCAGTCTGCTTCGTGTTTGCGAAGGACATCTACAATATTCTCGTGTGGCCGTTCGTTTGGGTGGCCGGGCCGGAAAACTCGAAATTCATATATACCGCGCTGCTCGAATACTTTGTAACCCAGCTCAAGCTCGCGATGTTCGGCGCAGCGTTTCTTTCATTCCCCATCGTAGCGACGCAAATCTACATGTTCGTGGCTCCCGGACTCTATCGTCACGAACGCAAGGCGTTTTTACCGTATCTGATCGCAACACCGATCTTCTTCGCGCTTGGCGCGCTGGTCGTCTATTTCCTGGTGCTGCCGATGCTAGTGCGCTTCTCGCTTGGGATGCAGCAGACCGCCAGCACCACCGATGCCTCAATAGCGCTGATGCCGAAGGTCGGCGAATATCTGTCGCTGATGATGGCTCTCGTTCTCGCTTTCGGTGTGGCTTTCCAGTTGCCCGTGATCCTCACGTTGCTCGGCCGCATTGGAATCATTACGGCCGAGCAGCTCAAGGCCAAGCGGCGCTACTTCATCGTCGGCGCCTTCATACTGGCGGCGGTCCTCACGCCTCCCGATGTCCTCAGCCAGATGTCGCTCGCGTTGCCTTTGCTCATCCTCTATGAGGGCTCAATCTGGTCGGTGCGCATGGTCGAGAAAAAGGCAAAGGCCGACGAGGCTGCGAAAGTTGTGTCCGAGGCAGCCTCGGCGAGCGCAAAACCGGCGGAGTAGCCTGCGCCATTGGTCCCCACGGAAGCGAGGCACAGCGCCTAGGTCCCACGTGATCGACTAGATGCCCGCACTTTACTTCAATTTCCTGCCGACTCCGACTAAGAAACCCCGCCATGTACGACATCAAATGGATTTGCGAGCATCCTGGCTCCTTCGACCGCGGGCTAAAGCGCCGGGGATTGCAGCCTCTGTCGAGAAAACTCATGGCGCTCGACGGGAAACGTCGAGCGGCGATCACCAAATTTGAACAGGCGCAAGCGCGTCGGAATACCGCTTCCAAGGAAATCGGTGACGCCAAGAAGGCCAAGGACGATGCGAAAGCCAATACATTAATGGCCGAAGTTGCCGAGCTCAAGACGTCGTTGGCGAGGATGGAAGAGGAGCAAAAGACGCTTGCCGCCGAACTCGACGCCGAGCTTGCACAAGTTCCAAATATGCCCCTCGATGACGTGCCGGACGGCACTGACGCGAGCGCAAATGTCGAACACCACGTGTTTGGAAAAAAACGCGACTATGCCTTCAAGCCGAGGCAGCATTTTGAATTGGGCGAGGCGCTTGGGCAGATGGATTTCGAGCTCGCTGCCAAATTGTCCGGTGCGCGGTTCGTTGTATTGCAGAAAGGGCTGGCGCGGCTCGAGCGCGCCCTCGGGCAATTCATGCTCGATGTGCATACGAGCAAGGAGCACGGTTATACAGAGGTCAATCCGCCAATCTTGGTGCGTGAAGAGGTTATGTTTGGAACGGCACAACTACCGAAATTCGGAGACGATCAATTTCAGACAACAAATGCCTATTGGCTCATTCCCACTGCCGAAGTACCACTCACCAATCTCGTCAGGGAGTCCATCATTGAGGAAGCGCAGTTGCCTATGAGGCTTACTGCGTGCACGCCGTGCTTCCGAGCCGAAGCGGGTGCGGCGGGTAAAGACACGCGCGGCATGATGCGCCAGCATCAGTTCACCAAAGTTGAGCTCGTTTCGATCACCACGCCGGAAAAATCGAAGGAAGAGCACGTACGCATGCTTTCCTGCGCCGAGGAAGTGCTCAAGAAGCTCGAATTGCATTACCGCGTGGTCACCCTTTGCACCGGCGATATGGGTTTTGCGGCACAGAAGACCTATGACATCGAAGTCTGGCTGCCGGGCCAGAATGCTTATCGCGAAATCTCTTCCTGTTCGAACTGCGGCGAGTTTCAAGCCCGTCGCATGAATGCGCGTTTCCGCACCAAGGACGGTGTACGATACGTGCACACACTCAATGGCTCAGGCGTGGCGGTCGGCCGTGCGCTCATCGCAGTGATGGAAACCTATCAGCAGGATAACGACTCCATCGCGGTGCCGTCGGCACTCGCGCCCTATATGGGCGGGATAAGAACGATCGAACGAAAATAAATGCCGGGCGTGCCGCAGTCTCTTCTGTCATCGCTGGGCCTGATCCCGGCGATCCCGTTTAGGCGGGCAATGCCGACCTGATCGAGATGGCCGGGACAAGCCCGGCCATGACAGGTATGAGTTAGTCAATGCGTATTCTTATCACTAATGACGACGGGATCCATTCACCAGGGCTCGCTGCCTGCGAGAAGATCGCGCGCGCGCTTTCCGATGAAGTGTGGATCGTGGCTCCGGAAATTGATCAGTCGGGCGTGTCACATTCACTGTCGTTGAACGATCCATTGCGCATGCGGGAAGTGGGCGAGCGGCATTTTGCCATCAAAGGCACGCCGACCGACTGCGTGATCATGGGCGTGCGTTACCTCATGAAAGAAAAACCGGATCTTGTTCTGTCCGGAGTTAACCGCGGACGCAATTGTGCGGAGGACGTGACCTATTCCGGCACCGTCGCTGGCGCCATGGAAGGCGCCGTGCTCGGCATTCCGTCGATCGCGCTTTCGCAGGCCTATGCGTTTACAACGAAGCATCACCCATATTGGGAAACGGCCATCAATTTCGCTCCGGATCTGATCAAGCGGGTGCTAGAGGCAGGCATGCCACGCGACGTTCTGGTCAATGTGAATTTCCCGGACTGCTTGCCCGATCAAGTTGCCGGGGTTGCTATCACAGCACAAGGCAAGCGCGACCAGGAACTGTTACGCATCGATGCGCGCCAGGACGGACGCGGCAACCCTTACTACTGGATCGCATTTGGCCGTGGCGGCATCGTTAGCGCGGCCCCGGGAAGCGATCTGGCAGCTTTGACGGAAAAACGCATAGCGGTGACACCATTGCGGCTCGATCTGACCGACGAGCCCTTCATGACTAAATTAGCGGAGGTGTTTGGCTAGGCCAGCAATCCGGCCAGCGTAGACTTGAGTTGTTCGGCCTGAAACGGCTTCTGCAGGGCGGGGCGCCCCCGATACGGCTCCGGCAGACTGCGTTCGCCGTAGCCGGTAACAAAAACGAATGGCAATCCGCGCCCGGCCAAAATATCGGCCACGGGGTAGATCTCCTGGCCGTCCAGATTAACATCCAGAATAGCAGCGCTGAATTCGCCGCTCTTGGCGATCTGGCTCGCTTCAGAGATTGTGCCAACGGCGGCAGCCACTCTATAGCCGAGCTCGTCCAACATGTCCTCAAGCAACATGCGGATTAGATATTCATCCTCGACCACGAGAACTCGCGGTGCTGCCGAGGAAGCTGTCATTGGTGTCTCCCGCCTTTTCAAACCAGAGTAACCCCACCGAGTTCCAGCTTAGCTCAGTTTCCAGCGTACATGCTAATAATGCCAGTAAAGGGGCCCAAACGTGTCTAAAACGCCGAGCAATGAGCAGGACGACGACCGCATGCGATTCCTGCTGACGTTGCGCCGAAGAGGTATTGTCGACCAGGCGGTACTGCGGGCCATGGATGAAGTGCCGCGCGAATTCTTCGTCGAGACGAGCTTTATCAGAAGCGCCTATGCCGACCAAGCGCTGCCGATCGCATGCGGGCAGACGATCAGCCAGCCCTATGTCGTGGCCTATATGACTGAACAGCTTGGCGTGCATTCGCACCATCGCGTGCTGGAAGTCGGGACTGGATCCGGCTATCAAGCCGCGGTGCTATCGCGCCTTGCGCGCGAAGTAGTGAGCATCGAGCGCTACCGCACCCTGGCCGATCAGGCACGGGAGCGTCTGAGGTTGCTCGGCTATGACAATATCGAGGTAGTAATTGGCGACGGCTTCGCCGGGGTGCCGGACCGGGCGCCCTACGATCGCATTATTGTTACGGCCGCAGCCGAGAGGCTGCCCGAAGCATTGCTCGACCAGCTCGCCGACCAAGGCGTCATGATTTTGCCTCTTGGCTCGCAAGACGGCTCACAACATCTCATCAAGCTTACCAAGTCGCAAACAGGGACCCGGCGCGAAAATCTCATCCCGGTGCGCTTCGTGCCGATGTTACCGGGCCAAGCGCAAGAACTGTGACATTTTTTACCGGAATTTTCGACCAAATACGCCCGCGTCTGGGCGTTAATTATTAAAGCATTGTTTACTCGCGGCTGGTTAATTTCAAACTCTACGTTTGTTGCGTACGAGTGAGTGACCACATGCCGCGCCCCAAGGTGGAATCTCGCCCGCGTGCTTGGCCGCGCGTGCTCGTTCTCGCGCTGGTTGGTATCGGCGCCGCCGGCTGTTCGGACTCCGCACGCTTCGAGTCCAGTTCGTACAGCAGCGATCGTCCGATTCCGACGCAAGATGTGAGTTCGATTTCGACACCTCCGGCGTCCGCGCGTGTCGAGGCACAACCGCTGCCGGCACTGACCCCACCCGCCACGGTGACAGCCGCACCCGGGACTTACGGCGCGCAAGGCTCGTCCAGCCATCGCTCGAGCGGTCAATATTCCGAGATCACTGGATCGACAGCGACCATTCCGCCGGCGTCCAGTCATTGGACGCGGAACGGCGGCTCGGCCGTCACCGTAGGGTATGGCGAAACTGTCGACAGCATTGCCCGAAAGCATGGCGTGCCTTCGTCGGCGATCTTGCAGACCAACGGCATCCGCGATGCGGCGCAGGTCAGGCCTGGCCAGCGGCTCGTTATTCCGAGACACGTCACGAGCGCGACACAGACTGCTTCGCGTGCTCCGCCGCAGGCTGCCGCCGGTAACGTCCACGTCGTCAAGTCCGGCGAAACGCTTATGAGCATCTCGCGCCGCACCGGTGTGACGCTCACAACGCTGGCACGGGCGAACAATCTTCAGAATTCGAGTAAACTTAGCGTTGGGGATCGACTCACCATTCCGGGTGGCGGCCATCCGGCAGCGTCCGCGCATTCCGCGCCCGCGCCGCAAGTCGCGCAAACGCGGACGATGCCGGTGCAGAAGGTTGCCAGCGCGGTCCCGACGCAGACTGCGAGTGTTGCGAAAGAAGAACAACCCCGTAAAACCGACGCGGTGGTCAAGACCGCGGAGCCGAACGGAGCCGTGCCGTCATTCCGTTGGCCGGTTCGCGGCCGCGTTATCGCCGGTTTCGGCAGCAAGCCGAACGGCACACAAAACGATGGCATTAATCTGGCGGTACCGGAGGGCACTCCGGTCAAAGCCGCTGATGATGGCGTGGTCGCTTACGCCGGTAATGAACTTAAGGGCTATGGCAACCTGGTGCTGATCCGCCACTCGAACGGCTTTGTCTCGGCCTATGCTCACGCAAGTGAAATCATGGTCAAGCGCGGCGACAACATCAAGCGCGGGCAAGTAATCGCTCACGCCGGCCAGACCGGCAACGTGACTTCGCCGCAATTGCACTTCGAGATTCGAAAAGGCTCCACGCCGGTGGACCCAACCCCATACCTCGGCGGCGTCTAGCCGGCTATTCCGGGGCGCGCCGAAGGTGCGAACCCGGAATCCAGAGACAAATCAGAGCTGCGTCGCTTCTGAGTTCCTGGTCCGCACTCGCTCGCGTGCGTTCCGGGATGATGACCCGACGATATGGGCTCTTCAGCGGTCAATTCTTCAACGCGACGCCGAGGCGACCGGCGAGATCCTGCACAAATTGCCAGGCCACGCGACCCGATCGCGAGCCACGGGTGGTTGACCACTCCAGCGCCTCGCGATGCAAGGAGTCGCCGCGTGCTGGGATTTTGTAGTACGCGACATAACCGTCGACCATTGCTAGATATTCGTCCTGGCTACAGCGGTGGAAGCCGAGCCACAAGCCGAACCGATCGGATAGGGAAACCTTTTCCTCGACCGTTTCACCCGGATTGATCGCCGTGGAGCGTTCGTTCTCCATCATGTCGCGTGACATCAGATGGCGACGGTTCGACGTCGCATAAAAGATCACATTATCTGGCCGGCCTTCGATTCCGCCTTCCAGTACCGCCTTGAGGGATTTGTAGGTGGTGTCCTCGGCATCAAACGACAAATCGTCGCAGAACACGATAATACGATGCGATGAGCCACGCGTGAGCGACATCAGCGCAGGGAGGCTGTCGATGTCCTCGCGATGGATTTCAATCAGCTTGAGGGGGCCGTTACTGGTTTTGCGTGCAAAAGTCGCATTTACACCCGCATGCGCCGCCTTGACCAATGACGACTTGCCCATGCCGCGGGCACCCCACAAAAGCGCGTTGTTAGCGGGCAGGCCTTTGGCGAAGCGTTCGGTGTTCTCGACGAGCACATCGCGGACGCGGTCTATACCCTTGAGGAGCGACATCTCGACGCGGTTGACGCGCGCAACCGGCGCCAGGCGGCCATCCGGGTGCCAAACAAAGGCGTCTGCGGCGGTAAGATCGGGCAGGGTCGGGCGTTGTGGTGCCAGGCTCTCGAGCGCGGTCGCGATGCGTTCAAAAGCATCGGTCTGCCCTGCGGGGCGGGCGCCGGCTTTCGATGTTGTGGAGCGCCGCGACGATTTGGACTTGGACTTGGCCATTGGAGTTTCCGCAATCGCGCTGCTCTTAGCGAGGTGGCGATGCCCCCGCAAGCGGCCTTGCAGGGAAACAGCTGAAAACGGCGGCTTTTAAGGGGCGAACCGGCGTTGCAATTGGGTGGGCGGCCGGTATAGTCCGCGCAAAATCCATGCGCCGCCCGGGCGCCCGGGAATCACGCAAGGAAAAAGCTTCGATGTTCATAACACCTGCGTTTGCGCAAGGGTCTTTGTTTGGCGGTGCAGGTGGGGATGGCGGCATGCTGATGTCGTTGCTGCCGTTCGCGCTGATATTTGTCATCATGTATTTTCTGATCCTGCGGCCGCAGCAGAAGCGCGTGAAGCAGCACCAGGAAATGGTCAAGAACGTGCGGCGGGGCGACACGGTTATCACCAATGGCGGCCTTATCGGCAAGGTTACCAAGGTAATCGATGACGACCAGATCGAAATTGAAATTGCGAGCGACGTGCGCATCCGCCAGATGCGGCAGATGGTGGCTGACGTTCGCGCCAAAGGGGAACCTGTCAGGGAAGAGGCCGCGGCCGCTGAACGCTGACGGCCTTTAGCCGCAAATTCGGGACGTCATGCTTTATTTCACGCGGTGGAAGGCGGCGGCGATCATGCTTACGGCACTCGTCGTCTGCCTGTTCGCCGTTCCCAATTTCCTGCCCGAGAAGATGGTGCAGAGCTGGCCAAAATGGGCGCAGCGGCATGTCGTATTGGGCCTTGATCTGCAGGGCGGCTCGCACATCCTGCTTGAAGTCGACACCAACGCGGTACGCAAGGAAAAGCTCGAGGCGCTGCGAGACGATGTGCGCCGCGTGCTGCGCGATGCGCGCGTTGGCTATACTGGTCTGGTGGTGCGCGGCAACAGCGTGGAAGTTCGCATACGTGAGGGCAGCAATTTTGATCAGGCGCTCGAGAAATTGCGCGAGTTGTCGCAGCCGATCGGCGGCATTCTCGGCGCCGGGAGCGGCCAGCGCAGTCTGAATGTGACAACGGAAACCGGCAATCTGGTGCGGCTGGCGCTCACCGACCCCGCCATCGTGGAACGGGTACGCCAGTCAGTCGAGCAATCGATCCAGATCATCGAGCGCCGGGTGAATGAACTTGGCACCGTCGAGCCGTTGATCCAGCGTCAGGGCGTCGATCGTATCTTAGTGCAGGTCCCTGGCCTGCAGGATCCGACACGTCTTAAGGAAATACTTGGGAAAACTGCCAAGCTCGATTTTCGCATGGTTGACGTCTCGATGCCGGCTGAACAAGCGGCGCAGGGACGCATGCCGCCCGACGACGAAATTCTTTACAGTTCGACCCAGCCGAAAACGCCGTATCTGGTAGAAAAGCGGATCCTCGTATCGGGAGGCGATCTGACCGACGCCCAACCCGGATTCGACCAGCGCACCAATGAGCCGATCGTTTCGTTCCGCTTCAATACATCGGGTGCGAGAAAATTCGCGCAGGTGACACAAGAAAATGTCGGCAAGCCCTTTGCCATCATCCTCGACAATCAGGTCATTTCTGCCCCGGTCATTCGTGAGCCTATTTTAGGCGGCTCTGGACAGATTTCCGGCAGTTTCACGGTCGAGAGCGCCAACGATCTCGCCATCCTCTTGCGCGCTGGCGCTTTGCCGGCGCCACTTACGATCATCGAGGAACGCACGGTCGGTCCAGGCCTTGGTCAGGACTCGATCGCCAAGGGCAAAATCTCGGCGTATGTCGGCGCGGCGATGGTGATCGCCTTCATGCTCGTGACGTACGGCTTGTTCGGACTTTTTGCCAATATTGCGGTGGCAATCAACGTGGCAATGATCTTCGGCGTGCTGTCGATGCTTAATGCGACCCTTACTTTGCCCGGCATCGCAGGTATCGTGCTTACAGTCGGCATCGCAGTTGATTCCAACGTCCTGATCTATGAGCGCATCCGGGAGGAGGTGCGGGGTGGACGAACGCCGATCAACGCGATCGATGCAGGCTTTAGTCGGGCGCTAGCAACAATTCTCGATTCCAACATCACAACCTTCATCGCCGCCGCAGTACTGTTTTACATTGGCACTGGCCCGGTGCGCGGCTTTGCCGTTACGCTTGGCATTGGCATCATCACGACGGTTTTCACCGCATTCACCCTGACACGGCTGATCGTTGCCTACTGGGTGCGGGCGCGACGCCCGCAGCGCGTGCCCATCTAAGGAAACTATGTCGTGCGCCTGCTACGCATCGTTCCCGATGACACAAAGTTCGATTTCATGCGCTTCCGGCGCGTCAGCTTTCCGCTCTCCGCGCTGCTGTCGATCCTGGCGATATCGCTTTATTTTTTCCACGGCCTGAATTTCGGTATCGATTTCAAGGGTGGCACCTTGATTGAAGTGCAGTCGAAGGCGGGTGCGGCAGATCTCGCTAAAATGCGCGCTGCACTTGGCTCGCTGGGTCTCGGCGAAGTGCAGCTGCAACAATTCGGCGCGCCGAACGATGTACTCATCCGCATCGCCGAGCAGCCGGGGGGGGAGCTGGCACAGCAGCAGGCCGTCGCCAAGGTGCGCGGAGCGCTTGGCGATGAAGTCGAATACCGCCGCGTGGAAGTGGTGGGTCCGCGCGTTTCGGGCGAACTGCTTTCCTATGGCGTGGTTGGCCTGATGCTCGCGATCTTCGCGATCCTGATTTATCTGTGGTTTAGGTTCGAATGGCAGTTTGCGCTCGGCGCCATGATCGCGAACGTTCATGACATCGTGCTCACCATCGGGTTCATGTCAATAACCCAGATAGACTTTGACCTTACCAGCATTGCCGCACTGCTGACGATCCTGGGTTATTCCTTGAATGACACGGTCGTCATCTATGACCGTATTCGGGAAATGCTTCGCCGATATCGCAAATTGCCGATGCCCGATCTGCTCAATGCTTCGGTCAATCAGACGCTTTCGCGCTCGGTGATCACACACGTCACTGTCTCTCTCGCCCTGCTGGCGCTGCTGCTGTTCGGCGGACAGGCGATTCACAGCTTTACCGCGACCATGATGTTCGGTGTCGTCCTGGTCGGCACCTACACATCAGTATTTATCGCTTCACCGATCTTGATTTATCTCGGTGTCGGCACCGGCCGCGACGCTCTCACTGGGCCAGACCGAGGCAAATAGATGGTGCTCGGCAGCCGCGCCGACGCCCCGCATTCGCAGCGCCCCGCGCCCATCGACGCTTACAAAAACAGAGGCTTCCGTTTCGCCGGAATGTCACACCGCGGTTCCTTGCTTTGCTTTCCAGACGGCATCTGGGCCTGGTCGGTCAACGATGTGACCGAGCTGATGGAGGCAACGCTATCGGCGGTCTTTGACCGCGCCGAAAGCCTTGATTTTTTTCTGATCGGGGCTGGCCCAGATCCCTGGACGTTGCCCGAAACTATACGGAAAAGATTTCGCGAATTGGCGCTTTCGGTCGACGCGATGGCGACGGGCGCCGCCGTACGAACCTATAACATTCTCCTTGCGGAAAACCGCCCTGTCGGCGCCAGGTTAATCGCTGTGGCCGAGTCGGCGCGCTAGATCGTCGAATGGGAGATCATTTCAAACATTGCACGGCGTTGGTGCGCGAGGTCGATCGCGACCGATATCTGGCGACGTTGTTCGCGCCGGTCGACAAACGCGATGCACTGTTTGCACTATATGCTTTCGACGTGGAAATTTTGCGCGTTCGCGATCTTGCGCGCGAACCGATGCCGGGCGAGATCCGGCTGCAATGGTGGCGTGAGATGCTGCTGGGAGAGCGCGCCACCGAGGCTGCGGCGAATCCAGTTTCAGCGGCTCTGTCGGAAACACTGACACGCTACGATTTATCAAGCGAACGGCTGATTGATCTGATCGAGGCGCGTCGCTTCGACGTCTACAACGAACCCATGTCGGGGTTTGAAGCGCTCCGGTCGTATGCCTTACGGACCGAAGGGAGTATTTTCGAATTGGCCGCTCGCATCCTGGCCGGCGGGATCGGTTCGGCAACCCCCGGCCTCAGCGCGACAGCCGGCGAGGCCAAAACAATCGCTAACGTGCTGGCTCTCCTGCCACACCATGCGGCTCGTCGTCAGCTTTACGTCCCGCTCGAAGTCCTTCGACACTACCAAGCCGACCCAGACGACATTTTTGCGATGCGCGTCACACCCGAGCTCCGTGCAGCGTTAGCCGAGCTGCGCTTGCGGGCGCGCCGTAACCTTGCGCTCATCGGCAGCGCCAGTGCGGATATTCCTGTCGTTGCGCGACCCAGCTTTTTACCATTGGCACCGCTGCGGCGGTGGCTGCTCGAATTGGATAGGCCCGATTATGATCCGTTCCACCCGCCGCATACGACGCCCTGGCGAAAGCAATGGTGCATCTGGCGAGCGGCAAAGTCCTTTAGGCGGATTGGCGCGTGAGCGATTACTCGGCTGCCGCTGTCGGCAGTTCGCCGGCAATCCAGCAGCCGAGATCGGCGAGGGCGCGCGAGGTCAGCGAGCTTTTGCGCGCGAGCGCCTTGGCGGTTGTTCTGCCTAACTTACTATGTCGATCAAATGCCGGATCCTCTTGCAGCGGCGGAAACAAGCCGAAATTCACGTTCATCGGCTGGAACGAGGAAGGCCCCGCATCGATCGGGTCGATATGGCCACCGGTTATATGCGCAAGCAGCGCGCCATGCGCCGTGGTAGCGGGTGGGGGCGCGACCCTTTCGCTGCGCCGCTCGGCGGCGGCAAAACGCCCAGCCAGCAGGCCGACGGCGGCGGATTCCACATATCCCTCACAACCGGTAATCTGGCCGGCGAAGCGCCAGCGCGTGTTTGCTCTCAGCCGTAAGATTTGATCGAGCAGTTTTGGCGAATTGAGAAACGTGTTGCGATGTAGCCCGCCCAGCCGCGCAAATTCCGCGTTCTCCAAACCCGGAATGCTGCGAAAGATCCGGACCTGCTCGCCATGTTTGAGCTTGGTCTGAAAGCCGACCATGTTGAACAAGGTGCCCAGCTTGTTGTCTTGCCGGAGCTGCGCCACCGCATGGGGCTTGCTGTCCGGTGCGTGCGGGTTGGTCAGGCCGAATGGTTTCATCGGGCCGTGTCGCAGGGTCTCCGAACCCCGCTCGGCCATCACCTCGATTGGCAGACAGCCATCGAAATAGGGCGTGCTTGTTTCCCATTCATGAAAGCTGGTTTTGTCGCCGGCCAACAGGGCGGCAACAAAAGCCTCATATTGTTCGCGTGACAGCGGACAATTGATATAGTCGGCGCCTGTGCCGCCGGGCCCACACTTGTCATAACGGGACTGGAACCAGGCCCGGCTCAGGTCAATGCTGTCGCGATATACAATCGGCGCTATGGCGTCGAAAAAAGCGAGTTGCCGTTCTCCAGTCAGATCGCCAATAGCGGCGGCAAGATCGGGTGAAGTCAGCGGGCCAGTCGCGATGATGACATTGTCCCAATCATCCGGAGGCGAAGCGACTTCCCCGCGTTCAAGTGTGACAAGCGGATGGGCAGCGAGCGCAGCCGACACCGCCACTGAAAAACCGTCCCGATCGACTGCCAGTGCTCCGCCCGCCGGCACCTGGTTCGTATCGGCAGCGCGCATGATCAGCGAACCGAGCCTGCGCATTTCCTGATGCAGAAGACCGACCGCGTTATGCTCGCTGTCATCCGAGCGGAATGAATTCGAGCAGACCAGTTCTGCGTAACCGTCGGTTTTGTGCACCGGTGTTACACGCAATGGCCTCATTTCATGCAACACAACGGGTACTCCGGCTTGCGCAAGCTGCCAGGTTGCCTCCGACCCGGCGAGACCGCCGCCAATGACGTGCACCGCTTGTAATTGGCTCGTTGTCATTCGATGATCATTAGGCTTATGGGCGGCTAGCTGCAACGGCGGTAAAGGGTTAAGCATGCCTCCGAAAGCAAAGGTTAAAGGTTTATGTCGTTGTGGGCTGCCTTGCGTTCGCCGCCGCTCTATCAATCGCCAGCGGCGCGACAAAGCCCGGCGTCGCTGATGCCGCCTATGAAGGCTTCTCGGTTACCCCGCCCACCGCCAACCGTCGTTTTCGTCTGTCACGGCTTCGGTTGCAAATATCGCGCTGAACTGGACTTGACAGGCAGCGACCGCGCCAAACTCGCTCAGCTGCTGGCAGCGGGCAAATCGTCGGCGGCGGCAGAGCGCAAGGCAGTAGGAGTAGCAGGCGCATGGTTTGATCGGCGTGTTGGTCCGGTGG
Organism: Pseudolabrys sp.; assembly: GCA_035315965.1. Taxonomy (GTDB): domain Bacteria; phylum Pseudomonadota; class Alphaproteobacteria; order Rhizobiales; family Xanthobacteraceae; genus Pseudolabrys. The sequence goes on from DATFXJ010000136.1 coordinate 32,316, forward strand.
CCGGCACGACGCCAGTCGCAACACCACCAGCCTTCTACTCGTTCTCGATCAGCTGAACCTGTTGCGCTATTACGACGTGGACGTGCCCGAGGCGCGCGGCTACGTGGTCGACGGGCGGCCGCCGCATGCCACCGCTGTGCTTACCGAAAAGGCTACTGGCGCCAATTGGTCGATAGAATCCTCGACAGTTGGCTACGGGCAGCCTTTGGAAATTATGCCGCTGGAGCGTTGGAAGACCCTGGACTAGGGGGACCCCTCAGGGCCGATAAAGCGAAACGCCCGCAAGCTTTCGCGGGCGTTATTCAGCTTGTCGGAAAGTCGAAGCTAGTCGCGATGCGCGGCGTTCCAGGCAACTCGCGCAATATCGGAGCGGCTGATACCAATGTCGGCAAGCTCGCGGTCGCC
>DATFXJ010000137.1:0-2983 GCA_035315965.1 Pseudolabrys sp.
ACCGACACCATCGATGACCACGCGCTCGCCGCGATGGACGATAGCAATGTCATGCCATGACTCAACGTGCGGCGTGATTGCTGAATGGGTCGCCTCGTCATCTTCGCGCAGAAATTCCAATGCGCGCTCGGAGAACACGACGCCAAAGCCGAATGTGGCGTCGGCCTGATTCTGCTCGATGATAGTCACATTGGTGTCCAGACGACGCCGCTTGATCAAATATGCGAGATACAGTCCCGCTGGCCCGGCGCCAAGAATTGCGATGCGCATGGTACACCAATACTACAGACTGCCACCTGCCGCACCCGTTATGGAAATTTTTAGTGAGCAGCGGTGCTTTACGTTCGGCCGCCAAAGGCGAGCGCATTGATTTCGCATCGGCACACACCAATATCTTTGAGCTCAAAATCATTGAGTGAGCGCAGCTCGGCAGCTGCCATGTACTGAGCGTAGCGCGCGCGACAGGTTTTGGACCACTGCATAGTCATGACCACCAACTTCCACAAGATGGCCGCAAACCCGGCGAGCATCTCGCGCAATGCCCGGCTACGCTCGGCATGAGCGCGCGCGATCGCCCAACACTTTACCTCGGCGCGCTCCTCGGCCGTCAGGCGCCGATAGCCCAACACTGTGAAATTGATCATTTCGTGCCTCATGACGGACCTCCTTTGTCAATAGCAAGGTCTTTACGCGCGGATATAAATCTCATAAAATGAATAATTATAATTTTTTTGTTCTCATGGAGAGAACGATGGATTTGGCCGATCTTCGTATTTTTCGCTCGGTGGTGAACGAAGGCGGGATCACCCGTGCCGCCGAAAAGCTCAATCGCGTGCAGTCCAACGTGACCACGCGGGTGCGGCAGCTTGAGGAGGACCTTGGTGTGGACCTGTTCATCCGGGAGGGCAAGCGCCTTCACCTATCACCCACCGGCAAGTTGTTACTCGAGTATGCCGACCGCCTGCTCGACCTTGCGCAGGAGGCGCGTGACGCGGTTCACGACGGCGCGCCTCGTGGGCCGTTCCGCCTTGGTTCAATCGAAAGCACCGCCGCGATCCGCTTGCCGGAGCCGCTCAGCGTCTACCACCGGCGTTATCCCGACGTACAACTGGATCTGCATTCCGATACGATCCCTCGCCTGCTTGCCGCCGTGCTTGCTGGCGAACTCGACGCCGCTCTGGTCGCGGAGCCGGTTAGCAATCCATCCTTGGATAAAGTGATTGTCTATGACGAAGAGTTAGTGTTGGTGGCCGAGGCCGGCCACAAACCTATCCGTTCGCCGCGCGATGTAGTATCGCGAACCGTGCTTGCTTTCGAACATGGCTGCGTCTACCGCCTGCGCATGCAGCAATGGTTCGCACGCGCTGGTGTACTTCCGGAGCGCATCGTCGAAATGTCGTCTTGGCACGCACTCATCGGTTGCACTGCTGCACGCATGGGCATTTCGATTCTGCCGCGCATGGTGCTCAATACGTTTCCGCAAGCCAAACTCAGCATCCACTCGCTACCCGCGGAACTCAGTCACGCGCCGACCGTGCTGATTTGGCGCAAAGGGGCTCGCTCGCCAAAAATTTCAGCATTTCTGGAAGTGCTGACCGCGGGTCGACGCACTCGAAAAAAATCTTGAGGGCGCCGACCGTCAAATTGTCTGATTATAAGCACCCACTTCCGGATGTGTTTGCAGCACGCCGTCGACCGCGTGAAACATTTCTCGCATGCGCTCTTCGGAAACCGGGCTCTCGACCACGACCACAAGCTCCGGCTTGTTGGATGAAGCCCGAACCAGGCCCCAGGTGCCATCTTCAATAGTTACCCGCACGCCGTTCACGGTAACCAGTTCGCGAATAGGCTGGCCGGCCACCTTGTCGCCGTTCGCCTTGGCCGCCTCGAACCGCTTCACGACCGCATCAACGACTGCATATTTCTCCTCGTCGTCGCAATGGGGCGACATTGTGGGCGAGCACCAGGTCTTCGGCAGCGCTTTGCGAAGATCGGCCATGGTCTTTCCCGGGTTGCGGTCAAGCATGTCGCAGACGACCAGCGCGAAAATCATGCCGTCGTCGTAACCTCGGCCGAACGGCTCGTTGAAAAAGAAATGTCCGGACTTCTCGAAACCTGCAATGGCGCCAAGCTCGTTCACACGACGCTTGATGTAGGAATGGCCGGTTTTCCAATAGTCCGCCTTGACGCCATTTGCCTTCAGCACTGGATCGGTAAGAAATAAGCCGGTCGACTTCACGTCCACGACAAAGGTTTTGTTCCGATGCATGGTCGACATATCGCGCGCCAGCATGACACCGACCTTGTCGGCGAAAATTTCCTCGCCCTCGTTATCCACGACGCCACATCGATCCCCGTCGCCGTCGAAACCGAGCGCAACGTCCGCGCGATTGACCAGCACTGCATCACGCATAGCGTGCAGCATTTTCATATCTTCGGTGTTGGGATTGTATCGCGGGAACGTGTGATCGAGATCGCAGTCAAGCGGAACGACCTCGCACCCGATCGCTTGCAGAATTCTCGGCGCGAAAGCGCCGGCGGTGCCGTTGCCGCAGGCGGCCACGACCTTGAGTTTGCGCCTGAGCTTTGGCCGCTTGGTCAGATCGGCGATGTAGCGCTCTGGAAAATTCTCCACGAACTCGTAACTACCGCCACTTTTGAGATCGAACTTCCCACCCAACACGATTTCTTTGAGTCGTTTCATTTCTACCGGCCCAAAAGTAAGAGGCCTGTCGGCGCCCATTTTGACGCCAGTCCAGCCATTGTCGTTATGCGACGCGGTGACCATCGCGACGCAGGGGACGTTGAGTTCAAATTGGGCGAAATAAGCCATCGGTGTGATAACCAGGCCAATGTCTAGGACCTTGCAGCCCGAGGCCATCAGACCCGAGACGAGCGCCATCTTTACCGCTGACGAGTAGCTGCGAAAATCGTGGCCGGTGACGACCTCTGGTTTCACATTCAGCTCGCGGATGAGCATGCC
>DATFXJ010000138.1:0-3938 GCA_035315965.1 Pseudolabrys sp.
GGCTGTGGACGAGTCACCGCCTGTGGACAGTCACCGCTCGTGCCGGCGCAAGCGGGTATCCAGTTTTTACGAAGAGTAACGGGATCTCCGTTTTTACGGGAATGACGGGAGAGAAACGCGGGGATCAGCACACATGCCCCAACACCATCGTCTTCGCCGCTCATTTTTCGCCCGCTCGGTGCATGAGGTTGCGCCCGAACTTATTGGCGCAACATTGCTGGTCGACGGCACGGGCGGCCTGATCGTCGAAGTCGAGGCCTATCACCATACCGACCCGGCCGCGCATTCCTACATCGGCCGCACCGAACGCAATGCAGTAATGTTCGGGCCAGCGGGTTATGCCTATGTCTATCGCTCTTACGGAATTCACTGGTGTCTGAACTTTGTGTGCGAGGACGAAGGCAGCGCCAGCGCCGTGTTGATCCGCGCGATCGAGCCAACGCAAGGAGTGGCGGCGATGCGTCGTCGTCGTGGCCAACATGAAGAGAGCGCACTGTGTTCCGGCCCGGGCAAAGTGTGCGAAGCGCTTGGTGTGACTCAGAAGCACAATGGCCTGCTACTAGATCGTGCGCCATTCGAGCTGCGGGCACGCAGTGAAATACCAGTGATCGCAATCGGCGTGCGCATCGGTATCACCAAGGCCGCGGAAAAACCGTGGCGGTATGGACTGAAGGGGTCAAAGTTCTTGAGCAAGCCATTTCGATGAAAATTGTCGCGTGCAATAAAACGCGTACCACAAAGTGTCATGCGGGCTTGACCCCATGATGCGTTCCAGCCGGGTGACGGTTGCACAAACTCACAGCCCGCTATGTGGCGCGATATTGGCACCGAAACCGATGGTGCGCTCGAGCAATTCCGATGCGAGATCGATCATCGCGATGGCGGCGATCGGGATCCTTGTTCTTCCCGAAGATTCCGCCGCCATAGACTGAGCCACAGATTTTCATGCCATCCCGCGAGCGGATTAGCTCGTGCGTGGAAGCCGGCATGTCAAGGTCGGCTAGATGGCGCTCTTGGCGGTCAGCATAAGCGTGTCGTTGCCCGGACAGTTGTTGGGGTCGATCATGTCGCCCCCTTCAGCCGCTCCAGTGCTGCGGTGATTATCGCTTTGCGGTCCAGAGCTTCCTCGCGCTTTTCTTTCTCCTCCTCGACCACTTCTTCGGGCGCGCGCGCCATGAAATTCGGATTTTTGAGTTTGGTGTCGACACGCGCAACGTCTGCATCCGCCTTCTGCATTTCTTTCTCGAGCCGCGCACGTTCGGCCGCAAGGTCGATCACACCCTTTAGCGGGAGCGCTACCGTCTCTCCGCGCACGATGAATTGCACTGAGCCTCGCGGTGCGGTGCTTGAGGATGAAATTTCCGACACCCGCGCGAGCCGCTTAATGAACTCGGTCCAACGTTCGGCGCGCGCTTTGGTCTCGACCGACGCCCCGGCAAGCACGAGCGGGATCGATGCGGTGATGTTCATTTCGGCCCGCACAGACCGGATCGCAGTGACAAGGTCGATGACCCAGCCGATCTCCGTCTCAGCGGCTTTGTCTTCGAGACCGTTCAGCCGCGGCCATTCACTCAGGGCAAGCAGTTTTTCTCTCATCATGACCGGTTCAGATGTGATTGCCCATAACTCTTCGGTGATGAACGGCATGAACGGGTGCAGCAATTTGAGGATCTCGTCGCGTGCCCAGGCCACCATGGCCCGCGTCTCGCGCTTGCTCGCTTCGTCCGCCCCTGCGAGAAGCGGTTTCGCCAACTCCAGATACCAATCGCAATAAATATTCCAGACGAAACGGTAGACCACAGCTGCGGCATCGTTAAATCGATAGGCCTCGATCGCTTCCGTGATCTCGGTCGCGGCCTTCGCCGTTTCGTGCGCGATCCAACGATTGAGCGTTTCCTCGGCGGACCCCGGATTAAAGCCCTGTACCGAAGTGCAACTGTTCATCTCGGCAAAGCGTGCCGCGTTCCACAGTTTGGTCGCGAAATTACGATACCCTTCGACGCGTTGGGTCGAAAGCTTGATGTCGCGGCCCTGGGCCGCCATTGCAGCGAGCGTGAATCTCAGTGCATCCGCGCCGTATTCATCGATCAGCGCCAAGGGATCGATGACATTGCCTTTCGACTTCGACATCTTGGCACCGGAGGCGTCGCGAACCAGCGCATGGATGTAGACCTCGTCAAACGGAATCTCCTTCATGAAGTGGAGACCCATCATCATCATGCGCGCGACCCAGAAGAAGATAATGTCGAAACCCGTCACCAGCGTGGAGGTCGGATAGTAGCGCCGGAGTTCGTTGGTTTTGTCCGGCCAGCCAAGCGTCGAGAATGGCCACAGCGCGGACGAGAACCAGGTGTCGAGCACGTCCTCGTCGCGCGTTAGCGTCGTCTTTTTGCCGTAATGCCTCTGGGCCTCGACCAGCGCCTCGCCCTCGGTCATAGCCACGAACACTTTCCCGTCAGGTCCGTACCACGCCGGAATTTGGTGGCCCCACCAGAGTTGGCGCGAGATGCACCAGGGCTGGATGTTCTCCATCCAGTCGAAGTAGGTTTTCTCCCAATTCTTCGGGATGAATCTGGTCTTGCCAGCACGCACGGCCACGATCGCCGGCTTTGCAAGCTCTTTCGCGTTGACATACCACTGGTCGGTCAAAAACGGCTCGATCACGACGTGCGAGCGGTCGCCATGTGGAACGACATGAGACTGCGGCTCGACCTTCTCGACCAGCCCTTTTTCTTCGAGCCGCCTGAGGATTGTCTTGCGTGCGACGAAACGGTCTGTGCCGTGCAGGGCCAGCGTCGCATCGAGATCGGGGGACTTCGGCACGCCAGCGATAAAATCGGCATTGCCTTTAAGTTGAAGTTTGGCTTCGACGCTGAAGATATTGATTTGTGGTAGGTTATGCCGCTTCCCGATCTCGAAATCGTTGAAGTCGTGTGCAGGCGTGACCTTCACCGCGCCGCTGCCCTTCTCCGGATCGGTATAATCGTCCGCGATGATCGGAATTTTTCGTCCGACCAATGGTAGGATCACATTCCTGCCGACCAGATTCTTGTAGCGCTCGTCGTCGGGATGCACTGCGACGGCGGTGTCGCCAAGCATCGTTTCAGGACGCGTCGTCGCCACCACGATGAAGGTAGACGGATCGTCCGGATTGAATGTCTTGCGCTCGATCGGATAGCGCAGTTGCCAGAGGTAACCCTTGGTCTCGGCCTGGATCACCTCAAGATCGGAAATTGCCGTGAGTAGCTTCGGGTCCCAGTTGACCAGGCGCTTGTCCTTGTAGATCAGGCCCGCGCGATAAAGTTCCACAAAAACTTTGAGAACGGCACGCGACAGCCCCTCGTCCATGGTGAAGCGCTCGCGCGACCAGTCGCAGGAGGCGCCCAGGCGTTTCAACTGATTGATGATCGTGCCGCCACTCTCCGCCTTCCACTCCCACACGCGTTTGAGAAAGGCTTCGCGTCCCATATCGCGGCGGCCTTTCTCCTGCCGCTCCATCAGCTGCCGTTCAACCACCATCTGCGTTGCGATGCCAGCGTGATCGGTGCCCGGCTGCCAGAGCACATCCTTGCCGTTCATGCGCTCGAAGCGGCAGAGGATGTCCTGGAGCGTGTTGTTGAGCGCGTGGCCCATGTGCAGTGACCCGGTGACGTTCGGCGGCGGGATGACGATAGAGTAAGGCTTCGCGTCAGCCCGCTCGGGCCGGCCGGCGCGGAAGGCGTCCGCCTGCTCCCAAGTCCGGTATATGCGGCCCTCGACGTCCGAAGGCTGGTAGGTCTTGTCGATCATCGCAGATTTGCTTGAAATCACTCGCGCGGTAGAAAGCCCGCCGGGCCCGCCGGAGTCAACTTTGTCCTCTATACCGCGGATATCGCGCGGCAGCGCAACCAGCGCCATTACCCTCCTTGCGATTGCCTCGTTCGCCAGCCAGTCGATGG
>DATFXJ010000139.1:0-23583 GCA_035315965.1 Pseudolabrys sp.
AGGTCAAAGAGCGGCACCATCGACTCCTTCGGCCCTTCCAATGCTGGTGCCATCCAACCTTCCTTGGCCGAGCCATAAAGAATTGGAAAGTCAAGCTGTCCCTCGGTGGCGTCGAGGGCGGCGAACAGGTCGAATACCTCGTTCACCACTTGGGTTGCGCGCGCGTCCGCGCGGTCAACCTTGTTGATGACCACGATGGGCTTGAGGTTCATCTTGAGCGCCTTGGACACGACAAATTTGGTTTGCGGGAGCGGACCTTCGGCGGCATCGACCAGCACCAGTGCCCCATCGACCATGTTCAGAATGCGCTCGACCTCGCCGCCGAAATCAGCGTGGCCGGGCGTATCGACAATATTGATGCGCGTGTTTTTCCAGACAACCGACGTTGCCTTGGCCAGGATTGTGATACCGCGCTCGCGCTCGAGGTCGCTTGAATCCATGGCGCGCTCGATCACGCGCTGGTTCTCGCGGAACGCGCCAGATTGCTGCAGAAGGCGGTCAACCAGGGTGGTCTTGCCGTGGTCGACGTGCGCGATGATGGCAATGTTGCGAAGGTCCATCGTTTTCCCGAAACAAAACGCGGGCCTGACATAGGATTTCCTTCGGGAATCCATTTCTTAAAATGCAACAGGATTGCCAGAAGGCAATCCTGTTGGGCCCGCGACTGCTGCGGGCAATATAGTTACGCAGAGCGGGGATGCAACCTCCGGCCCCACCACGCGCTCGAGCATGGTAAACCGACCGTCACGATTTTAGGTTGAGACTTGACTAGCCAAACTTGGGGTCGAGAGTTTCCGTCCACAGCGCGCGATCATCGGCGTCCTTAAGCGTCACCGTCATCTGCTGACTGGCGCCATCAATTACGATATGCCCGAAAAATTGCATGCCGTCGCTGGGCGGCAGATTCTTGCCTTGCTCCTTTGTCGGCGCCTTCACGTAAACCAACTGTGGACCAAAGGTATTGTCGAGCGAATTGGGACCAAAGGTGCCGGCATGAATCGGGCCAGAGACGAATTCCCAGAACGGCTCGAAATCCTGAAATGCCGCCTTGTTGGGGTCATAATAATGGGCGGCGGTATAGTGCACATCCGCTGTGATCCAAACGGTGTTGCGTACGGGCGTGCGCTTGATGAACGAAAGTAAGTCGGCGATTTCAAGCTCGCGTCCGCGCGGCGCGCCATGATCGCCTTGCGCAACGGCTTCGATGCCCCATTTGCGATCGAGGTCATAGACCACCAGCAGGCTGATAGGCATGTCGGCCGCAATGACCTTCCAGGTCGCACGCGAATTCGCTAGTTCCTGCTTTAGCCAGGCGATTTGTGTTGGACCAAGGAAGTAAGCGGCGGGGCCATAACTTTCTTCCTTGCCTTCCCCATTAGGACCGCGATAGCTGCGCATATCGAGCATGAATACATCGAGCAGAGGGCCATAAGAAATCTTGCGGTACACCCGACCCGGTTCCGCCTGTGTCGAGCGCAATGGCATGTATTCATGGAATGCGCGGGCGGCGCGGGCGGAGAGCAGCGAGACGTTCTTCTCTACGTACTTCTTGCGCTGGTGTTCGGCGCGCGTCAGTGGTTCGCCCGGCCACCAGTTATTGGTGACCTCATGATCGTCCCATTGCGTGAAAATCGGTACCTCGGCGTTGAACGCCCGCAAGTTTTTGTCAAGCAGATTGTATTTGTAGTTGCCGCGGAACTCGGTAAGCGTCTCCGCCGACTTTGATTTGTCCTCGGTCAGGATGTTCCGCCACACTTGCCCATTGGGCATCTTCTGCTCTGCTGCGATTGGTTCGTCGGCATAAATATTGTCGCCGTTATGGATGAAAAAGTCGGGTCGGTTCTTCAGCATTGTCGCGTAGGTGCGCATGCCGCCACGCGATTCATCGATGCCCCAGCCTTGCCCCGCAGTATCGCCGGACCACAAGAAACTGACAGAGCGGCGATCGGTCGGCGCAGTGCGGAAACGGCCCACTTGCGGTTCGCCAACAATGGTCGGCGAGGCGAGGTCCTGAAAACGCACGCGATAGAAGATTTCCTGCGCAGCCGGGAGGTTCTCGACCAGAAGCTTGGCAGTGAAGTCGCTCTCCGGCAGTGCGTCGACGAAAGCGGCAGTGCGGATATCTTTGAAGTTATCGGTGGTCGCGATTTCCACCAGCATGCGTGAGGGGCGATCAGCACGAGCCCAAATCACTCCGGAATCGATGGAAGCATCTCCCGATTGGAGGCCGTGCGTGATCAAAGGGCGGTCATTGGCGCGGCTGATGAATGGGCGGGCAATACCGCTAATTGTCATCAGAGCTGTTGCGGCCCCGCTCGTTGCCAGAAAGCGCCGACGTGTCGGAGCCGAGCCAATCCGGATCGCCATCTATGCCTCCCATTTCCCTGTTGAGCACAGAAGCTTGGTCTGGGTCGCTGACAAATCGTCGACGCTTGCATGACGCATCGGTGACAACAGCCGAAATCCTGTGCTTAAGGCCTCCGTCCAGCGCCTAGGTTTTTGCTTAGCGGCCATGAATGACTGCGCATCTTTGGTCAAATTTTGGCTCGATAGAAGTTGCCCATAGCGCCCGACCACCGACATCCTTGAGCGTCACTGTCAACGTCTCGGTCTCCCTCCGTTGATCGCCAACAAATAACTGCGGGCCGAAGCATGGTGCAAGATTGTCTCTTTGCTTCTTGCTCGCTGCGCTTTGAAAGACGACGCGCGGACCGGGTGTGCGGTCAAGCGCGCGCATGGCGGGTTCGCTTATTCGAGGGCTCGATGACTCCGGCACGTTAAGCGCCCGCCGGACGGCTCCAAGGCCCGAGGCGCACGCCGCGTGGCAACGCTTCCTGCAGCATCATCATCTCGGCGATGGTTTCGCTGGTGACAAGCCCCACGAGCTTTCCACCAGCGTCGGTGACGCCGACGGCAGGTGCTGATTTCTGCTGTAGGAGCTTGAAGGCCTGCTCAAGCGTAACGCGGTGGCTGATCGTCGGCACCTCCGCAGTCATTGCATCGGCAACGCGTGCATCCGGACCTAATGATTTGATGGCGCGAATCAGGTCGCCACGGCCGAGTACTCCTATCGGTTTGCCGGCGCCATCCACCACAGGAAATTCTCCTTGGCTCGTTTGCAACAAGGTTTGCACGGCTTCGTCGATATGCGCCTGCGGAGATAATGTCGCGAATTGCGTCATCATGGCATAGCTTACTGGCACGCCACGTGAGGCTGCGCGCAGCGCGACCATATGTGCCTCTGAAGACGCGGCCAGATAGACGAATATAGCGATAAAAATCAGGATCGGATTGAACATTAGTCCGATGAAGCCCAAGGCGAAGGCAACAAATTGCCCGATCGACGCCGCGATCTCGGTCGCACGCACGTAGCCCAGGCGACTGGCAAGCAAGGCTCGCAGCACTCGCCCGCCGTCCATAGGGAATGCGGGAATCATATTGAACAAAGCGAGGAAGAGATTTACCGCAGCCAGCCGATCGACCAGCGGGATCTTCAGATTATCGACGGCCGCCGCGGCGCTCGGCCGCAAATGTGTGTCAAACAGGAATACGAGCGCACCCACGATTACGATGTTGACCATCGGTCCGGCGATAGCGATGAGGAATTCTTCCCATGGTTCCTCCGGGATGCGCTCGAGCTGTGCTACTCCGCCAATCGGTAAGAGCGTCACATAAGGAGTCGGCACCCCGAAAGCGCGCGCTGTGAAGATGTGGCCGAACTCGTGCAGGAGCACGCACAGAAAGAGCAGGGTCATGAAAACGAGGCTGTCCCAAGCAGTCTCTGCGCCGCCGGAGGCGTAGCTTGCCGCGAAAATCCAGGCGAGGAACAAGAGGAAGGTCAGATGGACGCGAACAACGGTCCCCGCTACCCTGCCGATATTTAATGACCAGGACATGGACGCCTCGTATGGTCGAGATCAACGTGCAAAAAGGTAATATCGGTGCGAACCCTTTGCGAGGGTCGAAATTTGTTTCGAGAACCTCAGCCAGGCTTTCGGGTTATAGCGTAGGCGTTGGTCGCGGAAAAAATGGACTATCATCCGTAATGGTTCAATGACAAGACCGTCGAGGTGACGCTCTCGACCCATGATGCGGGGCCTGACCGAGCTTGATGTTAAACTTGCTGAGGCCATGAAAAAAATCGCTTCCGCTTAGGGCCTCGCGGAAGGTGGGTCCTTGCATACACCTTGATTGCTAACCACATTGATGCCATGGCATTCGCGCAGTCTGCAATCCCGCAAGACGAAGAGCGGGTGCTCCTCGATCGCTTTTGGCGCAAACTGCGCCGCGTCGCGGCGTCAATTCCCTTCGCTGAAGATTTGCTCACCGCCTACTATTGTGCCTTCGATCGCAACACGCCGATGCCGGTCAAGGTATCTTTGATAGGCGCGATCGCTTATTTTGTATTGCCGATTGATGCCATTCCCGACGTGCTGCCCATACTGGGGTTTACCGATGACGCGGCGTTGCTGGCGGCGACGATCAATCTGGTCACGACCTACATCAGTCCTGAGCATCGCGCGGCGGCCAGGAACAAGCTTGCGGAGTTTTCGAAAATATAGGCGCGGAACGCGACTCCGCGATTTGCTGCAGCGAGTCATGGCCTCAAAAGCACCTTGCCCATAACTTGCCGCGCAGCGATCGCCTTGAGTGCAGCCGGCGCTTCTGCAAGTGGGTAGACCGCGTGCACATGCGACGACAATTTTCGCTGCGCGCACCAGTCGAGAAGCTGTTGCGTATTGGCACGGTGACCTTGGGGATCGCGTTCGATGAACGAGCCCCAGAACACACCAAGCACATCGCAGCCCTTCAACAGCACGAGATTGAGCGGCAGCTTGGGAATGTCGCCGGCAGCAAAACCCACGACAAGGAAACGCCCCTTCCATGCGATCGAGCGCAGTGCGGGCTCAGTGTAGGGACCGCCGACGGGGTCATAGATTACATCCGCGCCGCGTCCGTCGGTGGCGCGCCGTAAGGCTTCCTTGAGATCGCCGCTGGCGTAATTGATGCCTTCATCGGCGCCATGTTTGCGCGCAAAGGCGAGCTTCTCATCCGATGATGCGCAGGCGATCACACGCGCACCCATGATCTTCCCGAGCTCGATGGCAGCGAGACCTACGCCTCCGGCCGCACCGAGCACCACCAGCGATTCGCCAGCCCTGAGTGCGGCGCGATCCTTGAGCGCATGAAAGGTGGTGCCATAGGTGATGCAAATGCCCGCAGCGCGGTCGAAATCGAGCGCATCGGGAACTCTGGTCAACTTGTCGACAGCGATCGCGACCCTTTCGCGTGCCGCACCGTAGGTCATGTAGCCGAGCACCCGGTCGCCTGTCTTGAACGAGGTGACACCGGTACCAAGGCTCTCGACAGTGCCGGCGAATTCGGCGGCGGGCGAAAAAGGCGGCGCTGGTTTGAACTGGTATTTGCCGGCAATGATCAACGTGTCGAAAAAATTCAGCGCCGCAGCGTGGATTCTGACCACTACCTCTCCGGGGCCCGCCGTGGGTTCAGCGATATCGGCGAACTCCAGATCATCGGGCGTGCCGTAGCGAGTGCAGAGCAGGGCTCTCATGGGGCCGGAGTTTGAAAATTGTGCAGCGCGAATAGCAAGGCCTCGCGGGCCGGGCAAGGCGTCGCCTTTGTCAACGCCGTCAGCTTTCGAGGTCGTGCAAGGCAGATTAGATTGCCGCCTTCACATTGCCGACATTCGCCCATAATGCGTTAATATCCACCGATTCCTGATGTCGTCACCGGTAGGCTCCGATGAACACCAAATATTTGTTGCGCATTTTCTTTGCCATCTTGACGGTCTGTACACTCAGCGCCTCCGCGTCGGCGCAGCAGAAAAAGTCGCCAACCGACGCCCCAGCGCAGCAGAAGAAGCCAGCAAATCCAAGCGACACCCCAGCGCAGCAGAAGAAGCCGGCCAATCCAAGCGACACCCCAGCACAGCAGAAGAAAACAGCCAATCCAACCGATCAAGCCGTTTTGCTTGGCCAATTTGGCGAATGGGGTGCCTACAGGGCAATGCCCGGCGGCAAAAAGATTTGCTTTGCACTATCCAAGCCGACATCGGTTGTCAGTGAACCAGTAGGTCGCGCTCGCGACGCCTCGTACGCCTTCGTCTCCACTCGGCCGGCTGAAAAGGTGAAGAACGAGGTATCGTTGATCGTTGGCTATCCGCAGAAAGCCGGCTATAACGCGACCGCTGCTATCGGCTCGGCGACGTATGCGATGTACACACAGAATGACGGTGCCTGGATCAAGAACGCAGCCGAAGAGACGCAAATGGTGGAAACCATGCGCAAAGGCTCCGACCTTGTGGTCAAAAGTGAGTCGGCGCGTGGCACGAAAACCACTGATACCTATTCCCTAAAAGGCATCGCCCAGGCGCTCGACAAGGTCGCGGAAGAGTGCAAGTAGGGCGTTTGGACCCTATATTGCCTTCAGCGTCGAACGGCGCTGGTGCTTCATCCGAAGGTAAAGCAGGCAGACATGCCATGGCTTCGAGCGATTTCGTCGAAAAGATGCCGCTCGAGCGTTATGTAGCGCCCGAAAGACCGTCGCTGATCGGTTTTACGCGAAGGCAGCTCGGTAATGCGCTGAGCTCGCTTGGTGTGCCGGAGGCGCAGCGCAAGATGCGTGTGCAGCAGCTGTGGCATTGGTTGTATTTTCGCGGATTCACTACGTTCGACGAAATGACCAGCGTGTCGAAAGAACTGCGTGTGGCGCTGGCCGAGCGTTACACATTGGCTCGTCCAGAGCTCGTCGCAGAGCAGGTTTCGGTCGATGGCACACGCAAATGGCTTTTGCGGCTGCCCAGTGAGGTACAGGGTGAGCGCCCACACGAGGTCGAGTGTGTTTACATTCCTGATACTGAACGCGGCACCTTGTGTGTATCCAGCCAGGTTGGCTGCACGCTTAATTGCACCTTCTGCCATACCGGCACTCAGCGGCTGGTCAGAAATCTAACGGCGGGAGAGATCGTGGGCCAGGTAATGGCGGCGCGTGATCGTCTGGGTGATTGGCCGGGAGGTACGCGGCCGACAGATGGCGTGGTGCCAAATGGCGAGCGTTGCATCACCAATATCGTGATGATGGGCATGGGTGAGCCGCTCTATAATTTCGACGCGGTGCGCGATGCGCTTCTCATCGTGGCAGATGGTGAGGGTATCGCCATTTCCAAGCGCCGTATCACACTTTCCACCTCAGGCGTTTTGCCAAATATCGCGCGCACCGGAGCGGAAATTGGCTGCATGCTGGCGGTATCGCTGCATGCCGTGCGCGACGACCTCCGCAATGAGCTGGTGCCTCTCAATCGCAAATATCCGATCGCCGACCTGCTGAAAGCCTGCCGCAATTATCCTGGCGTTTCGAATTCAAAGCGTATCACCTTCGAATATGTCATGCTTAAGGACGTGAACGATTCTATCGACGACGCCAAAGCGTTGGTGCGAGCCCTGAAAGGCATACCCGCAAAGATCAACCTCATTCCATTCAATCCCTGGCCTGGTACCAAATACGAATGCTCGGATTGGGAACAGATCGAGAAGTTCTCGCAGGTCGTTTTCGATGCCGGCTATGCGTCGCCAGTTCGTACGCCGCGCGGGCGCGACATTTTGGCAGCCTGCGGTCAGCTCAAGAGCGGGACTCAAAAATTATCCGCGCGAGAACGCATGGCGCTGCGCGCCATGGCTATGGTGGACTGATGGCCTCGATTTAATCAAGGATGAAATTATGTCCTTCCTCGGCCGCATCATCGTCATTGTATTCGGGCTTATAGTGGCCATTATGGCTGCGGGCGTTACTCTCGCAATCGGCATCATTGCGCCGGACTGGGCGGGGGTCGATGCAGATCCCTTCGAACGCCTCAGCTTCTTCATCGTTTCGTTCTTTGCCACCAGCTTCGTTGGAGCCGTCGCAATCCTGCCGGCGGCAGTGCTGATCGTTGTCTCGGAGGCCGCGCGCTGGCGCAGTTTTCTCTACTATGGCGTCGGGGGCGCTCTGGTCGCGTTGGCATCATATTACGGCTCCGATATTTCCGTGCGGCTCGAAAACACCACCGATGTTGCGCCTGTCACGAATGCCCTGCAGCTCGCGGCCGCAGCTGGGATCATTGGTGGGCTTGTCTACTGGCTGATAGCCGGCCGTAACGCTGGCCGCTGGCGCGAGCCGAAAGCCATCTAGTGGACGGCCCAATTCGACGCCGCTTCCAGCCGATCGTTGCCCCAGAACAACTCACCATCGGCGATGATGAAGGTTGGCGAACCGAATATGTCGAGTCGCTGTGCTTCCTCGGTGCGTGCACGAAGTTGCGACTTGATTCCGTCCGATCGAGCCCGTTGCAACACGGCACCTGCGTCTTGTCCGAGACTTTGCAGAATTTCCGTGATGGTCTCTTCTTCCTCGACATTACGGCCTTCACCGAATTCGGCGCGATAGATAGCTCGGCAATAATCCTTACGCCAACTCTCGGCGAGTCCCACCAATGCAACACGTGCGGCCTGCAAGGTATTTTGCGGAGACGATTTTGGCCGCACGAACGGCATGTTGTCTGCAAGGCAAATACGCTCCAGATCGCGCCACATATTGCGGCCTTTAGCTGGGTACAGATTGAATGGCGAAGTCTCCCAGCCCAGGCCTTAAAAATTGGTCCTAGCATAAATGGCCGCCAGCGGACGGCCACGCCGGCAGCCTTCGCCAATGACGCAATGCGCATTGCCGCCGGATAGGAATAAGTTGACGCAAATTCAAACCAGAAGTCGATTGTTGGTATTGTCATTGCCGCAATATAGCGGCCTACGCGTCATGCCGCCTTTCTATTTTCAAATGCCTCGGCTAGACGAGGCGCGAATGAATCGTACCGGCCTCATTTGCGCGCTCACGATAGGCGTCGTCGCCGGCCTGGTGTTTGGTCTTTATCCCGAACTGGATTTGCGCATCGCAGAGCACTTTTATGCTGTCGAGGATGCCAACCACAACGCATTTGCTTTCCGTATTTATCCCCCGCTGATGACGGCACGCAATGTCGGTCTGTGGATCGGAACAGCGCTGGTAGCAACGGCGGTAGGCGCGGTTGTGATCAAGCTAATATTGCCGCGCCGCAAGTTGCTGATACCGGGGCGTGCTGTGGTTTTCCTGATTGTAACTATGATTTTGGCGCCAGGCCTCATGGCCAATGTGATACTCAAGGATCACTGGGGCCGCCCGCGGCCGATCGACATCACGCAGTTTGGGGGCAACGAACATTTTGTGGCTTGGTGGGACCCGCGCGGTGATTGCCGGACGAATTGTGCGTTTGTGTCCGGCGACGTGGCCGGCGCTTTCTGGACTATCGCGCCGGCAGCATTGGCTCCGCCGCAATTGCGTACCTTCGCCTTTGGCGCGGCCCTTGCGCTCGGCACGGCTATGGCAGCGATCCGCGTGATGGCCGGCGGCCATTTTCCGTCCGATGTCATCTTTGCCGGTGTATTCACGTTTCTCATCATTTGGATCGTATACGCCCTAATCTATTGCTGGCCGCGCACGCGCCTGTCGGACGATGATGTCGACCGTGCGCTCAGCCGCGTGGCCTTGCCAGTCTATGATTTCTTTGTCGGATTGTTTGGCCAAAATCGAAAGCCAAAATAGCGTGCAGCGGAGAACTGCATGACTCCGGCCAGTGCACTTTGATTAGCAAACCTTTAGCCCTATAGTCCGCCGCTAATTTTCAACGCAGTGGTTGCCGATGCCCAGCGTCAGGACAAAGAAGACAGTGAAGAAGGTTGTGCTTGCCTATTCTGGCGGGCTCGACACCTCGATCATTCTGAAGTGGTTGCAGAGCACTTATGGATGCGAGGTTGTGACTTTTACCGCCGACCTCGGCCAGGGCGAAGAACTCGAACCAGCGCGGCAGAAAGCACTCCTACTTGGCATTAAAAAAGAAAATATCTTCGTGGAGGATCTGCGTGAAGAATTCGTGCACGACTACGTCTTCCCGATGTTTCGAGCGAACGCATTATATGAAGGGCAATATCTGCTCGGCACCTCGATCGCGCGGCCGTTGATCGCTAAAAAGCAAATAGAGATTGCCGAGAGGGTTAATGCCGACGCCGTTGCGCATGGGGCGACAGGGAAGGGCAACGATCAAGTACGTTTTGAGCTCACTTATTATGCGCTCAAGCCCGATGTCACCGTGATTGCGCCTTGGCGAGAGTGGGATTTGACCTCGCGGAGCAAGCTAATCGAGTTCGCCGAAAAGCACCAGATTCCGATCGCTAAGGACAAGCGCGGAGAAGCGCCATTTTCGGTCGACGCCAACCTTTTGCACACCTCTTCGGAAGGCAAAGTGCTGGAAGATCCCTCCCACGACGTGCCCGATTACGTCTTCTCCCGTACGGTCGATCCGGAGAAGGCGCCGGACAAATCGACCCTGACGACGCTTGATTTTGAACGAGGCGATCCTGTTGCCATCGACGGCAAAAGAATGTCGCCGGCCTCGTTGCTCAAGCAGCTTAACGATCTCGGCCGGGCCAACGGAATCGGCCGGCTCGATCTCGTCGAAAATCGCTTTGTCGGAATGAAATCACGTGGCATGTACGAGACTCCGGGTGGCACGATATTGCTCGCCGCCCGTCGCGGCATCGAATCAATCACGCTCGATCGCGGCGCTGCGCATCTCAAAGATGAGCTGATGCCGAAGTATGCCGAGCTTGTCTATTATGGCTTCTGGTTCGCGCCCGAACGGGAAATGCTACAAGCAGCGATCGACAAAAGCCAGGAATTGGTTACCGGGCGGGTGAAGCTCAAGCTTTACAAAGGCAACGTCGCTGTGGTCGGACGTGAGAGCAGATATTCTCTCTACGACCAGGAATTAGCAACGTTCGAGGAAGGCGCGAGTGCCTACGATCACCGCGACGCCGAGGGATTTATCAAACTGAATGCGCTTCGCTTACGCACGCTCGGCCGGCGGCGGCGCAAGCTCAAGCTCGATTGAACGCTTTTGACCTTCGCAACAAGGAAGATTGCCAATGGTCCGATGCGTCGCAAAGCTGTGCTTACTGTCAGCCTTCGCTGTGTCGCTTTTTGCCTGCTCGTCGGGCAATAAGCAACCTGAGGAAATTCCAAATATCTTCCCGTCCGACTACAAGAACGAGATTCTAACCACAATGACGAACACGCTGGATGATCCAACCAACGTGCGCAGTGCGTATATCAGCGATCCCGTGCTTCGGGCGGCCGGTAGGGAAGAGCGCTATGTAGTCTGCGTGCGGTCGGACTCTCGCAACATCAACAAGCAATATACCGGCATCAAAGATCGCATTGCTTTTTTCTACGGTGGCCATCTCAATCAACTGATTGAGGCGACAAAGGAACAGTGCGGCAACGCCGCTTATAAGCCGTTTCCCGAGCTCGAGAAACTGTGCCAGGCCAAGAAATGTGTTTAATGTCCTAAGCTGAAAGTCAGCGTACATTCTCGGCCGGAATCATCCTCAGCTTAAGCGTCGATAACTTTGAGTTCAGGAATCAACGGTGCTTGCGGCACTGCTCGTCCGCGATCCGCAACGGCTTTCTGTATCTGCACGAAATGCGCGTTGGTCACGGGGTGCACCATGGTGATGCGAATGCTGTCAGGATTTTCCATTGAGAAAGCCGTCAGAGTTCTTCTGCCCCGGCGACATCGTAGCGGCGCGCCTACATAGTCCGCACGTTCGAAAGCAACACGAAAACCTGTCAAAGTTGCCGGTCAACCAGCGCTTTTTTTAACTGAGCGATTTCCTTGGCTGGGTTAAGGCCCTTTGGACAGGCCTTTGAGCAATTCAGGATCGTGTGGCAACGGTAAAGCCGGAACGGGTCTTCGAGATTATCGAGGCGTGCACCCGTGGCTTCATCGCGGCTGTCCTGCACCCAGCGATTGGCCTGAAGCAGTGCAGCGGGTCCGAGGTAGCGCTCAGAATTCCACCAATAGCTCGGACACGAAGTCGAGCAACAGGCGCAGAGAATGCACTCGTACATGCCGTCGAGCTTGGCGCGATCGTGGTGGCTTTGCCTCCATTCTTTTTCGGGTATCGGGCTCGCCGTCTGTAACCAGGGCTCGATCGATGCGTATTGCGCGTAAAAGTTCTTCAAATCGGGCACGAGATCTTTAACCACAGGTTGATGCGGCAATGGATAGATCCTCACAGGGGCCCGCGCATCGTCGATTGCTTTGGTACAAGCCAGCGTGTTGGTGCCATCGATGTTCATCGCGCAGGAGCCGCAGACGCCCTCACGGCAGGAGCGGCGGAAGGTGAGCGTTGGATCAATGGTATCCTTAATCCAGATCAGTGCATCGAGAACCATCGGCCCGCAATCATCGCGGTCAACATAATAAGTGTCGATACTTGGATTTTGGCCATCCTCCGGATTGCAGCGATAAATGCGGAATTCACTTACATGTGTCGCATGTGGCGTGCGCGGCCACCTCTTGCCTTCGGTGATCTTAGAATTCTTCGGCAGCGCGAATTCGACCATGGCAAAATTCCGTCAGTAAACCCGAGCTTTAGGCTCAATATAAGCAACGTCGTTGGTGAGCGTGTACGCGTGCACCGGGCGGTAGTCGAGTTTCACAGAGCCCTTTTCGTCCATCCACGACAGCGTGTGCTTCATCCAGTTCTTGTCGTCACGCTCGGGGTAATCCTCGCGCGCATGTGCGCCACGACTCTCTGTGCGGTTTCTTGCCGAGTCCATGGTAACGACAGCCTGAGCGATCAAATTATCTAGCTCGAGAGTCTCGATCAGATCGGAATTCCAGATCAGCGACCGGTCACTGACATGAACGTCAGCCATACCCTCATACACTTCATGGATTCGCTTATGACCCTGATCCAGTATCTCTCCGCTGCGGAAGACGGCGCAATCCTCTTGCATGACTCTCTGCATGTTGAGCCGTAACTTCGCGGTTGGCGTCCCACCCGAAGCGTGGCGGAATTTGTCCAACCGCGACAGCGACATGTCGGCCGAATTTTTCGGCAGCTCAGGTTGTGCGTCTCCGGCAGTCAGCAATTCCGCGCACCGCTGAGCTGCGGCCCGACCAAAAACGACCAAGTCAATCAGCGAATTCGAGCCGAGCCGGTTAGCGCCGTGCACTGAGACGCAAGCGGCCTCTCCAAGCGCCATTAGGCCTGGAATAACCGTGTCGTCGTTTCCATGTTTCTTGGTCAGGGCCTCGCCATGATAATTCGTGGCGATACCGCCCATATTGTAATGCACAGTCGGCAGCACCGGGATCGGCTCGCGCGTTACGTCGACATTCGCGAAAATACGTGCCGTTTCACTGATGCCAGGCAACCTCTCATGCAGCACCGTGGGATCGAGATGATCGAGATGCAGGAACAAATGGTCCTTTTTCTTACCGACGCCGCGCCCCTCACGAATTTCTACGGTCATCGCGCGCGAGACCACGTCGCGCGACGCGAGGTCCTTAGCCGATGGCGCATAGCGCTCCATGAAACGCTCCCCTTCGGAGTTGACGAGATAGCCGCCTTCCCCACGTGAGCCTTCGGTGATTAGGCAGCCGGCGGGGTAGATGCCGGTGGGATGGAATTGCACGAACTCCATATCCTGCAGGGGCAGCCCTGCACGCAGCACCATGGCATTGCCGTCGCCAGTGCAGATGTGCGCCGAAGTACAGGAGAAATAAGTACGCCCATAGCCGCCGGTCGCGAGAATGGTCATATTCGCGGAAAAACGATGGATCGAGCCGTCATCCATGTTGAGTGCGATCACGCCGCGGCAACGGCCCTCGTCGTCCATGATCAGGTCGATCGCAAAATATTCGACGAAGAATTCGGCTGCGTGGCGCAGGGCTTGTCCATACATCGTGTGCAGCATGGCGTGGCCGGTGCGATCGGCTGCAGCACAAGTGCGTTGTGCGGTGCCCTTGCCGTAATGCGTGGTCATGCCGCCGAATGGACGCTGATAGATTTTTCCGTCCTCTTCGCGGCGCGAGAACGGCAACCCCCAATGCTCCAATTCATAAACAGCCGCCGGCGCGTTGCGGCAGAGATATTCGATAGCGTCTTGATCTCCGAGCCAGTCGGCGCCCTTGACGGTGTCATACATGTGCCAGCGCCAGTCGTCCTCGCCCATATTGCCGAGTGCGGCCGCAATGCCGCCTTGTGCGGCAACCGTGTGTGAACGGGTAGGAAACACTTTAGTAATGCATGCGGTACGGAGGCCGGCTTCACTGCACCCGACAACCGCGCGAAGACCAGAACCGCCAGCACCAACCACGACGACGTCGTGGCTATGATCCTCAATCGGATAGGCGCGACCGTTCACCGCAGGCGCGCCGTTCGATTTTCCATTCGTTGCCATGCATCAGACCCCGAACGAGAGCTTAAGAAGGGCATAGACCGAGGCTAGGGCAACTCCGAAAACAAAGAACGTGTTCGCCATCAGGCTTAGCAGCTTCCATTTATCATCGTGCACATAGTCGAGTATGATTTCCTGCATGCCGATCCACATGTGATAGGCGATGTTGATGATGAACAGCAGCATGATGATTGCAACGATCGGCGATCCAAGGATCTGCACGACCGCCGCATGAGTGCGGCCAAGCAGAGCGATGATGATCAACAGGAGGCCGATCGTCAGTGGAATGCCGGCGACAGACGTTACGCGTTGATACCAGAAATGGTAGGTGCCGGAACGAGCTGGCCCCAGGCCGCGGACGTGGCGCATCAGTGTCCGCATGGGCTGAGCCTCGTTCATCGAGGACCTCCCATCACGAGATACCCGACCACCCAGAAAATTAACGTGAGTGTGACTGAGCCGATAAGCGTTGCAAGCGTCAGCAGTTCGCGCTCGACCGGCTCAAAACCATGGATCGTGTCCCAGATCAGATGGCGGATGCCACCGAGCATGTGGTGGAGGAGTGCCCAGGTGTAGCCGAACAACACCAGTCGTCCGATGAAGCTACCCATAAACCACTCGACATTGGCATAGGCATTCGCGCCCGATGCGGCCGCAAGGAGCCACCAGGCGAACAGCAACATTCCGAAATAGAGCGCGATGCCGGTGATGCGATGAACGATCGACATCATCATCGTCAGCGTCGGCTTGTAGATTTGCAGGTGCGGAGAAATTGGCCGCGACCGTGCCGCTCTTGTTGTCATGCCCGTCTCAAACTCGGCCATCGTTATCTTCCAATGACCATCCCAGCGCCCGTCAAGTGAGAAGGCACTGCGGGGTTTCAGGGCCGCAAATGTTGGGTCAGGAACATTCTGCTTGACCTGGGTCCATAACCCGTTACTTCATGGTTTACGAAGCTTGAACCTGAAAATTTAGCGTTGCAATATGCCTTTTGCGTAGTCTGCCTTCGCAGAATAAGAAGGTGGCCCAATGCGGTTCGATTTTACGGATCTCAACCTGTTTCGGCACATCGTGGAGGCTGGAAGCATCACCCACGGCGCGGCACGATCCAATCTGGCTTTGGCTGCCGCATCGACCCGCATTCGGAAGATGGAACTGGCGTTTGGAACCACGCTCCTTGTGCGCGGACGGGCAGGGGTCACACCGACCCCCGCCGGACGCACTCTGCTGCAGCATGCCCGGGGAATTCTGGCGCAGACCGAGCGCCTCCAGGAAGATCTCACACCTTATGCGCGCGGCCTTGCCGGCCAAGTACGAGTGCTTTCCAACACCAATGCGCTGACGGAGTTTCTGCCCGAGACACTGAGCTCGTTCTTGATGGCCTATCCCGACATTAGTGTGGATCTCGAGGAGCGATTGAGTGATGAGATCGTTGGTCTGGTAGCTGAAGGCAATGCCGACATTGGAATTGTCGCTGGCACCGTCGATTACAGCGGTCTGAATACGTTTCCTTTTCGTAGTGACCGTTTTGTCCTGGTGGTTGCCAAAAATCATCCGCTCGCCAGCCGATCGCGGATAGGCTTTGCCGAAGTCCTCGACTACGACATGATCGGCCTCGATCGGGCCAGCGCAATCCAGCGATTCCTTGCCGACAAGGCCAATCGTATTGGTCGTCCGCTCCGCTTGCGAGTGCAGCTGCGCAGCTTCGATGCCATCTGCCGCCTGGTCGAATGCAACGTCGGTGTCGGTATTGTCCCTGAGACAACAGTGCAGCGCACCGAACGCACCATGGCAATCAGGGCCGTGCGACTTAAGGATTCGTGGGCGCTGCGCGAACTGACCATCTGCGTGCGCGATATCGAATCTCTGCCGCCTTATGCCCGGCAGCTGGTCGATCATTTAAGGGCAGGCACGCAGATGAATCGCGTTACATCCCCTTCCGTGATTCACCGCGGCATCAGCGCCCAATAGTCGAGATCGAGTATCACTGCCGGGTCATAGTCGTCACCGGTTTTCAACGGAAAGTCCGTGCAGGGACGATCCTTGGTCGCAATGGTGCGCAGACGCAACGCGCCGACGTCCTTACGTCCGGGTAATTCGGCGGTAGCGAGCACTTCCGACCATGCGAATACTGTGCAACCCGAAAATATCGGCGCGACATGGCGCCCGCCATTGATCGCCGCCAGATGGAAGCCATTACCCAGGCCGTTGAAGGATAGCGCGCGCGCGAGCGAAATAGCGTGGCCGCCATAGATGAGCCGCCGACCGAAACGTCCACTGCTTTCGGCGAACTGGTTGAAATGGATGCGAGCGGTGTTCTGATAAAGCCGCGTTGCAATCTGATGTTCGGCTTCCTCGACGGTAATACCGTCGACGTGATCTATTTTTTCGCCAATCTTGTAGTCGTCGAAGCGATGCGCGCTTCCCGCCAGCACATTGTCGTAGTTCGCCGTGTCGATCCTGGGGCAAGCGGCACCCAGCTTCGCAGGATCTACGCTCTTGGGAAGTTCGGGCACTTTTTCACTTGGGATCGGTGCCGCCTCGTTGCGCTTGCGCACCATCACCCATCGAGCGTAATCGATGACGATGTCACCGGTTTCATCGAAGCCTTTTGAGCGCACATAAACGATGCCTGTTTTCTTATTGGAGTTCTCTTTCAGTCCAATGACTTCGGAAACCGCATTCAGTGTCACGCCCGGATAGATGGACTTGAGAAACCTGCAATCGGCATAACCAAGATTGGCCACCGCATTAAGCGAGATATCCGACACGGTTTTGCCGAATACGACGTGAAAGACGAGCAGGTCATCTATCGGGGACCGCAAGTATCCGACTGATCTTGCGAAGGTATCGGACGATTGCACCGCAAATCGTGCCCCGAACAAAGCATTGTAAAGCGCGACGTCGCCCACGGTGACGGTGCGCGGCGTGGCGTGGCGGATCGTCTGGCCGAGCCGGAAATCTTCGAAGAAGTTGCCCGGACTTGTTTTCGGGGAGGATGGCGCGCTCACAAATCAGCTCCTTCATTCCGCTCGTCCTCGGCCCGGTCATTCTCACAAAACCGTGACCCGAACGCCAGCTTGCAGCAACGTGAACTGATGAGGATGTGTTTGTGCGTTGTGATAGCGGAGAAAGCGGCAACGTCAATTTTTCGGAGGATTACCCCATGAAAAAGAACATGCTCCTGTCGGCGCTTATCGCGGCTGGTCTGACCTTTGCTCCGCTGGCGCCGGCTGCCTTCGCCGACGACATGAAAAAGGACACGATGTCCAAGGATAATATGTTCAAGGATTCGATGAAGAAGGATTCAATGAGCAAGGACAGCATGTCAAAGGAGCCGATGAAGAGAGACAATATGTCGAAGGATGGCATGTCTAAAGACGATACGAAGAAGTAGAAGTCGGGTAGAAATGGTCGGGTGCGCGCATCCGCGTGCCCGGCCCTACCGTAGCTATCAGTGGAGCTGACGAGGACAGGACCACAATGACCGCCGAGACGATAGCTATGAAGCAAACCGGCACAACGATCCACCCACGCTGGGTGCGCCTCTGTCACTGGATCAACGCGCTGGCGATCCTGGTGATGATCGGTTCAGGCTGGCAGATCTACAACGCCTCGCCGCTCTTTGACTTTGTCTTCCCGAGACAAACCGCACTCGGTAACTGGCTCGCTGGCGCGCTGCTCTGGCATTTTGCCGCCATGTGGGTCCTGGTGATTAACGGCATCGTCTATGTCACCCTCGGTATCGTCACCGGCCGCTTCCGCCGCAAGCTTTTGCCCATTCGCCCGGCGGAGGTGATCGCAGACCTGAAAGCCGCGCTGACGTTCAACCTCGCGCACGACGATCTATCGCGCTACAACGCCGTGCAAAAGCTGCTTTATGCCGGCGTTATCCTCGCCGGAATTGTTATCGTGCTTTCAGGGATTTCGATTTGGAAACCGGTCCAGTTTCAGGAACTGACAGCTGTGTTTGGCGGTTATGACGCGGCAAGATATGTGCATTTTTTCGCGATGGCTGCGATCGTCGGTTTTCTTGTCGTGCATGTAGCGCTGGCGCTGATCGTGCCAAAGAGCTTGCGCGCAATGATTATCGGGCGTTAAGGAGAGCAAATGCGCCAACGCAAAATCATTCCCGGCGTCGATCCGAAACTTTTGATAAAGGATGCCGCAAAACTGATGCCGGACCCCAGCCGGCGGGGCTTCCTTCGTGGAGCAGTAAGTCTTGGCGCACTCACATATTTGACCGGCTGCGACATTATTGATGGCGACACGGCCGAAGGCATTTTGCGCAAGATTTCGGAGTTCAATGACGGCGCGCAGGCGGCGCTGTTCAGTCGCACCAAGCTCGCGCCGACCTATCCCGAAAGCGCCATCACCAAGCCGTTTCCATTCAACGCCTATTACGACGAGGACGAGGCGCCCGTAGTTGATGGGAAGACGTACAAATTAGAAGTCGCCGGTTTGGTCGAGAACAAAAAGTCCTGGACACTCGACGAATTATACGCGCTGCCTGAGGTCTCACAAATTACCCGCCATATCTGCGTGGAGGGCTGGAGTGCAATCGGGTCCTGGCAAGGCACATCCCTGGCGGAATTCCTCAAGCGCATCGGTGCCGACACCCGAGCAAAATACGTCTGGTTCCAATGTGCTGAGGGCTATAGCAATACCATTGATATGCCGACTGCGCTGCACCCGCAGACGCAAATGACATTCAAATTTGCCAACCAGATTTTACCGCGCGCCTACGGCTTTCCGATGAAAATTCGGATGCCCACCAAATTGGGTTTCAAAAATCCGAAATACGTGATGGCGATGGAAGTCACCAACAACGACAAAGGCGGTTACTGGGAAGACAAAGGCTACAACTGGTTCAGCGGTTTGTAGCCGCCGCCTAGCGGTAATTGCACGTCTAGATTTTCAGCCCGACCCTTTGCCGTCGGAAACGTCGGTGATAAGCCGGGCACCCCGCTGGAAAGTGAGGTAGTCCCAGAACCAATTGAAGGCGACGACGAAACGGTTGCGCAGGCCGATCAAAAAATAGATGTGCGCCAGGCTCCAGAACAGCCAACCCACGAAGCCTCTCAATTCGAGTGCTCCGAATTTCACCACCGCGGCGCGACGGCCGATCGTCGCCAGCTCACCAAGATGCATGTATTGAAATGGCTTTTGCCATGCGCGGCCCGCGATGCGCGCAGCGATCAACTTGCCCACATACTTGCCCATTTGTTTTGCGGCGGGCGCAATTCCCGGGACGGGCTGGCCCTCGCTGTCAGCAACCGCGGCCGTATCGCCGATAACGAAAATCTCCGGGTAGCCGGGCAGCGACAGATCAGATCCGACCTTAACACGGCCGGCACGGTCGGCCTCTGCATTGAGCCAGCGCACCGCCGGCGAGGCTGTCACCCCCGCGGCCCAGATCACGGTGCCAGCATCGATACGTCCATCTTTGAGGTCGACACCGTTTGCATCGCACTTGGTGACGAGAGTCCCCGTCTGCACCTCGACCCCGCTTCGCGTCAGCGTGCGCAGCGCATAACTTGACAGGCTGGACGGGAACGTTGGCAGCAATCGCGGTCCCGCTTCGACCAATATGATGCGCGCAGAGCGCGGATCGATGCGACGAAAGTCGGCGGCCAGCGTCTGCCGTGCAACATCCGCGATCGCGCCGGCCATCTCGACGCCGGTGGCGCCGCCGCCGACTATCACGAACGTAAGCAGGCGCCGGTGTTGGTCTTGATTCTGCATTACCTCCGCTCGCTCGAAGGCGATCAGGATGCTGCGACGGATGCGGGTGGCATCCTCGATCCGCTTCAGGCCCGGCGCGTACTCCGACCATTCGTCGTGACCGAAATAGGAATGGCTCGCACCGGTTGCGATCACCAGGTAGTCATAGTGCACATCGCCGTACTGCGTATGAAGACATTTTTTTTGCAGATTAATGCCGTGCACTTCCTCCATCAGCACGGTGGCGTTGCGTTGCGGACGCAGGATGTGACGAATCGGCCAGGCGATATCCGCGGGTGATAAGGCCGCGGTCGCCACCTGATAGAGCAAGGGCTGGAAACAATGATGATTGTGCCGATCGATCACAATGACATCGGCTGCCGCACGCTTAAGTGTCTTGGCTGCCTCCAGACCACCAAAGCCGGCTCCAATGATTACAACTCTAGCGTTGGCCAAGACCGGTTCCTCCTCGTTGGTGCCCATGCTTAGTGTCGGCCCATGTATGGCTGGTTGCCAAGCCTGCGGCGAGGCTTTAGCAATCCGCGCAACAAGTTTCTGCGAGGTAAGGTTTATGGCTACCCATAATCTTCTTCTTCTCCCCGGCGACGGCATCGGCCCCGAAGTGTTGGCCGAGGTGAAACGCGTCATCAATCTCCTCAACAAAAAAGGCCCCGACAGGTTCAGCACCGAAGAGGCGCTGGTCGGGGGTTGCTGCTACGACACACACGGGGTCGCGATCACTGATGCCACCATGGAAAAAGCCAAGGCCGTGGACGCGGTGATCTTCGGCGCGGTTGGGGGACCGAAATGGGATAAGGTGCCCTATGATGTACGCCCTGAGGCCGGCCTGCTTCGCCTGCGCAAGGATCTCGCACTATTCGCCAATATCCGTCCGGCCATCGTTTATCCCGCACTGGCAGACTCGTCGCCGCTCAAGCGCGAGGTCGTCGAAGGCCTTGATATCATTATTTTGCGCGAACTGACGGGCGGGGTCTATTTCGGTGAGCCGAAGACCATCACCGATCTAGGCAATGGTCAGAAGCGCGCCATCGATACGCAAGTTTACGATACCTACGAAATCGAGCGAATCGGCCGCGTTGCTTGCGAGCTTGCGCGCAAGCGGCGGAACAAGGTCACGTCGATGGAAAAACGCAATGTAATGAAAACTGGCGTGCTGTGGAACGAAGTGATTACGCAATTGCACGCGCGCGAGTTCAAGGACGTGCAGCTTGAGCACATGCTGGCCGATGCCGGTGGCATGCAGCTGGTGCGCTGGCCCAAACAATTCGACGTCATTGTTACCGACAATCTTTTTGGCGATGTGCTTTCAGACATTGCCGCGACCCTGACCGGCTCGCTTGGTATGTTGCCGTCTGCATCATTGGGCGAAGTCGATCCCAAGAGTCGCAGGCGCAAGGCGCTCTACGAGCCAGTGCACGGCTCGGCGCCCGACATCGCAGGCAGAGGCATCGCCAACCCGATTGCGATGATCGGTTCGTTCGGTATGGCGTTACGCTATTCGCTCAATCTCGGAAAACAGGCGGACTGGATTGACCAGGCGATCTCCTCAACTCTCGCCAAAGGCCTGCGCACCGCTGATATCAAGTCGGAAGGCACAGAAGTTGTTTCAACCTCGGGAATGGGGTCGGCGATTTTGGCTGAATTGGAAAGACTCGCCGCATAGCCCAGCAACTGCACAACGCCAAAGCAAAACGCGGCTTCTGGCCGCGCTTTCGTTTCTGGTCGCGTTTCTCTTCAGTATCCGAGCCAGGGGTTGTTCTTGCTCGGCAAGGTCCACGGTCCCGGAAGCGCCGATTGCGTATTAAGGAGCCCGGCCGATGTATTATTGATCACGCTAGACGCGCGCTGATTCGGATTTTCGATATAGCCAGTATTGCGAACACGCTCGCCCGGAAAAGTTTCGGTGCCGGGATCGAGGTAGGAACGCTTCTGAATGATGATGCGGGTGCGTGTGCGCCCGTCTTCGCCGCGGCTTATCTGAATCGTGCGATCGCGATTGTAGACCACGGACGTCTGCCTTGTCTGGTTTGTCTGGGCGTCAGACGACCCAGTTGGCAGGGCCAAGGCTCCGACCAGAACAAACGCAGCGCCGACAGCTCTCAACTTCATGGGCTTGACCTTTCCCAGTATTCGCAACGCAGTGTAACCGGGTTCTGTTTCAGGTAACAGACCCGAATCTTCTGTATTTTCAGTAAATAGCCCCGCCACAAAGGGCGGGGCTATGCTTTTGGCCGTATCCACGGCCAGCCCAGGTCACGTGCCGTAATTCTTCTTCAGGTAGTCGGCGATTGCCTTGGCATCAGCGTCGTCGATTGGCGCACCGAAAGCCTTGATCATTTTTGTGATCTCGGCGTCCCACAGCGCCGCGTTCGGAAATGGAGAGTTCATCGGGATGTAGTCGAGACTATGACAGGCCTGGCAATTGGCCTCGACCTGCTCGAGACCCGCCGCTTTTTTCAACTGAACCGGCTTTTCGTCGGCGCGTACAGGAAGCGCAATCAACGCGGCTGCCGCGGCGATGATGAGTGTCCGCATGACCCCCCCTTATGCGTTCAGCGTGATGCTTTGCATCACGTTGTTGTGGTAGCCGGCCGGATTAAAGATGAGTTCAGCCGTCTGACTCTGCCCAAGCTTATTGGTGGCGTTCACCATCACAGTGTTCTTGCCCTTCCTGGCGGTGACGTCGAAACTCCACGGACGGAACGCAAAGCGGCCGAGATCCTGTCCGAGCTTAACCGCGGCCCATGTCTTGCCACCATCGGTGGAAACCTGCACCGAACTGATTCCATAGCCGCCATCCCATGCAATGCCGCTGACAACGATCCTGCCGGCCTTCACCTTGGCCCCGTCGCGATGGCTCGTGATCAGCGAGTTCACCACCATTTCGGTGATTGGCGTGGTGGTCGCGGTCTCCTGACTGAGGAAGCGATCTCTGAGCGGAAATTTGCCCACCGGAACGCGATAAGCAGGATTCATCCAGAATCCGCCTTGCGGCTTGGTCAGTGCGTTGATCGTAATCAGGTGCTTCATCCAGTAGGTGCCGGTCCAGCCCGGCACGATGATGCGAGCCGGGAAGCCGTTCCAATGCGGCAGCGGTTGTCCGTTCATTTCGTAGGCGACGAGTGTTGATTCATCGATGGCCTTCCATGTCGGAATGCTCTTGATGAAGTCAGGCGTCTTGTCGACTGTTGGGCCGTCTGCACCGTCGAATGCGACTTCGATCACGTCTTTCTTCAGGCCTGCCTTTTCGAGCACGTCCTTGAGGCGTGCCCCCTTCCAGCGCGCACAGCCCATGGCGCCGTATCCCCATTCGACGCCGACGACGTGAGGTTTTGAAAGGCCGCGTCGATTTCCAGAGCACTGATTGACTGCGACCACTTCGAAGGCAGGCAATTTCTTCAAATCGTCGAGCGTCAGCTCAACCGGCGTTTCTACACCATCACCACCGACCTTGATCTTGTAAGTCCTGGCGTCGACCTCCGGAATGTCCGCCAGATGATAGCG
>DATFXJ010000140.1:0-21677 GCA_035315965.1 Pseudolabrys sp.
GTGCCCGAACGAAACCTATGAACAGAAGATGGCTGCCGTGATGGACGAAGCCAAGGCGTCCGACGTAACGCACATAATCTTCGGCGATCTCTTCCTGGAGGATGTGCGTGCCTATCGCGAGCGGCTATTTTCCGGGACCGGAATAGTGCCGGTCTTTCCGGTGTGGGGCAGGCCGACATTGGCACTCGCGCGCGAAATGATCAGGGCCGGCGTGGAAGCGCACCTTTCCGCCGTCGATCTGAGGAAACTGCCAGCTTCATTCGCTGGTCGGCGCTTCGACAACGCGCTGCTCGACTCGTTGCCCGCGGGTACCGATCCCTGCGGGGAGAATGGCGAGTTCCATTCCTTTGTTTCAGCCGGCCCAATGCTAGCACGCAGTATTCCGGTGACCGTCGGCGAGACTGTCGAGCTTGATGGATTCGCTTACGCAGATTTGTTGCCGGCTTGACTCTTGCGTTCGTCTTCGCCCGTCTTCGCCCAAGGCTTCGACGGGCTAAACTGAGCCCTCCGAAGAGCAAGCGAAGGAGGGAAGAGCGGACCCAGTGCCAGATTCCCCGCTTGCGCGGGAATGAGCAGGATGAGGATCTTATGCCCGCAATATGCCGCCGGTTCGTTTCGCAACTTCGGCAACGATCTTTCCGGAAAGCGAATCGATCTCGCCATCAGTCATCGTCTTTTCGCGCGGTTGAATGGTTACCGCGATCGCAATCGACTTCTTACCGGTCTGGACGCCCCTGCCTTCGTAGACGTCAAATACAGTGACATCGGTGATAAGCTTCTTGTCGACGCTCTGCGCGGCACGAATGATGTCGGCGGCCTTAACTGCAGTGTCGACCACGAAGGCAAAATCCCGCTCAACGGGTTGGAAAGGAGATAGTTCGAGCAGCGGTTTGGCGCGCGTGGTCCGTGGCTTCGGTTCTGGAATCTTCTCCAGAATCGCTTCGAATGCCACAAGCGGGCCCTCGGCGTTCAGCCCGGCAATGGCGCGCGGATGCAATTCGCCAAAGTAACCCAAGACGTTCTGCGGGCCGATCTGGAGCGTGCCGCTGCGGCCAGGGTGAAACCATGGCGGGCCGCCTGACACGACTTGCAAGGCCTGCATGGGGGTTCCTGTTGCCGCCAGCACGGCGAAGATGTCGCCTTTTGCATCAAATGCATCGACTGGCTCCGCTTTGTTCGACCAATGGCGGCCGCTACCGGTTGCCTTGGCTAGCGCACGACGCAATCCGCTGGCGGCAGTCAACTGATCTTCAGGCTTGTCGCCAGTGAAAATCTGTCCCACTTCGAACAATCCGACGTCGGCATGGCCACGGTCGGCATTGCGTTGCGCGGCCATGATCAGTCCTGGCAGGAGACTCGGCCGCATGTCGGATAGTTCGGCCGCGATCGGATTGGCAAGTGACAGTTGCGGTTTGCCACCGCCGAACAGTTCGGCTTCCCGCTTCGATACGAACGACCAGGTGACAGCCTCGACGAGCCCGCGAGCTGCAAGCGCACGCTTGGCCTTGCGGGTACGATTCTGGATTGTGGTAAGCACCGGTTTGCGCGCATGCTCTCGGGCGAACGGCGTTGACGGCACGCGATCGACACCGACGATCCGCACGATTTCCTCGACAATGTCAGCGCGCCCATGAATATCTGGCCGCCACGAGGGTACCACCACCTTCATGCGCTCACCTTGTCCGGCGGCGAAAAAGCCGAGCTTCTCCAGCACGCGGCGTATATCGGCGAGCGGCATTTTTAGCCCGGCAAGCCGCGGCAATTCGCTCAAGGGAAAGTCGATGATCTTCTCCTTCGGAGTCGGGTCGCCGGCAACGACAATCTCGGACGCTTGTCCACCGCAAAGGTCGAGCACCATCTGCGTCGCCATTTCCAGGCCCGGCAACATGAAAGCCGGGTCGACACCACGCTCGAAGCGATAGCGCGCATCGGAATTGATACCGAGCTTTCGGCCTGTTTGCGCGATATTGAGCTCATCCCAAAGAGCCGATTCGATCAGCACCTGGGTAGTCGTATCCGAACAACCGCTCGCCTCGCCGCCCATGATGCCGGAGAGTGACTCGACCCCCTTTTCGTCGGCGATCACGCAAATCGCTACGTCAAGCGTGTAGGTGTTGCCGTCAAGCGCGAGGAGCTTTTCGCCATTCTTCGCGCGGCGCACGGTCAGATTGCCGGACACCTTTGCAGCGTCGAACACATGCAACGGTCGGCCACGGTCGAAAGTAATAAAATTGGTAATGTCGACCAATGCATTGATAGGCCGGAGGCCGATCGCCGTAAGCCGCTTTTGCAGCCAATCCGGCGAGGGCCCATTCTTTACACCGCTAACGAGCCTCAGACCGAAGGCGGGGCACAACGACGGCGTCTTGCCAAAGTCGAGCGTAACCTTGACCGGGCAGGGGAATTCGCCTTTCACCGGCATTGGGATTTTATTTTTGTATGTGCCGATCGATGTAGCGCCAAGATCACGGGCGATGCCGGCAACGCCGGTGCAATCCGGACGATTGGGCATGAGGTTGATCTCAATGACAGGTTCACCGAGCCCCGCCCACTCGACGTAGGATTTGCCGACAGGTGCATCGGCGGGCAAATCAATAATTCCCTCGTGGTCATCGGAAATCATCAGCTCGGCCGGCGAGCACAGCATTCCGCGGCTTTCGACGCCTCGAATGGTGCCGATACTGAGCGTGATGTTCTTACCCGGGATGAATGTGCCCGGCGAGGAAAACACGCCTTTCATGCCGGCATGCGCATTGGGTGCCCCGCAGACGACTTGGATCAGCTTGCCGTCGCCGATGTCGACCATGCATACGCGGAGACGATCCGCGTTGGGATGTTTTTCGACCGAGATCACCGATGCAATGATAAAGGGCTTGAGGAGACTTGCCTTGTCCTCGACGTTCTCGACTTCAAGCCCGATCATGGTGAGCTTGTCGACGATCTCGGGCAGAGATGCGTTGGTTTCGAGATGCTCTTTGAGCCAGGGCAGGGTGAATTTCATTGTGCCCCTCCGCTTGCGTTGGCGCGTTGCCTCCTGCCTTGGGGGGGAGGGTTAGGGAGGGGAGCCTGTTCGCGCGCGGCATTGATGATCGCTTGCAACACGCGTTCGCGGTTTTGCAACATACGGGTGTTCCAGAATCGAAGGACGCGGTAGCTATTCGAAGCAAGCCATCGGTCACGTTCAGCGCCGCACTTCGATTCAGCGTTTTGGCCGCCGTCGATTTCAGTCACGAGCCGGTGCCCATGAGAGGCAAAGTCGACAATGAATGAGCCGATCGGTGTTTGGCGCCGAAAACTGAGTCCATTTAGGCGATGGGCACGCAATGAGGCCCATAAGTATTGCTCGGCATCAATCATGTCATGCCGTAACGCGTTGGCATGGCTTCGTTGAATCTTCGAAACCGGTTGGTGCGCACCCCTCTCCCGGACCACTTCGCGGTCCGACCTCCCGCTAAAGGGGGGAGGTGAAGGGGTGCCGTGGCGCATCATGAACTCAAGCCCCCTGCGAGTGTCGGAAAATCGAGCGGCCGGAAGCCGTAATGCGCTAGCCAGCGCACATCTGCTTCGAAGAAAGCTCGCAGATCATTCATGCCATATTTGAGCATGGCGACGCGGTCGATGCCCAAACCCCACGCAAAGCCCTGATATACGTCATGGTCGAGGCCGCAATTGCGGAGCACATTCGGATGCACCATGCCGCAGCCGAGGATTTCCAGCCAATCTTCGCCCTCGCCGAAACGGATTGAGCCTTTGTCGCGCTTGCACTGGATGTCGACTTCAAGTGACGGCTCGGTGAACGGGAAGAAAGACGGGCGAAAGCGCATCTTCACACTGTCGACTTCGAAAAATGCTTTGCAGAATTCCTCGAGTATCCACTTCAGATGACCGAGATGCGAACCCTTGTCGATCACCAGGCCCTCGATCTGATGAAACATCGGCGTGTGCGTTTGATCCGAGTCGCTACGGTATGTGCGGCCTGGACAAATTACATAGATCGGCGGTTTCTGGCTGAGCATGGTGCGCACCTGAACCGGCGAAGTGTGCGTGCGCAGTAGCAGCCGTGTGCCATCGGATTTCAGCGGGAAATAGAACGTGTCGTGCATGTCGCGCGCCGGATGGCCTTCCGGGAAATTCAGCTTGGTGAAATTGTAATCATCGGTCTCGATATCGGGTCCCTCGGCGACAGCAAAACCCATGTCGGCGAAAATCGCGGTCAACTCGTCGGTGACTTGACTGATCGGATGCACACGGCCGGCTTCAGCCGGCGTTTCGCGAACCGGCAAAGTGACGTCGACGGTTTCGGTGTTGAGTCTGGCGTCGAGCGCAGCGGCACCAAGCCTGTTTTTTGCCGCGGCGATCGCCGCAGTAAGTCGGTCCTTCAATCCATTGATTGCTGGACCTCGGGCCTTACGTTCGTCAGGCGTCATGGTACCGAGCGTTTTGAGTAGGGCCGACACCGAGCCGCTCTTGCCTAGCGCCGCCACGCGCACAGCCTCAAGCGACGGCTCGTCCTTGGCCGAGGCGACGGCGGCGAGCAGTTCTTTTTCCAGTTGTGCAATGTCGGTCATGGTACGCCACTTGTCATGCTCAGGCTTGACCCGCGCATCCCGCTTAGGTGGGCACCGTGCCTGCCTCATTGGGATGGCAACCCAACTCGGGTGTTCCCGAGTTCGGTTTTATTTGATTGATGGAAGTCGGGTAAACCCGAGTTCTATTGGCAAGCCCAGCCATGACACCGAAGGACCTTACCCCGGCAACGCGGTCTTGGCCTTTTCCACGATCGCCTGAAAAGCTGCCGGCTCGCGGATGGCAAGGTCGGACAGCACCTTGCGGTCGACCGTTAAGCCAGCCTTGGTTAGTCCGTCGATAAATCGGCTGTAGTTAATCCCGAATGGGCGCACCGCGGCATTCAGGCGCTGGATCCACAGCGCACGGAACGTGCGCTTACGCCGCTTGCGGTCGCGGAACGCATATTGGTTCGCCTTCTCCACGGCCTGTTTGGCGATGCGAATAGTGTTTTTGCGGCGGCCATAATAGCCCTTGGCGGCTTTCAGGACCTTCTTATGCTTGGCGTGCGACGTGACACCACGCTTGACGCGGGCCATTGGACATCTCCTTGTAGAACGTGCGCGTTGACGAGGGACAGCCGCGGTCAAGCGGCCGGGGAAATAGTGGTCAGCCGTTCGGCAACCAGTATTTCTTGATGTTGTCGCCATCGGTCTTGAACAGCACACTGGTGCCGCGATGCTCGCGAATCGTCTTGGTCGTCCGCTTGATCATGCCGTGGCGTTTGCCGGTCTGCTGGTATTTGACCTTGCCAGCCGCGGTGATTTTAAAGCGCTTTTTGGCGCCCGATTTGGTCTTCAACTTGGGCATTTGGCTCTCCTCATCGGCGCGCGGGGCAAGCCCGAACGGCCGGGATAGGCTCACAAGCCGGATTTGGCCTAGAGCAGCGTGCTCGGGATTGAGCGCTAATCGCGGCCACGGCAGCCCTTACTGGCCGGGCAGCGATGGCCCGCGTTATGACAGAGGCGGCACGCGTATGCAACCACCGGCTACCGGGAAGCTGAACGATGCAAAAATGCCGCGTCACTTTGTCCAAGCGGCGCGTCGGCTGAGTACGATTTGGGGCCTAGCGTGGCGCCAGAACCATGATCATTTGACGGCCTTCGAATTTCGGCTCTTGTTCGACCTTTGCGACCGGGCCGACATCGTCCTTCACACGGTCGAGCAATCTGGTGCCCAGTTCCTGGTGTGCCATTTCACGGCCGCGAAACCGCAAAGTGATTTTGACCTTGTCGCCGTCCTCAAAGAAGCGCTTCATCGAGCGCATTTTCACTTGATAATCGTGGTCGTCGATCATCGGTCGGAGCTTGATCTCCTTAATCTCAACGACTTTCTGTTTTTTACGAGCTTCCGCTGCCTTTTTCTGCGCCTGGTACTTGTACTTGCCGTAATCCAGGATTTTGCAGACTGGAGGAGACGAGTTGGGGGCGATTTCTACCAGGTCGAGACCCGCCACCTGCGCCATGTCTAACGCGGCTTGGATTGGTGTGGGGCCATGGTTGTGACCGTTGGCATCGATTAGCTGGACCTCGCGGACGCGGATCTCCTCGTTGATGCGCGGGCCGTCCTTCTGAACGGGCAGCGCGGACTTCATCGGACGACGAATGGCTAAATTCTCCTCATGCTGTTGCAACTATCTCCCAGGCTTTTTACATGCGGGATAACGAAAGATTGGTAGAAACCGCGAGGAAGTCAACGCAGTTTCGCAGTCATCGTAGAGAGGTTGTTGATTGGCACTCAAAGTATTCAAATTGCTTTAATTTTCTGTTGCGTCAATTTATCCGTTTCGGTCCCTTGTTCTGAGTTGTCCAGCAATGTCGCCGTAAAGCCGCAGCGTCTGTTCGGCAACAATGGCCGGGTTGAAATGGCCAAGCACCCAGTCCCGCCCACGATGACCGATCGTCGCGCGGTTCGGCTCTGGCATGGAAAACAACCGCAGCAATGCTGCCGCCAGGCCTGCATCATCGCCGGCATGAAAGCGGAATCCTGAAATCCGACTTTCAGGCACCGCAGGCGCGGTGAGCACGACATCGGGACCTGCGCCAAGGTCAGACACGATAATGGGCCGCGCCATTGCCTGTGCTTCGAGGATTGCGCGCTGCACGCCTTCCGGCTGCACCGCCGCCGACACCACGACCGATGCCGCCGCATAAGCAGCTGGCATGTCGGGCACGGGCGCCGCCATGCGGATCACGTCCATGGTGCCCGTTGTCAGCACGAGATCCCACAACTCGCTCGTATAGCGGCTGCGACCCCGGTCTTCACCGACGAAGACGCATAAAAAATCCTTCAACCCCATTTCCTTGAGCCGCTTCACCGCTTTGACAACAATGTGATGCCCCTTGCGGCGCAGAATGCGACCGCTAATCAGAATAACCTTGGCGTCACGCTTTACACCCCAGGCGGCGCGCATTGCCTCGATGCGCTCTCGCGTAACAATTTCCGGATTGAAACGCTCCAGATCGACACTGCATGGCACTACGGTGATCCTGTTCCAGGGTGTGCCATAACGATCATTGATCAGCTGTGCAATCTGCTCACTCGATGCTATAACGCAATCACCACGCGCCATGACGCCGTTGTACAGGTGCTTGAGGAAATTCTGTTCACGGAATCCTTTATACCAACTGGTCACAAACTGAATTCGGCACAATCTTGCGGCAATCAGTGCGCTCCAGGCGCCCGCTCGGCCGAAAGCGTGAATTACGGCGCACCGCCGCTCACGCGCAAGGCGGGTCAGAATGAATGCGTTGCGTAGCATGATCACGGGATTGTTGCTCGATACGTCGAGCGGGACGAATTCGATTTCGGCCGTCGTGACATCCGCTACAAGCCGGCCCACTCGCGACACCAGAATGGCGGAATACCCGCCGCTGGCAAGAATGCGCACAAGCTCGATGGCGGCGGCATCCGCAGCCCCGCCATCGAGGCTGGGCACAACAACAAGTACAGCGTGTGCAGCGACAGGCGCGCGGGTCTTCCCGTAGCAAGCAACATTATCTGCACCAACATTCGGCCCGGCGGACGGTGTTGCGGATGCCGGCAAACTCGACATGACCTTGTGATCTCGAGACAAGAGCGCTTTGAAGCGATGAACTTTTCCGATGCATCGGTAACGGTTGCCTCTTGCATTGGCAAGTGTCTTGCGGACAAGAATGGCAGCCCCGCTGGTACCTGTCCAAGCGACCATGAATGAAGCTTGCCTCGCATCTGTGACGGTAGATTCGTTACCGGAGAGAACCGTTGCCGTTCGGGCGCGTGAGGGCAAGAGCCCGGGTTTGTTCTGGCTGGGCGGATTCAAGTCCGACATGAAAGGTACAAAAGCCGAAGCGCTCGATCACTGGGCTGAAAGTGAAGGCCGAGCTTGCGTGCGGTTCGATTATTCCGGGCACGGCGAATCGAGCGGAGCTTTTACTGACGGGACTATCAGCCGATGGCTGGAGGAGAGTCTAGCCGTCTATATCCACTTTGCACGAGGCGCCCAGGTGTTGATCGGGTCATCCATGGGGGGCTGGCTCGCACTCCTGTTGGCCCGAGCGTTGTACGAACGCCCTGCTACGGCTCCTATCGCCGGGATGGTATTGATCGCACCGGCAGTCGATTTCACTGAGGAATTGATGTGGAAACAATTCTCCGACGCTGCCAAACGCGAAATCGAGCGAAAGGGAGTTTGGATGCGGCCATCGGCCTATGGCGAAGATCCCTATCCAATCACGCGCGCTCTAATCGAGGATGGCCGCAAACATCTGCTGCTCACCGGGCTGATCGAGACGCGCTGTCCGGTGCATATTCTGCAGGGTGTGGAAGATCCGGACGTGCCTTGGAGACACGCTGTCGAACTTGTGTCACGCTTTTCCCGCGACGATGTTGTGTTGACACTGATCAAAGACGGCGATCATCGACTCTCACGGCCGGAGGACATCGAGCGGCTGATTTCAGCGGTCAAGGAATTCTAGGCGAGCGCCGCGGTCCACTCCTCCCGCACAGCGGGGTCCGAATCGTTCTGTCGCAGCGCCAGCGCCACAAATCTTGCCCGCGGCAACAGCTTTGATAATGCCCACACCGCAGCGCCGCGCACCAGAGGTGACGCATCGCCAAGTAAGCGCTCGGCTTCAACCGCGAGTGTTGCGTCGCCTGAATTGCCGATTGCGATCAGGACGTTCCTGATAAATCGGTCGCGCCCAGTGCGCTTGATCGATGTCTTGGAAAAAAGTGCGCGGAATTGGGCATCATCAAGACGGACCAGATCGGCAAGACCGGGCGCGCGTAAAATGTCGCGCGCTGCGAGCTTGGCCTCACGGCCGCAGCTGGCGAACTTGTTCCATGGACAAACTGCAAGGCAATCATCGCAGCCATAAATCCGATTGCCCATGGCCGCACGTAGATCGCGCGGGATAGGGCCCTTATGTTCAATCGTGAGATAGGAAATGCACCGC
Organism: Pseudolabrys sp.; assembly: GCA_035315965.1. Taxonomy (GTDB): domain Bacteria; phylum Pseudomonadota; class Alphaproteobacteria; order Rhizobiales; family Xanthobacteraceae; genus Pseudolabrys. Next base: position 9,003 of record DATFXJ010000140.1, read on the forward strand.
CTCGCATCGAGGCGATATGGCGCAGGAAAAGCGGCGGTCGGACAAATGTCGAGACAAGCGCGGCAGGTGCCGCAGCTATTGGGTTCGGGCGAATCCGCAGGCAGATCAAGCGTTGTGAAGATCGACCCGAGAAAAAGCCAGGACCCGAACTGGCGCGACACCAGATTCGTATGTTTGCCTTGCCATCCAAGGCCGCCTTGAGCAGCAAGAGGTTTTTCCATAACCGCGGCTGTATCGACGAATACTTTCACCGCGCCGCCAGTGTTGGCCGACAGCCAGCGTGCCAACCCTTTCAGGCGCATTCTGATAACATCGTGATAGTCGTCGCCTCTGGCGTAGACCGAAATAGCTGCGTGGTTGCGCATCTTTAAAATTGCCAGCGGATCAATATCTGGTCCGTAGTTCATTCCGAGCATGATGATCGAGCGCACGTCCGGCCACATTGTCAGTGGTGAAGCGCGACGCTCGGCAGTCGATGCCAACCACTTCATTCCGCCATGCGCGCCGTCCGCGAGGAAGCTTTCGAGGCGCGCCTTTAATTCCGGCGCGCAGTCGGGTTTCGCAACGCCAAACGCGTCGAATCCAAGCGCGCGCGCTCTATCCGCGAGCGCAGCTTTTATTGCAGTGGGTTCTCTCAGAAGTCGAGGTCGGCGTACGTTTTCGAGGGCGGGAAGCCGGCCTGCGTGTCGGCGAGAATCGTCCGGAATGATGGCCGCGATTTCACGCGCGCGTACCAGTTCTTTGTCGCTTCGTCTTCGTTCCACGGCACTTCGCCCAAGTAGTCGACAGCTGACATATGCGCAGCCGCAGCGAGGTCGGCCAGACTCAGTCTGTCTCCGGCGAGCCAATCACGTGTTCGCACGAGCCAACCAATATACGCCAAATGATAGCGGATATTATGGCGGGCGGCGCGCAGTGCCTCGGTATTCGGAGAGCCGCCACCCTGTTCCCGCGTCATGTGGCGCTTGAATACCCTTTCGCTCACCAGCGGCCCGCTAACCTCTGCGTGGAATTTGTTGTTAAACCAGTTTGCCAGCCGGCGCACCTCGACCCGCCGCTCGGGTTGCGACGGCAAAAGTCGGTCCGCGCCATTTCCTCCGAGACCAGTTTCCTCGATATATTCGGCAACGATGCTGGCACCCGGAATTGGCAGTTCGCCCTCGGTCACCAGCACAGGTAGCTCCGCGGCCGGATTGAGCAGCAGGAATTCTTCCCTGCGTTCCCAAAAGGGCTCCTCGATTAACCGAGCCGCGATGCCATATTCACCGAGTATAAGTCGCACATACCGCGAATGTGGACAGAGCGGGTGGTGAAAAAGTGTCAACATCGGGTGCAAACGCAGCGCGGCCGCTCACGGTGGGAATCGGGCTGCACTATAGGAAGGCACAAGGGACGTGGAAACCGTCACGAATTACCGCCTTTTTTCGTTGCTCCATTCGCGCCTTTAGGTCAAAAGCACTGGCCTATCCCGTCCCGCAGTAAGGCAATTCCTCCCGGAGCAATTTATGCAATTCATCAAGACAGCCCTGCTTGCCCCGGCAGCGGCGCATATCGACCTGATCAAAGCGGCCGTACTCGGTATCGTCGAGGGCCTGACCGAATACCTCCCGGTGTCGTCGACTGGGCACTTGCTGTTGATGGAGCATCTGTTCGGTTGGGGCGACGACGACTTCGGCAAATCGTTCGCTATCTTGATTCAACTTGGCGCCATTCTCGCGCTGTTGACGATTTATTTCGGCAGGCTTTGGGCGCTGGCCAAAGAAATGTTCACGCGGTGGGCGGCGGCGCGCTTCGTAATCGGCGTGCTGGTCGCTTTCCTGCCAGCGGCGGTAGTCGGCGCGCTCGCGTATCATGTGATCAAATCTTATCTGTTCGACGTGCGCATTGTTTGTGTTATGCTCATCGTGGGCGGTTTTGTCTTGTTGTGGGTTGACCGTCTGAACCTGCAAGCACGCTACCGCGAAGCGACCGAATTCCCGTTGCCGATGTATCTCGGCATTGGCATCATTCAGTGCATTTCGATGGTGCCTGGAGTATCGCGCGCGGGCGCCACCATTGTCGGCGCGATGGTGTTTGGCGCCAACCGCCGTTCGGCAGCAGAATTTTCCTTCTGGCTGGCAATGCCGACCATGGTTGCTGCATTCGCCTATGAAATTTACAAGAGCCGCGGAGAACTCGCCCTCGGCGGCAATGTCGCGGTGACGGCGGTCGGATTTGCGTTCTCGTTCATCTTTGGATGGATCGTTGTGAAGACGTTCTTGCGCTACGTTCAGCGTCACAGCTTTGCGTTGTTCGCCTGGTGGCGCATCCTGGTGGGCACCGCCGGACTTGTCCTACTGTATATTGTATAAAACTAGGCGATGCGCTTTCGGAACTGCCCGGTCTTGCGAAAGCGCCACAGATAGGAAGGCACGATTGCTTCCATCGGTTCAGGTTTTATGCCGAGCCCTTGCAGCGTGCGCGCCTCGGATTTTGCAGCCTCCGACACCACGTTATCGGCGCGCAGTAATTTGACCTGATCGGGCGTCAGCGGCGGCTTCGGAAGATATTGCAAAACCATTGCCTGCGCATCGGCGACGAAAAACGGTAGAGTTACGAGAAAACGTTTGCGTTCGATCGTTGTAAGCACAAATTGCATAAGTTCCTTGAATGTCCGTATGTTCGGCCCGCCCAGTTCATAAATCGTGCCCGGGGTTATTTTGCCATCAACAGCGTCGGCGATCGCGGTTGCAACATCGCCGACAAATACCGGTTGAAAGCGTGTCAGTCCGCCGCCGATAAGCGGCAATGCGGGCGATAGGCGCGCGAACGCGGCAAAGCGATTGAAAAAATCGTCCTCGGGCCCGAACACAATCGACGGCCGCATGATTATAGCCGAGCATTGCGCCGCCAGCACCAACTGTTCGGCGCTAGCCTTGGAACGGCCGTACGCACTCGGTGAGTTTGCGTCGGCTCCGATAGCGGACACGTGGATCATGCGCGCACCATGCGCATTTGCGGCGAGCGCGATCTGCTCCGCACCATACGTGTGAACCGCGTCGAAGCGCTGGCGACCTCGCTCGAACAGGATTCCGACCAGATTGATTAACACCTGCGCACCACGGCCTGCAGCTTCCACTGAGGGAGCGTGCCGCAGATTGGTTTGCACGGCATGGATCTGGCCTACGCGGCCAAGCGGTTGGAGGAAGTTTGCAAGCTCGGGGCGGCGTACGGCAACTCTGATCCGATAGTGGCGCTTTGCCAGGGCGCGCACTACGTGCCGGCCAAGAAAACCGGAGCCGCCATAGACAGTAACTAGAGTCTCATAGGGGCTACGCGCGGTCATGCCGCTCTCGATATTCTCGTAGGGCGGGGATGCTTGAACCCGGCCAATACAGCATCGGCTAAGCGCTGTACAGAGCCAAATCCCATTCATTGACAAGCTGGAAGCGGCTCCGTATCTGGTCCCGACAAGCCCAGGTGGCGGAATTGGTAGACGCACTAGTTTCAGGTACTAGCGGTGAAAGCCGTGGAGGTTCGAGTCCTCTCCTGGGCACCAACGTTCTGAGCCTTAGAGCCTGAATGACTATCCGCCTGCATCGTGGGGACCTTCCCGACCTCTCTGCCTACAAAGGCGCGGTGGCGATCGACACCGAAGCCATGGGCCTCGATCCTAATCGCGACCGGCTTTGCGTCGTGCAGTTGTCCCCGGGAGATGGCTCCGCGGACATCGTGCAGATCGGCGCCGGTCAGCGGGAGGCGCCTAATATCGAACGGCTGCTTGCGGATAAATCGATCCTCAAGATCTTTCATTTCGCCCGCTTCGATATGTGCATGCTGGCGAAGACATTCGGCGTAATGGCGGTGCCGGTTTACTGCACAAAGATCGCCTCGCGCCTTGCCCGCACTTATACGGACAAGCATGGATTGAAAGATCTGACGCGCGAGGTGCTTGGATTCGATCTGTCGAAGCAGCAGCAATTGTCTGACTGGGGGGCCGATGAGCTCAGCGACGCGCAAGTGTCTTATGCGGCGACGGATGTCCTGCACCTGCATGCTCTGAAAGATAAACTGGATGGAATGCTCGCACGGGAGGGCCGCGCTGATTTGGCCGCCGCCTGTTTCAGCTTCCTGCCCGACCGGGCGCGGCTTGATCTCGCCGGCTGGGCTGCCGAGGACATTTTTTCACACTCTTCTTAAGCTACTGAGTTACAACTGCTATGCTCGTTGCCGTGGCGGAGCCATATTCGGATGGCATCTTGCGTCGCGGGGCGGGAAACGATTTCCGACACTTACTTTGAGTCGAGACAGGCACCGGGCTTGGCATGAGCCGAGTGATTACAGCCAGAAGCGATCCAGAAGCGACTCGCGCTTATTGGAGCATGAGTCGTCGTGATGCCGAGCGCGCGTTTCGAGCTGCCCGCAGGCACAGTCGTCTGGTTCGCATCTTGCGCATCGCCGTTCCAGCTAGTGTGGCCATGGGACTCACCATCGTTACGCTGATCACCTACTTCAATCCGCTGCGCATGCTCGCCAAGTTTCCAATCAATATCGATAACCTCGTGGTATCCGGCACGAGGGTAACCATGGAGCAGCCGCACCTGTCCGGATTCACCAGCGATGCACGCGCTTACGAGCTGACGGCCGACACTGCAGCACAGGATATGACCAAACCGGATATCGTCGAGTTGCGCAACATTCGTGCCAAGGTTGAATTGCAGGACAAGAGTTCGATGGTAGTGACTGCGGTCACTGGGATCTATGATGCGAAAGGTGAAACACTCAAGCTTGACCGGGACATCCTGTTGAACTCATCCACTGGGTATCAGGGCCACTTGAGTGAAGCGCTCATCGACATTCGCAAAGGCAATGTCGTGTCCGAACATCCGGTCGAAGTAAAATTATTGCAAGGCACGCTCAATGCTAATCGGCTGGATATCCTTGATTCCGGCGATCTTGTCCGTTTTCACGGCGGCGTGGTCATGGACGTTATGCTCAATCAGCCGCCATCAAAGACGGGTGTGCAATGATCGATACGCGCAAACCGCCAGTTATATTGCTGGTCATTGTTGCACTGATCGTCCTTGGGCCGAGCCTGCGCGCGCAGACGGCATCGGGACCGCCGAATGCATTACAGGGCTTTTCGCAAAATCGCGATCAGCCGGTCCATATCGAAGCGGCGACGCTTGAGGTTCGCGACAGGCAAAAGGAGGCGACCTTCAGCGGTGATGTACGCGTGAAGCAGGGTGACACAGGTATGCGTTGCAAATCGTTGGTTGTGTTTTACGAGCAAGGCGAGGAAGGCGCCGCCAAGAGTAAAACCATGCAGGCGGCCTCGCCCGGTCCCGGGGGGGAACAGCGCATCAAGCGATTGGAAGCGCGCGGCAGTGTAGTGGTCATGCAGAAAGACCAGACCGCAACGGGCGAACTGGGCATATTCGACATGAAAGCTAATACTGTCACGCTGACAGGCAATCCGGTCGTAATGACACAGGGCCCGAACGTGTTGCGGGGTGACAAGCTGGTGGTCGATCTGACCAGCGGGGTATCGCGGGTGGAATCTGGCAAAAATGGCCAAGGCCGTGTGCAGGGACTTTTCCAGCCAGGCGGCGCCACGCCTGATCCCAAAACCGGCGGCGGCAATAGCCCGCAAGATCCGCGACACATCCCTGTGCGGCCGTTTTGATCGGGCCCGGTCGCGGCCCTTCCGGCCACTCATCGTCTTGGGAATCGGCTAATGTCGCGCGCCCAGCAATTGCGGCCCTCGAGGTTTACGGAAAAGTCATGCTCAAGCAGCTTGAGCTCCTGCGTCGCGAGGTAGCGAATATCTTGTCGCTGCTCTGGCGCCGGCCAACCCAGGGTCGCCGGGTTCCGAGCCCAGCCGAAGCGCGCGCGCGACAACAGGCTGCCGCGCGTGCGCGCCGTGGCGGCGACGGACGGCAAACGCCGCGTACCGCGTATCTGGCTGCGCATGGCGTTGAAAAAAGCTTTGGTGGCCGCATGGTGGTGCGGGGCGTCACGCTCTATGTACGGCGCGGCGAAGCGGTCGGCTTGCTCGGCCCAAATGGCGCCGGCAAGACTACCGTTTTTTACATGATTACCGGTCTGATCAATGCCGACCGCGGGCACATAGAACTGGATGGCTACGACGTCACGACATTGCCCATGTACCAACGCGCCCGGCTCGGGATCGGTTATTTGCCGCAGGAAGCCTCGATTTTTCGTGGGCTGAACGTAGAGGACAACATTCGTTCGGTGCTCGAAGTGGTCGAGCCGGACCCCCGGCGCCGCGAGGCCGATCTCAATGCGCTGCTCGAGGAGTTCAACATCACTCGGGTGCGCAAAACGCCAACTATCGCGTTGTCAGGCGGAGAACGGCGGCGCGTCGAGATCGCGCGGGCATTGGCAACGAGGCCCAGCTACATGCTGCTCGACGAACCATTCGCAGGCATCGATCCGATCGCTCTTGGCGATATCCAGGCGCTGGTCCGGCATCTCACCAACCGTGGAATTGGTGTCCTAATAACCGATCACAACGTACGGGAAACCTTGGGTCTCACCGACCGTGCTTACATCATTTATTCCGGCGAAGTGCTGATGGAAGGTCGTGCGGACGACATTGTCAACAATCCGGACGTGCGCCGCCTCTATTTGGGCGAAGAATTCCGCCTGTAAACCTGATTGTTAGCGCACATAAATTTAGGCAACGCCGCGGTGCCTAATCGCATATCGCAACTGTGAGCGACTTGATATATACAAGCAAGGATTGGACCATTTTCGCCAGGATTTTTATGGCGCTTTCACAAAGATTGGAGTTTCGCCAGACGCAAGGGCTGGTGATGGCGCCACAGCTGATGCAGGCCATCAAGCTGTTGCAGCTCTCCAGTTTCGATCTAGCGGCCTACGTCGAAGGCGAGCTTGAACGCAACCCGCTCCTAGAGCGCGCAAGCGACGACGATCCGCCGGCTCTGAATTCCGAATCTAACAGCGCAGCGCCTGAAACCAGTGAAGATGGCTCTGGCAATTCCGACTGGATGGGAGCCGCCCTGGAAACGAGCCGCAGCTCAATGGAGCAGGGGCTCGGTACTGAGCTCGAAAACGTATTTCCTGACGACAGCGGGGAAAAAATCTCAAAACCGGGCGAAACGGCAGCACCGGCCTATTCGGTGTGGTCGGGAGCAAGCCCAGGTGGCGGTGAGGACTATAATCTTGAGGCCGTCGTCTCGGTCGAGGCGACGCTTGCCGATCACCTCGTCGAGCAGATGGCGCTGGCGATCTCCAACCCGGCAGGCCGCATGATTGGCCAATATCTGATCGATATGGTGGACGAGGCAGGCTATCTCAGCGGCGATCTCGACACAGTCGCCAAGAAACTCGGCGCTCGGGTCAGCGACGTCGAGCTTGTGCTTGCGGTTCTGCAAACATTCGATCCAGCCGGCGTCTGCGCTCGAAATCTCACCGAATGCCTCGCTATCCAGCTCAAGGAGCGTAACCGCTATGACCCGGCGATGAGGACCTTGGTCGAACATCTCGATCTTCTCGCTAAACGCGATTATTCCAGCCTGCGCCGGCTATGTGGCGTGAACGAGGAAGATCTCACCGACATGATTGCCGAGATCCGCACGCTTAATCCGAAGCCGGGTTTGGCGTTCGGCTCCACGATAGTGCAGCCGATCGTTCCGGACGTCTTCGTGCGTGCGGCGCCGGATGGCACTTGGCAAGTCGAGCTCAATTCCGACACCTTGCCGAAAGTGCTTATAAACCAGCGCTACTACGCCGAAGTCTCGGAGACGACCCGAAATGACAAAGAGAAAGCCTACATTGCTGACTGCATGCAGACCGCAACATGGTTGGTGCGTGCCCTCGACCAGCGCGCAAAAACCATTCTCAAGGTGTCCAGTGAAATCGTGAGGCAGCAGGATGGATTTTTTGCCAAAGGCGTGCAGCATCTGCGGCCATTGAATTTGAAGACCGTCGCTGATGCGATTGGTGTGCATGAATCGACTGTGTCGCGGGTTACCGCAAATAAATATATGGCTACAAGTCGTGGTATTTTTGAATTGAAATATTTCTTTACCTCGGCGATCGCAGCGGCCAATGGTGGCGAGGCCCATTCGGCTGAAGCGGTCCGTCATCGAATCCGCCAATTGATCGATGATGAGAGAGTCGAGCACGTGCTATCGGATGACACGATTGTGGAGAAGCTTCGAGAGGCCGGGATCGATATCGCACGCCGGACCGTCGCAAAATACCGCGAGACAATGCGTATACCTTCCTCGGTACAGCGGCGTCGCGAGAAACTGGCGGCTGGCGCCTGAACTACTGTCGTGTCGCATTGACGTCCGGAACAATTTTAAGGTGAAATATTTAGCACCAGATAGACCAATGGCCCTGTAGGGCGCCCATGGAGGTCACCGGATGCCTTTACGCGTTTCGGGGAGGAACATCAGCATCGGGGCAGCCCTGCAACGGAAAATAACAAGTAGAGTCGAGGAGGCAGCTTCGAAATACTTCCATGGAGGTTATTCAGGCCACGCTACCGTAGGCAAGGACGGCTTCGGCTTCCGCACCGAATGCGTGCTGCATCTCGATTCAGGTGCATTGCTCGAAGCTGAAGGGATGGCTCCCGACGCCTATGACAGCGCGGAACAAGCCGCGATTCGGTTAGAAAAACGTTTGAGGCGCTACAAACGTCGCCGAAAGGACCATCAAGCCCGTCGCGGCGGCTAAGAAAGGTCAAAAATACTCGAAAATCGATAATGTCAGGCTGAGTTGTCCCATTGACGGCGGCGCCGCCCACTCTTATGGTCCGCCGCCTTCAACAATCCCTTTGCGTCTCGGCGCGGTCTTCCTCGATCATTGACATGTCCATGACGCTTACCGACCTCGTCGCGCCAAACGCGATAATTCCCGCTCTCAAGGTTAACAATAAGAAGCAAGCGATCCAGGAGTTGGCCTCGCGCGCTGCCGATCTCAGTGGCCAGAACGAGAAAGCAATCTTTGAAATTTTGCTCCAGCGCGAGAAGCTCGGCTCGACCGCGGTAGGCAACGGTGTTGCGATCCCGCACGGCAAGCTGCCGAAGCTGGGCCGGCTGTTCGGTCTCTTTGCGCGGCTTCATAAGGCAATCGATTTCGAGGCGCTCGACAATCAGCCTGTCGATCTGATCTTCTTGCTGCTCGCGCCGGAAACCGCCGGTGCGGATCATCTCAAGGCACTGGCACGTGTCGCCCGGCAGCTTCGCGATCCGGAAATTACGCGGCGTCTACGCGAATCCAGCGACGCTGCCGCACTGTACGCCGTGCTGGCAATGCCGCCGGCCTCAAGCGCTGCTTGAGACCAGGGATCGGTACTTGAGCATCACGAGCAGTGGACGCAGCGATAGTTCGCTGCGCCGCCTCTGATTACTGACTGCTGATCCCTGAATCCTAATCAGTGCACGCTGACGGGTTGGAGCTCCTGGCTCCAGGCGTTGGCGAGCGCGGCTTCACGCGTATCGGTCAGCATAATTGGCGTGCCATCGGCCGCATGCAGCGAAAATAACTTGATGCCGGGCGCAATCTTTGGCGCCTGTGGAAAAAGATTTGCGACATCCTCGGAGCGGATCGTCTTGACATAAGCCAGACGGCCGTCGCCGAGCTGCGCCAGTGCTTCCTGAGTGATAACCGGGTACGCTTTATTCGGTTCAATCTGTTTGTCGTTGGTCATGGGCCCTCGACTCCTTTTTCATTTAACGCTTGACGCGGTCGAGTCCCACGAGTCCGTCACTCCTGCTCGTTGATCGAGATCGTTTTCACGATCCGTTCCGGCTGTGGCCGGGTGAGATCGATCGACAAAAGCCCGTTTTTCAAGTCCGCACCCGTCACCTCCATGCCATCGGCCAGCACGAAAGTGCGCTGGAACTGGCGCGCGGCGATACCGCGGTGGAGGTATTGGCGGGTCTTGTCATCCTGCTGTCTACCGCGGATCACCAGCTGGCTTTCCTCGATGATCACATCCAGCTGATCGCGGGTAAAACCGGCAACGGCAAGCGTGATACGCAGCCGCTCGGGACTTTGCCCGTCGCGCGGTAGGCGCTCTATATTGTAGGGCGGATAGCCGTCGGCCCCCTTGGCAACACGATCGAGCGCGCGCTCGATTTCGTCGAAGCCCAGGAGGAACGGACTCGAGAGGGATGGAACTCGCGACATTGGTCTCAAAGCCCTCGCTTGAAGCGACTTTGACGGGGCCCTTTCAGGCACCCCAACCGTCCGGGAACTGCCGTCCGGTCGTTGTTAATATGGGCAGGGGCGGCTAAAGGTTCAAGAACAAAGGGAATTCGGCCCGGAGACCGATATAATTGGCGTTTGAGCGGGTTTTCCATGCCCAGACTGCCTACGTCCCTGAGCGTGCGCGCCATTCGCGCCACTCCCGTCGAGGTGCCGCCAAATTTCTTACTCGGTACTAGCGCAGGGGCATTTCGACAGGTGCCCCTACTTCTGATCGATCTCGAGACGAAAGAAGGCGTTACTGGCCGTACCTACCTGTTTTGCTATCTGCGTGCGGCGGTGCCTGCGGTCATGAGCCTGCTCAGCGAAATCGAGCAAATCGTCAAAGGTGCGGCGATAAATCCGGCTGGGCTATGGGCGAAGCTTGCACAGCGTTTCACGTTGATCGGGGTGCAAGGGATCGTGCGCATGGCCATGGCTGGTTTCGATGTTGCCTGCTGGGACGCTCTCGCGATTGCAGCTGGTGTGCCGCTCGCCACGTTTCATAACGCCACCCCGCGCCCGATTCCCGCCTACAATAGCTGCGGTCTGGGGTTGACCGATGATCTGGGCGCGCTCGCTGATGAAGCGGACAAGCTGCTCGCGCGGGGCTTTCGCGCAATCAAACTCCGGCTCGGTTATCCGACAGTCCAGGCCGACATCGCAGCTGTGCAGGCCGTACGCAAACGCATTGGTGAGGGTGTGGCACTAATGGTGGACTACAATCAGGCACTCACTTTTGAGGAAGCGCTCACGCGCGGACACGCGCTCGATGCTGAAAATATTTACTGGCTCGAGGAGCCAATTCGCCACAACGACTATAACGGCGCCTCAAAACTTGCGCGCGAATTGAAAGTCCCCATCCAAATCGGTGAGAATTTCTCGTTGCCGCCAGAAATGGAAACTGCTCTCGGGCAGGGTGCGTCCGACTATGTGATGCCCGATCTTGAACGCATCGGCGGTGTCACCGGTTGGCTTCAGGCCTCAGAAATTGCCGCCACCAGACGTATTAAGATGTCATCACATCTCTTTCCGGAAGTGAGCGCGCATCTGCTCGCCGCCACGCCGACTTGCCACTATCTCGAATATGTCGACTGGGCCGATGTGTTGCTTGAAGAGCCGCTAATAATCGCCAACGGCCATGCGGTCGCGCCAGCGCGGCCCGGCAATGGAATGATTTGGGACAAGGGCGCCGTAGAGCATTATCGGGTGCGCTAGCGCAGCGGCAGCTTAAACAGCCTGACAGCATTTTCACGCCCAACTTTGAAGCGGTCAGCTTCGCTGATTTCGGCCTTGTCGAACCATTGGGCGCCTTCGTCGACGCCCTCAAATGGCCAATCAACCGAGAACATCACGCGGTCCACGCCCATCACGGTCATGGCATTGACCAACGCGGGCGTGTCAAAGTTACCCGACGTGGTGAGATGAAAGTGCTTGCGAAAGTAATGCGCGACGCCGTGTTGCGCTGGATATTTGTGCTGCGCCTTCATCCAGCCGTTGCGATTGTCAATACGCCAAAGATAGACGGGAATGCCTTCGCCGATGTGGCCGAGCACTATCTTCAATTTCGGGCACTCATCGAAGATTCCGCTACCAATCAGGCGCAGCGCGTGCACGGCCGTTTCCGCCGCAAATGCCCAGTTCGGTCCAAGCATCCAGTTGTGGCCTTCGTAGAATTTGCTCCAGCTTGGCAGCGGATTGCGGGGGTGCAGATAGAACGGAATGTCGACCGCTTCAACCGTCCGCCAGAACGGCCGGTACTGCGACAAGTCGTAGTAAGTGACATTTTCCGGCGTGCCAATCTGCGAGAAACCGTTGACCAGTGCGCCGACCATGCCCAGCTCCTTGGCGCAGCGGGTAAGTTCGGTGGCGGCTGCTTCCGGATCCTGCATTGGCAACGCTGCAAAAGCGGCAAAGCGGTCCGGCCGCTTGCGAACCTCACCAGCGAGGACATCGTTGGCCTGCCGAGCAACTTCGATCGCGCGCTTGGTGGCATGGATGGCCTGGATGGCGGGGGCGTTGAGCGACAGGATCATCATTTCGATCCCATGCTTGTCCATTTCTCGCAACCGCGTGTCCTGAATGTCGAGCAGGCGGTGGCTGAGGTCTTTCCAAACATGTGCTCCGAAAACTTGTGAATCGCCGAGCGTTGCTTCGATCGCGAAATGTTCCTCGAGTGCTATCTTGCCTTGCATGGTTGGTTTTCCCCCGGTCTGTTACAAATTATTTTAGAGCCACTTTTTGAAAAAGCCGCGAAACTTTAGATATTATTCGAAATTGAAAGCCTGTTTTTCATTGTTAAGGCGACGTAAGTCTTCAGGCGCCAAGGTAAAAATTTGGACTTGGACGTGTGGGAATCCCCCGCATAGTGCTTGGCAAGGCGGCCGCGCAGAATCGTCGGTAATTCCGACGTAATAGTGTTCTCCGATGTGCTTTGAATATAGACGTCCT
>DATFXJ010000141.1:0-19912 GCA_035315965.1 Pseudolabrys sp.
GCCATAAGGCAACCGGCCTATTCGATCACCTCGTGCCAGGAGTGTTGTCACCGTTAGTCGAGCGCCTTGGCAGTCTTTAGATTGATTACAAAATCGAACTTGGTTTCATTCCATTAGGAGATCAGCGAGCGATAGAAACGACGTAGGGATCGATAGCTATGGCGCGCGGCTAGCCAGCGACGTTTGCTGAGGCGCTTGCGATTCGATTTCACCGCGCGCTGATAGGCATCGAAATAAGCGCCAGGTGCCGATGCAGCTTCACCGTTCAAGATCGCTCCGGTGTAGGCAAGCTGCGCTCGCACAACCGCCAATTGCTTTTCCTCAACCATGCGACGCGCCTCGGCTGCGCTCAGCTCGCCAGTCATAGCCAGCAGCATCCGCGCCGCCATGACCTCGCGAACGGCGAGACCGAACTGCCAAAGGTTAGGGCGCGATTTCCTCCGTAGCCGCCAGAGGAATTTGAACAACGCTTTGGGTCGCAGCTTGAAGGTCATAGGAACTACGTACCGTCGTGTAAGATGGGATTATTCGCTGCAAACAGATACCATGTCCGCTTTGGGTCATCAGTGGACATCGCGATTCGCACAAGGCCGTGTCCGCTTTACCCCTGAAAACGCATATTGCTGAGGTCCCCGCGAATTGTTTGTTCCTCGGCCTGCGTCTCAGCTGTTTCCAGCACGGGCCGGGTATTGTCAGCATTAAACATGATGCCCACCCGCGGGTACCTGACCCGAGGGCCGAGGTCGAGCGGTCCCTCCGGGGCGTAGCGCCTAGACGTGAAATAGCGTGAGACAACGTGAGACAGCCTGAGACAGCCTGAGACAGCCTCAGCCAGCTCGGCGCGCTGGAGATGCCCACTTATGCCGCAACAGCCGTCAGAGCGGCGTCACGCAAGCGCTGTGGATTACGCTCGCCCTTTGCTGCCGACCTGAGGATGCCTTCAGCCAACAGCGTCCGGCTGGTCATCGCTTTTTGCTCGGGGCGAAGGCAGCCCCAGGCATCATCGAGCGTTTCCCGCAAGAGGGAGACCGTTTCCGGGTCAAACGACACAGGCTGTTTGCTATCCATGACCACCTTCCGCGCGTTGCTGAACGGCGAAAGCTTTGCGTGCGGAATTGGACGATAACTTGGCGGGCAGATGAAAGTTGTCTGACACGGCCTCACATGTTTTTGAGGCCGCAGTTACTGGGCGAACAGCCAAAAAATTTGGACGCACTCCTGGCACAGTAGTGTCATCATTCGGGTGACCGCAAAAAGGAGCGGGTCAGATGACTACACCGCAAGGTTTCCTTGATGCTCTAGTGTCTTCACAGCGATCGCCAGAGCTTGCGGCTGTAGATGACATATTCGGATTCCTGATTGGAAGCTGGGACCTCACGGCCGTCCTCTACGATGCAGAGGGACGGACACAGAGAAGCAGAGGCGAGATTCACGCCTCATGGGTACTGGAGGGGCGCGCGATCCAGGATTTGTTCATTTTTCCGCGCCGCGCGGATCGGGCTTCTGCCGTTCCGGCTCGGGGTGACCGATACGCCACCACAATTAGAACCTATGATCGAATGCTGAACGCTTGGCGTGTTAACTTTATCAATCCTGCAGCCGACGAAACGAGCGCCCAGTTAATTGCGCGACGCCACGGGCAGGGCATTGAGATGGAAGGTAAACTCTCCGGCGGTACACCCATTCGCTGGCGTTACGCGTCCATCACGCCAACGTCCTTCCACTACAGCGCCGAGAAACATGGGAGCGACGGCAAGTCCTGGCAACTCTACCTGGAGCTATTCGGAAAGCGATACGGTTCTTGAACGCACGTACACGCCGCTACCACCGGCACCAGGCTGTCGCGCATGAAAGGATAATTTCCAACTTGATGTCCGCTTTACCCCCGAAAGCAGACATTAGACAGCGTAAATGGCATGTCCGCTGAGGCCTAGGCATGAATTACGGCGTCCCTTGGCAGATTGCGACGGCAGTTCGACAGAGCTACAAAGAGCTCGTTGCGTACCGCTGGCGGTAAATGAAGTGAGGAGCCAGAAAAGTCTCGCCGACGCCTGCTCTGTAGTTTTTCGGCTTGGGTCATTAGCGGACATTCCGCAACGTTTTCCCAATGTCCGTTTTACGCTCGAAAGCGAGTGCTAAGGGCCAGAAGCGGATATTCAACCAACTCCTCCAGACATATAATTTGTAATTTGCTGGGTGTTCGCTTCGGATCATTGCTTACCCAAGGCGCCTTAGAGGAGCTCATGTTTAGTCTCATCTCGAGCACATCCCCAAGTCGCCAACGTCAAAAGCGACCCCGGAGTAGTTTTCCGGGGCCGCTATGTGTGCGTCAGTTGCCAGCCGGCAATGAAAGCTTGATACCTTCCTTCGCAAGCTGATCCCTTATGAACTGGAATCGCCGCCAAAAAAAGAAGCCCCGCCGAAGCTGGGCTAAGTTAGGCGTTAGCAATTACTGCTTTTTCTGTACTGGCGGTTCGTTGCCCTGACCAGAGGTTGAAGGTGCCGAACCACTGCTTTGGTCGCTCATGCCAGGTTGCGTGCTGCCGCCAGACTGCTGGCCAGTACCCTGACCTGTCGTGGACTTGCCTTGCGCAGGCGGTTGTCCACCCGTGTTCTGCTGAGCGCTTGGCTTCTCGCTCCCGCTCTGACCTTTACCGGTCGCTGACGGGTTCTGAGCCGGCGGGTTTGCTTGGCCGGTGGTGTTCTGTCCACCGCTGCCGGACTGCTGCTGCATCCCGCCCTGACCCTGCGTGCTGGACGACGACTGTCCCTGGGTCGAGGACGACGACTGCTCCTGCGCCTTGATTCGGCCGGACAGACCCAAGGCGGTGACCGTCTGCGTATCTATGCGGCCGGTCGCTTCGAAACCCTCCTTCCGCTGGAAGGCGATCAAGGCCATCCGGGTCCGCGCGTCAAACACGCCGGTGACGCGGCCATGCAGGAAGCGTCTTTCAATGAGGGTCTCCTGTAAAATCCGGATCTCGGGCTCGCTCAGGTTCACGACCGCGATGCTCGATGCCTTTCCAGAACGGCTGAACCGTGCACGTGGTCCAGCCGGTACGACGTCAACGATCCTCTGGCCCCGGTCCACGATCACGATCTCATCCTCGACCACGAAGAAGCTGTAGTCGCGGTAACGCGGGAACACCTCGACCAGCACCGGGAATGTCGACACCGACACAACGTGCACCGACCTAGGAACAACGGCGCCGGTGTGAACGGCGAAGTGCACGCGGTCAACGCGCGGTACGTTCCTGGCCGACAGGACGTTCTGTCGGATCGTGGTCTGCTGCTGCGCGGTGATCTGGGTTCCAGCCTGCGACTGAATGGTGGCGCTGGACTGCTGTGTGGAACCCAGATTTTGTTTCTGCGCCGCGTTCTGATTTTGCGGAGCACCGGTCGACTGGTTCTGCTTGCCAGCGTTCTGATCCTGCTTCTGCGCAGGCTGGTTCATCTGAGGCGACTGGCTTTGTTGCGACTTGCTGTCAGGGGATCCCTGGCCAGTGGTCTCGCGTTTCTTGGCGGGCCCATGATCCTTCTGCGTCATGCCGCTTTTCTCGCCAGCGCCCTGTCCGGTGGTTGATTTCTCGCCGGTCTTTGGAGAACCCTGGCTCTTGGCTTTGAGCTCGTCCTTCTGGGAGCTCTTTGCTTTCAGCTCATCCTTTTCGGATGAGCCCCGGCCGGTCGTGGATCGCTCGGGCTTTGCCTGGCCGCTCATGCGATCCTTCCCCGGCTGAGCGCTCTGGGCCTGGCCACGACTATGCTCGGCCGCGCCTGCGCCGCGTGTTTCGGCTTTGCCCTTACTCTGGACCTCGGCGCCGCCTTGTTTTGCGCCGGATGAACCCGAAGACATGCCGTGCTCAGCCGCGCCGCCTGTTCCGCCGACGCCTTCTCGCATGCCTTGCGCCGATGCGAGACCCACGCCTGCCACCAGCGCAACGGTTCCGAGCAAGAGTTTCTTTCTCATCGTATTGCGTTGCATTGCAAGTTTCCTCTCTGGTTGTTCCCGTGAAACCCGTCGCCCTCACAGGTGTTCAGGAAGAAACCGATCCACTGGCCTTTACGTTCCCTTTTTAGGTTTTAGGGGAACACGGCCGGACACGGCGTTTTGATATCCGAGTGAAGGAACCGAATCCGCGCGGGCGACTCGTTGAGCCTTGATTAGAACAGAACGGTTTCAGTTTTTTGGCGTGTGATTTTTCGTCGCACCATGAGGTCCACCGGAATTAGTCCCCTCTAGCCCTTTTGACTTTGAAAGTGGCGTCCGCGAGCCGCAGCCCCTTCGCTCTCGTTCGAACGCTCGCGCTTCCAGAGTCGCTACCGGCGAATGCTAAAATTGTATGGATATGCGACAAATCGATTTTGGGTCAGCCTGTTCCACCGCTTGCTTTCAGTTTTTCGTTCATGTGCGGTCCGCGAACCCTTTTCTCTGCGCGCATGCTTTTCTTCTGTCACTGTTTCTGGTGTGGCAACGGTGTTTTCGGGCTTTGCCGGATGCTCCTCCTCCTTCGCGAAGTTAGCAGTGGTCATCAGAGGGATTAACGGCTCGTGAGGAGCTTCGAGCTTGGGCAGGCCGACTTGCTGCGATGTCTTTATAGGCGAGGGACTTGGGGGAAGCTCCTTGCTAGACCAGAGCAGTAGGCAAAGAAGAGTTGTCCCTATGACCAAAAAATAAGAGAGCAGTGGCATCCGCATCGGAAACTCGAAGTAGGAAAAGCATAAACACTCAACAAACACACAAATTGAATATTTGTTCAGTTCCACCAGAAAAAGTGGCCTTTGGAACTTACATTGGGTACGATAGTTCTTTCCGTGTCCAAAAGGACATGCAGTATGTCCAAGGGAGAGGCGAATCCCAAAAGGAGTGAACGGAACATCCGAGGTGTGCAGGTTTTTGTAGCGCTCGGCCTTATGATCGGTCTCTTATTCATCATTGCAGGCGGTTGGCTTGTGAACAGCGAAAATCGCGACACCACCAGCAGTACCGCCCAGCTGCGGACTACTCCAAAGGCAGCCTCGACGACAGGATCACGTTAAGCTCAGCGCGGTGCGCCTAGTTCGTTCCTTATGCAGGTCCGCTTGGGCCAAAAGCGGACAGGGCGGCAGCTTGTCGTGCTTGCGATTGGAATTTCCGCTAAGGCCAGAAACGAACATGGTAAGGCCGTCGCCCGCTTCCAGAACGACGGTCTTCGCCATCCCGGATCCGCTGCGCGCTGTCAGTCCAGCTTGTATCCTATGCTAATGGCATAAGTGCCTTGGTCCTTGAGACGTTGGTCATTTCTTAGCGTCACTAGCGCGCCAGTGGCCATCGTCAGGGCATTACATATAGCGCGGGCCACATCATCTTCCGGCCAAACGCTTAATCCGTCAGGGACGTCACTCATGCTCGTATCGCGCTTTGCTTTCCAGCCAATCCGGTTGAATGCATCGACTAGGTCGCGAGCCAAAAAGACCGAATCTCGGTCCTGTGGCAAAACAGAAACGACATGAGATCCTTGTAATGCAAGGGCACTTTCAAAATCTGTAACAGCGGCCGGCGTAAGTTTCGGCCATTCGCGGTTTTTGAGACTGAGCACTTGTCCCTCAAGGCTGTCTATTTTGGCCTTGGCTTGATCTGGCGTCGCACCATTTAGCCGCGCCTTGTAGAGCGCTATGATACGGTTCCTATGTTCAATGATACCGGAATAGCGCCACCTCAACGCCGCCCAGATTATTGCGGCCAGGAACAAAACGGCTGCTCCAAAGACCAGCGGAGCCTCCGCGATCAAACGGACCTCACCTAGGACATTTTGAACGAATTGCTCAAACATCGGCCGACACTAACAGACAGGGCCGGGTCGATATGCGCCGCCGGCTACCTCATAAACATAATTAGCGGACATTGGTACAAGTCCGCGCGATGTCCATTTACTCCCAGAAGCGGACATTCACGGCCGAAGCGGCGGCACATCACCGCTCTCATCGCGTGCCTTTCGCGAGGTAACGCCGCACGATTGATTCGACGACAAGCGCCGGTCTGTCCTGCCCCTCGATCTCGACGGTGATGTTGCATGTCAACTGCAGGCCGCCGGCGAGCTCGTCTACCTTCGCCAGCACGAAACGACCGCGTACGCGGCTGCCGCTGTGCACGGGCGAGGTGAAACGAACCTTGTTGAGCCCGTAGTTCAGGCCCAGGTCGCAGAACGGGAACGCGTGCTGCAGGTAGGGTTCGTAGAACCCGCCGAGCAGCGACAGCGTCAGGAAGCCGTGCGCAATCGTGCCGCCGTACGGCGACGCCTTCGCGCGCTCGACATCGACATGGATCCACTGGAAGTCGCCGGTCGCCTCGGCGAACTTGTCGATGCGCTGCTGATCGACCGTGACCCAGTCTGTCACACAGAGCTCCTTACCGACGGCGGTGCGCACGTCGCTCGGTTTTTCGAAGCGGATGGCCTTTTCCATCTATCAGTTCCTTACGACTGGGAGCGCGCTAGCGCCTCGGCGGCCCATTGTATGCTAAGCTGAGCAAATGCGGGATTTTGGCGAGTATTTGCGAGCTTATCGGGCCTATGTTTCGACCAACCTTGGTTGGCGCAAAGCCCTAATGGTTGCACTTGTGTGGCTTTCTGGAATGTTTGTCCCGCTTTGGGCAAAGACGTTAGTGCAGTTGCCGAATTGGGTAGCGATCACGTGGATGATTGGTTGGGCGTTGCTTGGCTATGTCTTCGCGCCTTACGGGATGTGGAAACACCACCGCACTCAGATTGCGAACTTAAATCAGCCAGACGGTAAATAGTCACTGGCAGAGGAAACGCCAGCGGAGACTGGTTATTTCGTTCGAGAATACGGCTTGAAGTCAAAGCGCTAATTGACTAGCGTGTCGAAAGATTCGCGTTGACGTTCTGACGAAGTCGCCTCAACGCCGGTCGTGCAGGAACGCGCGAATGTGATCCATCCATCCATAGCGTCGGCTGTTCCAGCGCCGGGAGGTGTCCGCCGCGCGGCAGGATCTTGAAGATTGGACCGAAGTCCAATTCGTGATGCGTAAGAGACCACGATACCCGGGGATAAACTGCATGTCCGCTTTGGTCATAAGCGGAGATTTCGCATTGCAATCGTCATGCCCCAAAAGCGGACATTCAGCCAGCGCAAGTGACACGTCCGCTATGGGCCAATGGAGTCGAGCTTCATTGGCGCGGGCAATGCCGGACCTGGCCACGCCACTCGATCTTCTTTGATCTCATTGAAAAACCACGCATGAAAACCGCGCGCTAATATCCATTCGATCCGATCACCGCGCCAGAAAATGCGGCGCTTTTCAATGTCACGGTCTTTCATGGTCACGACATAATTCCGGGCACGTTTCAGGTCAGCCGCACAAATCGGCAAGGCCCGCATTTCCTTGAACCAGCGCGCAACATTGGGGTGATCTTGTGCCGAGAACTCAACCTCCATCGCTTTCGCGCTCGCCAAATGCGGAAACAGCGCGATGTCGGCGATTGATAAGGGTCCGCTTACGTACTGACGCTCGGCGAGTTCCCTGTTGAGCGCATCGTAGACGAAGCGAAGGTCGGTGCGCGCTACCTCAAGCAGGCCCTCTGGCATTTTGTCCGGCCGTTCAGCCCACTTCCAATACGAGATGTCGACGAGAATTGGATCCACGAAGGTGTCAGCCACGCGTTCCCAAGCGCGCGCATGGACCCGGGCGGCAGGGTCGTTGGGATACATACGTTTCGCCGGATAGCGATAATCCAGATAGGCAACGATGTCGGCGGAATTCACGACAACGAGGTCACCATCCACCAGGGCCGGCACTTCAACGCGTTCATTAACCGCCTTGAGCGCTTCATGGTTCGATTTGAGCAGCCCATCGACGGCCTCGTAATCCAGACCCTTGTACTCCAATGTCATCCGCACCTTGCGCGCGAATGGACTGAATGCACTGTCGTACAACCTTAACATGGCATGACACCTCGGCTTTCGCCCTCAACGCCCCTACCGGGCACCAAACAATGGCAGCTCACTCGATGATCTCGTCAGCCCGCTGCTGAAATTGTGTAGATACATCAAGACCAAGGGCCTTCGCAGCCCTCAGATTGATCACCAAATGATATTTGGTCGGCAACTGCACCGGGAGGTCGCCTGGCTTTGCTCCGCGCAGAATGGTCGACATAAACCGCAGCTGCCCGCCAAAGGTCCTTCGCGGTGGTCGCTTAATGACCCCGCAGCCGCCGCACTTTCTGTCCCGTGCGTTACTTCGACCGCATCCGACGATTGCACGAGCGGCAGAGCTCGATAGGTGGCAACGCCACAACAAAGGGACCGTGGCCACGCACACGCGACCGATTAAGCCTTGCCGTCCAACGTTGCTTTCACACGCTCAGGCTTGAATGGAACGGTGCGTAGCCGCGTGCCGGTTGCATCATACACCGCATTCGCGAGCGCCGCGCCTACTGCCGTGCACGCCGCCTCGCCAGCACCGAGCGGCCGTTGTGTCGGGCGATCAATCAGCTCTATCTCAATCTTTGGGACCCCGGAGAATCGCAAGATCGGATAAGTCGCCCAATCCACGCTCTTGACGCGCGAACGGTCGAACGTCACCTCTTCCATCAGGACTCGGCTGATCGTTTGCAAGATGCTGCCCTCGACCTGGGCACGCACGCCATCGGGATTGATGATCTGTCCGCAATCATGCGCACAGGCAACGCGTTCAACGGCGATCCGGCCAGTGGCACGATCGACCGCGATTTCCATGCCCATACCCACATAGGTTTCGCTGTGCTTGTAATGCACAAAGGCAATACCGCGCCCCCGCGCAACGCCTGCGTTTGCACTTGCCGGTTTGTAAGGCCGGGGCTGCCAATTCATCAGCGCCGCGGCGCGCTTGAGAACCTCGTTCGCGCGCGGATCCTTCAATCCGAGCAATCGGAATTCGACCGGATCGATGGCAACTGCGGCCGCGAGCTCATCCACAAAACTTTCGACTGCAAAGCAATTGGCCGGCTTGCCAGGCGAGCGGATCGGAGCCGGGCGCAGTGGAGCGTCTTTAAGCCAATGAGCAATCACCTGGATGCTTTCGGCCGCATAAGGTGGATCTCCGTTCTGCGAGATCGAACCGGGGTTCAGACCGGGCACTTGATCCAGGCCCGCGGCTTCCGGCGCCAGCAATGGAATGTTTGGCAGCCCGCGCGTCGACTTCGGAATCCACAATTCGGTACGCCAGCCGAGGATGCGGCCGTCGGGCGCGACCACACCCGAAATGTCGATTAGCTGCGGTGGACCTTTCGGATCCCAGCCCAGCTCGTCCTCGCGCGTCCATTGTACGCGCACCGGGCGTCCCACCGCGCGCGAGAGGATGGCGGCATCGGCGGCGGCATCCTCATGGCCATTCATCCCATAGCAGCCGGAGCCCTCGAGATAGATCAGCCTCACCTTATCCTTCGGCAGTCCGAGAAACCTTGCGAAAGTCCTCTGATTTCCGTGAGTGCCTTGCGATGCGGTCCACACCGTTGCTGCCCCCTCACGTACATCAGCGACAGCGCAAGAGGGGCCAATCGATGCATGACTTTGCATCGGCCAATAGTAGCTGGCAGCGAGCGCCTTGGCGCCGTCCGGCCGCTGCGGGACCGGGCTTCCCTTATTGACAATAGTCTCGTCAACAATGCCGGGATCTCCACGGAGTGCGGAAACCAGATCGCTTTGTGAGGGTAATCCGGTGCCCTCACTCCACTGCGCACGCAACGCCTGAGACGCACGGATCGCGGTCCATTCGTCATCAGCGACGACGGCAAGCAAATCCTTCACCCGCACAACCGTGGCGCCCGATATGCCTTTTATCGATGTTTCATCAACCGATATCAGCTTGGCGCCGACCGCCGCAGGGCGGATTACGCGGGCATGCAACATGTTTGGCGCAGCGAAGTCGTGCATGTAGACATGAGTGCCGAAACATTTCGCCGGGACATCTGGCCGCGGCAGCGGCTTACCGATGATGGTGTAGCTCGCGGGATCCTTCAGCGGTGCTTTGGGGTCAAGCTTGAGCTCAAACTGACGCCCACCCAGCAGACTGGCGAACGCGATGCCCTTGCCGCCTGCTTTCGGCCGCACCTCGCCGTCGCTGGCGATGAGATCCTCCGGTTTGGCATTGAGACGTTTCGTCGCCAGATCGATCAGGCCTTTGCGCGCGGTCGCCGCCGCCTGCCGAATCTGCATGCCTCCCTGCTGGATGCCGCGCGAGCCAGAAGTGCGGCCTTGGTCCGGGGTAAGTGCGGTATCGCCCTCCACGAATTTGATCTTGTCGACGCCAACCCCAAGTTCTTCGGCTGCAATTTGTGGGATCGCAATCCGCAGGCCTTGGCCGAGATCGACCTTGCCGCAAAATAACGTCACGGTTCCGTCGCCGTTAACGGCAAGAAAGGAGTCGACCTCTTGGGGATCAAGAACGCGCGCAGGATGCGCGGCGCTCTGTGCGATGGCGACCTGCGGTTGGCCGGTCAGTGCAAACCCGACAGTGAGCGCACCGCCTTTGAGAATCGCACGCCGGGAGAAACGGATATTTTTGTCTGCAGCATTCATCTCAGCCTCGCTGTTCCGATGCTGCCAGGACTGCGCGCAGGACTCGTACATACGAGCCGCAACGGCAGAGATTTCCGTCGAGTGCTAAGCGGATATCGGCCTCGCTTGGTTTTTTGTTTGCTGACAAGAGCGCCGCCGCGCCCATGATCATGCCGCTCGTGCAATAGCCGCATTGCGGCACCTGCTCATTAATAAACGCAATCTGCAGCGGATGCGGTTTATCCGGGTTCCCGAGGCCTTCAAGTGTAATGATCCGTTTGTCTTGTGCGTCCGCGACGGTCATCTGACATGACAGTATCGCTGCGCCATCGGATAGAACTGTGCAAGCACCGCACTGGCCGAGTCCGCAGCCGAATTTTGTTGCGGTGAGCCCGAGTTCGCGCAGCACATAGAGAAGGGGTTTGTCTGAATCCGATGAATCGACGGTTTGCGCCTTACCGTTGATGTGAAGATTGTAGCTGGCCATATCACCGCTCCCGTGCGGCCGTATCAAACATTTTACAATCCAATGGCTGAACTTACTAAATGCAAATGCGTAGAATCTTTATGACGTAATTATGGGTTAATTGCGAACCGCAAGTTGAGTCCACCCTAATACGTGTCGGATATTGAGCCAATGGCCCGAAGGCCAGAGTCTAGTTACGCTGAGCGCGCAACCCGTATATCGATCTCGCTGCGAAGCGTCCCAAAATCGATGGGCTTGGTAAAAAGCGCTTCGGCGCCGCCTTCAATTGCCTTGCGCTTGGTCTCTGCGTCACCGTAGGCGGTGATCATGATAACCGGGACGTCCGGTCGAATCGCTCTGGCTTTGGGCAACAGTTCAAGGCCGGTCATTCCCGGCATGTTGATGTCGGACAGGATCAGAATGAGCGAAGCATTGGCCGCATTCTCAATGCATTGCAGCGCGGCAGCAGCAGATTGAGCAAATTCCATGATGAACCGGCCGGCACGGAGGTCGCGACGGAATTGCTGACGGAACAGCGTTTCGACATCGGGTTCGTCATCGACCACCAGAATAAGCCAGTTCACGTTCGGCCCTCCAAATTCGGCAAAAGATGCCGTCCTCATATTAAGGAGTGCGAAAGAAATACGACCTCATAAGTCGGTTTCTCGACGCTACCCAACGATAAGCCTCGAACAGATACACGTTGTGTGAGGCAGTTCACAAAGTCTTTGGTAATCACCCGCGCGCATTGTTCCAAGCCGACCATCGAGCGGCTACTGATACTTCGCATAAGCGGTCACTGCGGCAGCATTTCAGTTGGAAAGCTCTTCATGCTGCCAGGAACCGCTATGCCGATGACGGCTGGTGTTGTGTAGTAAAAATGGTTTCTAGTGGTGACTGTCTTGACCCCAGCGGCAACGACGTCGATGACGGTGGCAATAAGCACAGCGGCCACGATGACGATGGACGAAGTTTGGTGCATGGCATCCCCCTTCCGCAGTTTTCTAAACTAGGACCGATCGCGCGAACGCGATGTGACCGTCGTCACAAAGTTTCACTTTTTGGACCGTTAGCGCACAGGAAGTGGTGCGCTTCTTCATCGATCACAGACTTGGAAGGCGGTGATTGCGTGGTTCCCAGGAGGCTATGACCGCATTAATTCATGACCCTATACTCCTCCATTAGGGGAGGTAAGCGATGCATGTCACGAAAAGCCCCAACGATTGGGTTTCGATTCCCAAACCCGCCTTGATCAACCCTGCCTTTGGCGAAGGCAGGCAAAGCCCCCTCAATATTGAGAACCTAATATCCTGTCGCCAGCGAACCTCGAGTGCGTCGGTCGGCCGCGCCAACATAACCGTCCACCGTGACAGCGATGGAATTGGCCGCGGTCTGTGGTGGTGTCGGCACCACATTGTGACCGCGCCTCGCCAACGCATCAAGGACGTCCGGCGCGATACCCGGTTCGACGGCAACTTCATCCGGTTGCCATTGATGATGCAGACGCGGCGTGCTGACTGCTTGGTCGATCGGCATTTGGAAATCGATTGCGTTCACAATCACCTGCAGTACCGTAGAAATAATACGGCTGCCGCCGGGGGAGCCGGTGACAAGGACCGACCTGCCGTTCTTCAGCACGATGGTCGGAGTCATTGATGATAGCGGCCGTTTGCGCGGTCCGGGCAAATTGCTGTCGTAGCCTATCAGGCCATACGCGTTTGCCGCGCCAGGTTTAGCAGTGAAATCGTCGAGCTCATTGTTGAGCAGCACTCCGGTACCCTCGGCGACGAGGCCAAGGCCATAGGAAAAATTCAGCGTATAGGTATTCGACACTGCGTTGCCCTCGCGGTCGATCACCGAGAAATGCGTGGTGTTGTCACCTTCGTAGATGTCGGGCCGGCCAGGCTTGATGTCGATAGCCGGCGTTGCTTTGTCGCCGATGGTTGCGCGCAGTGAAATGGCATATTTTTTTGACACCAGGCCATTGGTCGGGATTTTCACTGCATCCGGATCACCGAGATAAGCAGCGCGGTCGGCATAGGCGCGCTTCATCGCTTCGATCATCAAGTGCAAAGTTTGAGGCGTACCGGCGCCAAGTGCAGCAATATCATAACCTTCGATAATGTTCAGCATCTCGATGAGATGCACGCCGCCCGAGGAGGGCGGCGGCATCGAAACGATGTCATAGCCACGATAATTGCCGCGCAGCGGCGCGCGCAAAGTCGCGCTGTAATTTTTCAGGTCCTCCGTAGTCATAATGCCGCCAGCCTTACGCACCGCGGCAACAATCTTTTCTGCGACCGGACCCTCGTAGAACCCTTTCGGTCCGTCGCTAGCGATGGCCCGCAGCGTAATCGCGAGATCAGGCTGCAACAGGTCCTGGCCGGGCATCAGTACAGTACCGTCGCTGTTGAGAAACACCGGAGCGCTTGAAGGCCAGCGTGAGATCCGTGCCTGCGCCAACGGCAGGGTTTCTGCGATGTCATCGACGATCTCAACACCATTACGCGCAAGCGTGATGGCCGGGGCAACCAGTTCGGCCAGCGGCAAATTGCCGGAGCCATATTTTGCATGTGCCAGCGCAAGGCCGGCCACCGTACCCGGCACGCCGATGGACAAGGCAGAGTCGCGCGATTTTTTTGGGTCAGCTTCACCTTTGGCGTCCAGAAACATCGTCTCGGTCGCTGCTGCCGGCGCGGTTTCACGATAATCAATTGCAACGTCTTCGCCGGTCTTGGCGAGGTGGATGACCATGAAACCGCCGCCGCCAATATTGCCGGCGCGCGGATAGGTGACCGCGAGCGCAAAGCCGACCGCCACCGCTGCGTCAATCGCATTGCCTCCGCGGTCTAGAATCTCAAGGCCAATACGAGCGGCGCGTTGCTCTTGTGCAGCCACCACGCCATTACGGGCGAAGATCGTCTGTGCCGGCGCGATTGGCGGTACGCGCGTGACGGGTGCAACCTGAGCTGATGCCGTCACTATGAAGAAGAAGGCGAGGAAGATAGTCAGGACTTGAGGCATTGCCGTTTTTTCCGCTCGTCCCCGCGCAAGCGCGGAGCCAGTTGCACCTATCGCGGACCGTCTGATTTGGCTGAGCTGCTACCGCGCGTGGCCGTGATAATCCACATTTGGCCGCATGTCGGTGGCCGATGCCACGCGATTCGACATATTGAAGAAGCCGGCTACCGCAGAAATGTCCCAAATATCGCGGTCCGTGAATCCGACACGTCGAAGCCGTTCGCGATCGGCTTGCTCGACGCTCCAGGGCGAAGCAGTGAGTTTGACCGCGAAGTCAAGCATGGCGCGGTGGCGTTTGTTCAGCCTGGCGACGCGATAATTCATCACCAAATGTTCGCCGAGCAACGGGTTGCCGGAATATTGCCGCACCGCCGCGCCGTGCGCGGCAAGACAGTAGTAGCAACGATTCTGCGAGGAGACTGCTACCGCTATCATCTCGCGTTCGAGCTTCGAGACGCCCGAATCGCCCAACATCAGTTCGTTGTACATGGCGACGAATGGTTCCAGCTTCGCCATGTCAAAGGCGTAGGCGAGCAGCACGTTCGGCACAAAGCCGAGCTTGTCCTGACATTTCCTGAAATAAGCGGCCATCGCCGGAGACAGCTTCGCTGCTTTGAGGTTGAGCCCGATAATCGGAATGTCGTCGACTATTGCAGTAACCGGCTTGAGCGTCAGCGGCGGCTTTGTAGGATCGGGCCTCCCCGGCGGTATCCTTGCGGCCCCGGCCTTGCCGCCTTTGATGGTCCGCAAAAGAGGCTTGTTCGGTTTTGCAGCGGCCGCCCTGCTGGTAGCTTTGGCTGATTTGTCGGCCCGTGGCATTTTCCCCGTTCCTTAAATTTTCCAGGCTAATCCGCCGCCAGCCTACAATGTTCCACGCGACCGCGATACGATCCGCGGGCAAGCTTTTCATCTTTTGGTTCATGCAGGTAACGGCCGGCACGCATCGTTTTTCCGCCTGTCACAAGTGCGTCACCCAATGATGTGTTGCTCTCGACGCGCTTGAGCAGAAGATGAAAACTCGAGTTGCCTTAACCGATTCCATGCGAAGCACGAGGTTCCATGGTCGCTGACGTTCCCGCCACTGAGGAAGAAAGCGCCGCGCGCGGCGTGATCGAGCAGGCGAATGCAGCGCTAAGCTGCCGCCGTCGCGATATCCCGCAAACGTTCGTTGCGCAGCTTTATGGCCGGTCCGTGCCGGAGGATGTAATGCGTTACGGCGCCGAGGATATCGCTGCGCTAGCCGAACGGGCCTATGATTTCATCGCCGTACGGGCACCAGGCGCGCTGAAAATTCGCTGCGAAACTGTGCCGCTCGCCGCCTCCGGCGGTCGCAAAGCGATTTCGGTGATTGAAATCGTCAACGACGATATGCCCTTCCTGGTCGATTCGGTGATGGCCGAGATTGCGGAACGCCGTTTCGATGTGCGTTTGGTCGCACATCCCATATTCGACGTGCAACGGGATGGCAGTAAGCTGGTCGCGCTCGGCGCTCCGGATGCGCAGAAAAATCGAGAAAGTTTTATCCACATTCACCTCGTGCCAATCGCAGACGATGCCACATGCAAAGAGCTCGTGCGCGCGCTGCAAACTGTGCTCGGCGAGGTGCGGGTGGCGGTGCAAGACTGGCGGGCCATGCGCGAACGCGTCAGTGCCATCGTCAATGAGCTGAAGACGAATCCGCCACGGCTGCCGGTTGACGAGGTGGCAGAATCAATTCAGTTCCTCCAATGGCTCCTCACTGACAACTTCACTTTCCTCGGCGTGCGCGACTACCTTGTCGACGGCCAGACGCTTGAACCGGACTTTAATAACGCCCTCGGCATTATGCGCTCGCGCGAGCTGCGCGTGCTCAAACGCGGTAATGAACTTCTGGAGATCACACCGGAGATCATGGCGTTTCTGAAGGAGCCGCATCTTCTCATCATCGCCAAGGCCAACATTCATGCTCGCGTGCACAGGCGCGTCTATCTCGACTATATCGGCGTGAAGCGCTTCGATCGGCCGGGCAATCTCATCGGCGAACACCGGATCGTTGGTCTGTTTACGTCTACCGCCTATACCCGCGCTGCGCACAGCATCCCGTATCTGCGTCGTAAGATCGCGGCAGTTGAAGCGCGTGCTGGTTTTGATTCGAGCGGTCATTCGGGCAAGGCCCTGGCAAATGTGCTGGAGCAATATCCTCGCGACGAACTGTTCCAGATAGACGAAGATACGCTCTACAGTTTTGCGCTAGCCATCCTGCAGCTCGAGGAGCGTCCGCGCGTGCGCGTCTTGGCACGACGCGACCGCTTCGATCGCTTCGCGTCGGCGCTGGTGTTCGTGCCGCGCGAACGCTACGACAGCCACGTCCGCGCGAAGATCGGCGAGTATCTGGCAAGAGCCTTCATCGGGCGTGTCTCTGCCTTCTACCCGTTTTTCCCTGGCGAGGGACCGTTAGTGCGCGTGCACTTCATCATCGGACGTTCAGGTGGGGCGACACCCGAGGTAGATCGTGGAACCCTCGAGCGCGAGGTAACGGCGATTATTCGCACTTGGAGCGACGGGTTGAGCCGCGCGCTGGAGCTCGTCAGCTCGCCGGACAAGGCGCGTGAGCTTTTCAGCCGTTACCGCGACGCGTTCTCGGTGGGATTCCATGAGGCATACGCGCCCGCCGTTGCGGCCAGCGATATACGCGTGATCGAGGGACTAACCGAACATCGGCCGCTCAGCGTCGATTTTCATCATCGCCTGGAAGAAGAGCAACGCGCGGTCGGCCTAAAAGTGTGGACTTTCGCACGGCCTTTGCCGCTCTCCGAGCGTGTGCCGGTCTTAGAAAACATGGGCTTCCACGTTGTGGACGAACGAACCTTCCACATAGAGCCGCGCGGCGGCACCGCGGTCTGGCTCCATGACATGCTGCTGGAGCGAGCCGACGGCGAGATGATAGATCTCGACAGCGGCAAGGCCCGGCTCGAGTCAGCGTTTCTCATGGTCATGCGGGGCATCGCCGAGAACGACGGGTACAACGCGCTTACACTCCATGGCGGTCTTGCCTGGCGCGACGTGGCGTTGATTAGAACAATTTCGCGCTTTTTGCGGCAAATTCACGTGCCTTATTCGCAAGACTATATGTGGACGACGTTGGTGAAACATGCCGGCATCGCAGCCAACATCGTTGAACTATTTCACTCCCGTTTCGACCCTCGCGCGGATAAGGACCGGCATCAAAGCCAGAGTGCGATTGCAGCACGCATTGAAGAAGGATTGCAGAAGGTCGAAAGTCTGGATGAAGACCGTATCCTACGTCGTTTCGTCAATGCAGTGCAGTGTGCTATTCGCACGAACTTCTTCCAGACCGAGAATAATGGTCGGCTCAAGCCGCTGATCTCGGTCAAGTTCGAGAGTCGCAAACTCACCGATCTGCCGCTTCCGTGTCCACTTTACGAGATCTTCGTCTATTCGCCACGCATGGAAGGCGTGCACATGCGTTTCGGCAAGGTAGCGCGTGGTGGTGTGCGCTGGTCGGACAGGCCGCAGGATTTCCGTACCGAGATTCTCGGACTGGCGAAGGCGCAGCAGGTCAAGAATGCCGTCATCGTACCAGTCGGGGCCAAGGGTGGCTTTGTGCCTAAACTGATGCCAAAGGGTGCGCCACGCGATGTCGTACAGACGGAAGGAGTCGCAACTTACAAGCTGTTCATCTCGTCACTGCTCGACATCACTGACAATATCGGGCCGGATGGCAAGATTATTCCGCCGTCGAGCGTGGTGCGGCATGAAGGCGATGATCCTTATTTTGTCGTTGCCGCGGACAAGGGTACCGCAACTTTCTCCGACACTGCTAATGCGATTTCAGTCGAGCATGACTATTGGCTTGGCGACGCGTTCGCGTCGGGCGGCTCAGCCGGCTATGACCACAAAGCCATGGGCATCACCGCGCGTGGCGCCTGGGAAGCGGTGAAACGACACTTCCGCGAAGCAGATATCGATATCAGCAAAACCCCGTTCAACGTGGTTGGTATCGGCGACATGTCGGGTGACGTGTTTGGCAATGGCATGCTGCGCGAAGACACGATCAAGCTGCTTGCTGCTTTCGATCACCGCGATATTTTCATCGATCCGAATCCCGATCCAAAAGTGAGCTTTGCAGAGCGTAAGCGCCTGTTCGGATTGCCACGCTCGAGCTGGCAGGACTACGACAAGAGCTTGATCTCCAAAGGAGGCGGGGTCTATCCACGCACGTTAAAGGAAATCCGCCTGAGCGCCGAGGCTCGCAAGTTATTCGGCGTCGCAGAATCCGTGACACCTCAGGAACTGATGAAAGCAGTCCTGAAGGCGCAGGTCGATCTTCTTTTCTTTGGCGGCATTGGCACCTACGTACGCGCCTCCAGCGAGAGCGACGAAGCGGTTGGCGATCGCGCTAATGATGCAATCCGCGTTACCGGCGCCGATCTCAATTGCAAGGTGATAGGAGAAGGCGCCAATCTCGGCATGACTCAGCGTGGCCGCATCGAGGCTGCCCAGCGCGGCATCCGGCTTAATACCGACGCGCTCGATAATTCAGCCGGGGTAAACACGTCTGACGTTGAGGTCAATATCAAGATCGCGCTCAGCGCACCCGTCCGTGCCGGCAACCTCACGATGGATGCGCGCAATGCGCTGCTAGCCGAAATGACCGACGAGGTGGCGCGTGTCGTATTGCGAAATAACTATCAACAGACGCTTGCCCTCTCGCTGGCCGAGCGTCGTGGCCTTGAGGATCTTGGATTTCAACAGCGGTTTATGCAGATGCTTGAAATACGGGGCGATCTCGACCGGAGTGTGGAATTTCTGCCCGACGAAGTGGCACTCGCCGAGCGGCGCAAACGCAATGCGGCACTGACGCGGCCGGAACTAGCGGTGTTGTTGGCATATGCAAAGCTCTCACTCTACGGCGAACTGCTTGACAGCACAGTACCGGACGATCCTTATCTCGGTCGAGAACTCGAGCGTTATTTTCCCAAGGAGATATCAAAGCGTTATCCGGACGCACTGCATGCGCACCGGCTGCGGCGGGAGATTATTGCGACGCAGCTGACGAATTCGATGATCAACCGCGGCGGTGCCACGCTGATTGTGCGCATTGCTGACCAAACCGGTGCAGCTTCCCCAGCTATCGCCGCTGCCTTTGCCACAGTTCGCAACAGCTACGATTTGATTGAACTTAATAGCGAGATTGACGCGCTCGATAACAAGATTACCGGAAAGGTTCAGCTCGATCTTTATGTGGCGGTGCAAAGCCTGTTACTCGACAGGCTGGTTTGGTTCCTGCGCAATGTGGATCTCACGCAAGGTCTTGAAAAAATAATCGGACACTACCGCGAGGGCGTCGCCCAGGTCGCGGCCTCACTTGATAGTTCCTTGTCGAAACAGGCAGCTCATACGCTTGAGGCGCGAGTGGCGGAACTTTTCAAAGCGGGCGTGCCAGAATCGCTTGCGCGCCGCATAGGGAAGCTCACCATACTCAAGGCCGCCCCCGATATCGCGTTAGTAGCTGAACGCGCTGGCACGCCGGTAGCAGAAGTGACCGCGACCTATTTCGCAACGGAAGAGTATTTCCAACTTGATCGCGTCGCCAATGCGGTCTCAGATATCGTGGTTTCTGACTACTTCGACCGTCTTGCGCTTGACCGCGCGCTCGATTCGATAGGCGATGCCGAGCGGCGGCTCACCGCTGCCATGGTCGGCGACGGTCAGGCTGGGGCTGGCGCCGTTGAAGAATGGGTTCGTCCCAGGCAGGCGGAAGTTGAGCGCATCCGCTCGACCATTCATGAAATCACGGGCTCTGGGCTCACGCTGTCCAAACTGTCGGTTGCGGCGAGCTTGTTGGGCGACTTGGCGAAACAATAAGCCTTTGATTCCTTTGGCCTAAAG
>DATFXJ010000142.1:0-30210 GCA_035315965.1 Pseudolabrys sp.
ATCCACGGCACCAACGCACCGGAGACGATCGGCCAAGCCGTTTCATCTGGCTGCTTCCGCTTGGTCAATGACGACGTCATCGACCTCTATTCGCGTGTGCCAGTCGGGACCAAGGTCATGGTGCAACATCAATAGCGGCGCCCTAAGCCGCCCACTACCAAAGACCGAATGACGTCCACTTGGCTTCGGGAATTTTCTCACCGACGGTGTAGCGGAAGGCAACCACCGTCAGGTGATCCGGTGTTACCGTGCAGCGACAGGAAAGCGCGTAACGGCATGAACAAGTCCGGACTATCAGGTATATTTCGGATCGCGGTCGAGCAATTCAATCGAAATCCCCTGCGGTCCCCGCAGAAAGCAGATCTTGATGCCGGGGCGCGGGGAGTGCGGTTCCTGGGTAAACTCGACGCCTTTTTTCCTGAGATCAGCTGCAATGGCATCAATGCCTGAGACCGCAAGACCGAAATGATCGAGACCCTGATAGGGCGTGGTCGGAGCGGCGTTGACTCCATCTCCCGGAGTGACCTGAGCGGTGAAAATCATTGCGCCGCCGAGCTTGATATCGACGCGCGGCTTGCTTTGTTGCGTGGTACGGATCACCTCGGCGCCAAACATGCGCTCGAACCATTGCGCGGTGCCCTCCGGATCGGGGGTGCGTAGATGAATGTGATCCCAGGTAAAGGTCGGCATGGTATTCTCCCGTGATGGCTTGCAAAACTAGGCATGGTGGGAGCGTCCCGCAACAGGCACCGCCGGTAATCTACTCCGTCGTGATTGCCAGCCATGACACGTTGATGTGGTGCAAGCCTGTATAAAGCTCTTCCCGCCGTCAGCCGCCGTGGCATCATGCTGGCGAAAGACTGCATCAGACAGGCGCGCCATTCGGGAAAAAATGCCCACTTATAATCGCCGACGTTTCCTGAAACATTCCGCCGGCGCTTTGGCGGCACCGGCGCTTGTGCCTTCCGCTTTCGCGCAAGCGGCCTGGCCGACAGCAAAACCGATCCGGGCCATCGTGCCGTTCTCGGCCGGCAGCACCATCGACATTCTCGGCCGTATCGTGCTCGACCCGCTGTCGCGGCAACTCCGTCAGATCATCGTGGTCGAGAACCGCGGTGGCGCCGGCGGCAGTCTGGGCTCGGCGGCGGTCGCGAAAGCGGACCCCGACGGCTACACGCTGCTGATCAATGCCGCCGCGCATTCGGGTGCGCCCGCTGCCTACCCAAATCTTCCTTACGACGCGGCAGCTGATTTCTCCGCGGTTGCCAGCTTCGGCAGTGTGCCGAACGTGCTGCTGGTCGCGCCGTCGAAGGGGATC
The DNA here is from genome assembly GCA_035315965.1 of Pseudolabrys sp. Taxonomy (GTDB): domain Bacteria; phylum Pseudomonadota; class Alphaproteobacteria; order Rhizobiales; family Xanthobacteraceae; genus Pseudolabrys. The sequence continues at coordinate 1,319 of DATFXJ010000142.1, forward strand.
AACACAGTGCAGGAGCTGGTAGCAAGGGCGAAAGAGCGAAGCATGAGCTTCGCCTCAGCTGGCGTTGGCAGCGCCACGCATTGGGCCGCGGAGCGCTTCATTGTTAGTGCCGGCTTCAAAGCCACACACGTGCCGTTCCGCGGTGGTCCGGAGGCCCTCACCGAGGTCATGACCGGCCGAGTCGATTTCGTTTTCATCGGTATCTCGGCCGGTTTGCCTTTCATCCAGAACAAGCAATTGGTGCCTCTTGCGGTTAGCTCGGCCAAGCGCTCGTCCACACTGCCGGACCTGCCGACCACGCTTGAGACGGGTTACAAGGATTCGGACTTCAACTACTGGAATGGCATGCTTGTCCCGGCGAAGACACCGCGCCCGATCGTTGACCGGCTTTATTCGGAAACCACCCGAGCGCTCGCGCTACCGGAGGTTCAACAAAAGCTGGCCGCGCAGGGTGTTGAGCCTGCGCCACTCACGCCGAGCGAGATGGACGCCATGATCCGGCGCGAGATAGCTCTCAACCTCAAGATTGCGAAGGATGCGGCGCTAAAATTCAACTGAGGCATCATGCGCCTCGATGCCCCATCCGCAATGTCAGCGGCGAGACCGCACCAAGTCACGACAGATTTGTGACAAGTGCATCTGCTGTTATGCAACGTTGCCCACAGGCACGAGCGGACGCAAGCATTTCCCTGCATGCACTGCTGCCATTTTTGCTAAACGAGTCGGCGGAGGGAATCGGTGGGTATGGCGGGCAAGACAGTTCATGCGGCGGGAGGCATCGTGGTGCGCAACGGCAGGCGCCCGCTGATTGCTGTCGTGCAGCGGGCGAAGGATGAGCTTTGGGTGCTGCCCCGCGGCAAGCTTAAGTTCAATGAAAGCGCCCTTGCAGGCGCACGTCGCGAGGTAGTTGAGGAAACCGGTCATCGCGTCCGCGTGCGAGAATTCCTTGGTGCCATCACCTATCGCGCGCGTGGCCGGCCGAAAGTCGTGCAGTTCTGGTGTATGCAAGCGGAGGTCAATCCAAGCCGCGACGTCATGAAAGACATCATCGCGGTGGAGTGGTTGCCGCTTTCTGCGGCGGTAAGGCGGCTAAGCTATCCTCTGGAAAGATTGTTCCTGCGCAACGTTGGCCGAGTGGCATTGCGGCAGCGAAGACGCCGTCTGGCGCGTAAGGGGGGCAGCCAGGTTGCCAAAGCCAAACCGCATCACCGAGCCGCGAAAACGCGCGGTCACAAAACGCGATTACGCCGCGCTACGACGTCGCGAGGCCGGACTAGCAAAGTAGCTAGCCCTTCGGCGGCACGTGCCGGTCAGGCGAATATTCTGCAACGCGTTTTGGAGCGCCTGTCGCAATAAGCAAGTTCGTTTGTGCCCCGCACGACATGACTTCGGCTGAGGAGCGGCTTGCCGCGGTCTCGCCGCAAGCATTGCAAAAATTTAATGCGCTTAAACAGCCCGTTAGTTCAATTCCAAATCGGTCATTCACCAGTTGTTCACGCGAAAAGCAGAAACCTCTCATCAACGGCGATTGTTCTTGCTGGGAAAAAAATATGCAGGAAACGAGTGCAACGGTCGTTTAATGCATATGACCTCAGCGAACCAAAGGAAGGTGCGCCATGACCAAGACTAAAACACTAACCATTCTCGCCTTCGCCGCGACCCTCGGGCTCGCGGCCGTCGCTGCTCCGCAACCGGCTGAAGCGGGTCACGGCGGCGCTGTTGCGGCCGGCGTCATCGGTGGCCTTGCCGTCGGCGCGATCATCGGCGCTGCTGCTGCCAGCGGCCCCTATTACGGGTACGGCCCCCGCTACTACTACGCCGACCCTGCTTATTATAGCTACGGTTATGGCGGATGTTATTGGACCCGTCAGCGGTTTTGGGACGGCTGGGGCTGGCGCATTCGACCCGTACGAGTCTGCGGCTAGAAGTCCAGCCACGTCGCGCAAAGTGAAGCATGAACTGAAGTAAAAAAGCCCGGACTCGGTAACGTCTCCGGGCTTTTTCCGGACGAGGGGCGGGCCGGCGCTCAACAAATTTCCGACATATTGGAACTGTCTCTATCTGGCACAGGGACGATTTAGTTTCACTTAACCATTCGTTGTCGGCCCTGCCGACCTGACGCTGGAGGGAAACTCTATGAAGAGGACGATTTTCGCGCTGGCAACCGCTGCCACTTTGGCAACCGGCGCTGTGAGCGCGCCGACCCCGGCGGACGCCCGTTGTTATGGCTGTGCGGTTGGTGCCGGTGTTGCAGCCGGCGTCATCGGCGGCGCCATCATAGGCGGCGCGATCGCAAATAGCGCGCCGGCGTACTACGCACCGGCCCCGGGCTATGTCGTGTACCAAGGTTACGGTGCCCCCTATCCGGTTGCCTGCCCAGGTGGTTACTGGGCCCGCCGGCCGCTGTATGACCAATGGGGCAACCCCGTCGGCTGGAGCCGTCCGCGGTTCATCTGTCCTTAAAGGTCGCGTAACGATTTTGGTTGGATGATCGTGCCGAATGGATCTCGGCGCGAGAGGACACCCATGAAAAATACCATTATTGCGGTCGCCGCGGCCGGCAGCTTGGCCGCGGCGTTGCCGTCTTCGGCGCAAGCATATTGTCAGGGCTGCGGCTTCGCGGCAGGCGCGGTCGGCGGCCTGGCCGCCGGCGCCATCGTCGGCTCAGCGATCGCAAACAGCCGACCCGTTTACGTGGAGCCGGCGCCAATCTACGTGGCCCCGCCCCCTGTCTACGTATCACCGGAATATGTCGACGGCCCGGTCTGCCATACCGAACGTCAGCAGGTGTGGGACGGTTATGCTTACCGCACGCGCCGCGTTCGAGTTTGCGATTGAGACAAACACGTTACTGCCGCATGTGCTCGAGCACTGCGGCGGTCGGCCAGCAATCGACCTTTAGTCCGTTTTTCTTCTGGTACGCACCGAGCGCGGCACGCGTGAGCATGCCCGCTTTCCCGTCGATCTTGTCCTTGTAGAGGCCGAGCGCGGTCAGCCGCTTCTGCATTGCCTCGACTTCAGTTGTCTTGAGCTGGGCGTTCTTGCTCCACGGCGTCTCTAACGGCCGGCCGCCGGCGATGCGATCGCTGAGGTGGCCGACAAAGAGCACGTAGAGATCCGAATAGTTGTAGTCCTTGAGCACATAGTAGTTTTTTGGTGTCAAAAATGATGGACCATAGCTCCCTTCCGGCTGCAGGAGCGAGGCCTCGTATGATAGCTCCGACACGCCGAGCTTGCGCCCGTTAGCCGGGACGAAGCCACGTTTTACCCATTCCCCAATGGGGCTCGTCACCTCGGGCACGCCAATGCTGCAATCGGCGTTGGACGGTGCGCGCACCTCGATTGCCCACGGTTCGCCGGCCCGCCAGCCCTTTCCGGCGAGCTGCTTTGCCGCCGACGCCAGCGCATCCGGTACCGAGCGCCATATGTCGGCGCGGCCGTCGCCATCGAAATCAACGGCGTATTTGTAAAATTCGGATGGCAGGAACTGCGTGAGTCCCATCGCACCGCCCCAGGATGAACGCAGGTCTGCGCGCGGTACGCCATCTTGCAGCATCTTCAGGGCATGCAAGAACTCATTGCGGAAGAAATCCTTGCGCTTACCGATATAGGCCTGCGTTGCCAGCACGCGGATGGCGTCGTGCGGAAGCTGATAGCCGCCATAGTCGGTTTCGCGAGCCCAGATCGCCAGCACGACGTTTCCTGGCACGCCAAATTCTTTTTCGATGCGCCCCAGCGTATCGCGATATTGTGCGGCGAGTTGCCGTCCGCGCGTGGCGAGGCGATCGAAGCTCGCTTCGCGCAAATACTGCGCCGGTGTCTGCACGAACTCCGGTTGCTGCGGGGCTTTTTCCTGCTGACCGGGGATTGCAAGATCGGTCAGCGAAAGGTCCGGCTCCAACCCTCGTGTAGCGGAATCGAATGTCGCGCGGGAAACTCCGAGTGCTTGCGCAGCCGGCCATTGCTGCGCCAGCCATTGTTGGAAGGCCGCGTCGGCTGCATGCGTTGGCGGCGGTAATGCCGCAAACAACAAGACCACGATCAGTCTCATGCGGATCATTGTTTGGTCTCCACGTCCGGTTCCAGCGAAAGTGCTGTGCCTACCGTGAGAATTTCTTGTATTTCAGCCGATGCGGGATCACAGAATCCGTGCCCAGCCGCCGCATCTTGTCGGCTTCGTAGTCCTGGAAGTTGCCTTCAAACCACTCCACGTGACTGTCGCCCTCGAACGACAAGATATGCGTGGCAATGCGGTCCAAAAACCAGCGATCGTGGCTGATGATCACTGCGCAGCCGGCGAAATCTTCCAGCGCTTCCTCCAGCGCCCGCAACGTATCCACGTCGAGGTCGTTGGTGGGCTCGTCGAGCAGCAGGAGGTTGGCGCCCGAACGCAGCATCTTTGCGAGATGCACGCGATTACGCTCGCCGCCCGACAGCGAGCCGACTTTTTTCTGTTGATCGGCGCCCTTGAAGTTGAACGAGGCGCAATAGGCACGCGAGTTCATCTCCTTCTTGCCGAGCAGTATCATGTCATTGCCGTCGGAAATTTCCTCCCACACGGTCCTTTTGCCGACGAGCGAGTCCCGCGATTGGTCGACATAGCCTAGTTGTACCGACTCGCCGATCTTGATCGAACCCTTGTCCGGATTCTCCTGTCCAATGATCATGCGGAACAACGTGGTCTTTCCGGCACCGTTTGGGCCGATAACGCCGACTATCCCGCCAGGCGGCAATTTGAACGTCAAATCATCGATCAGGAGATTGTCGCCAAAGCCCTTGGTCAGGTGATTGACATCGACCACGTTCTGGCCAAGCCGCTCAGCGACCGGGATGGTGATCTGCGCAACCGTGTTCTGCTTGGCATTGGCGATCTTAAGCAAGTCTTCATAGCGTTGGTAACGGGCCTTCGATTTCGCCTGTCGCGCCTTCGGCGAAGACGAGATCCATTCCTGTTCGCGCGCAAGCGTGCGCTGACGCGCTTCATCCTCGCGCTGTTCTTGTTCCATGCGCTTCTGCTTTTGCCCGAGCCATGACGTATAGTTTCCCTCGTAAGGAATTCCGCGCCCATGGTCGAGCTCCAGAATCCATCCAGTCACATTGTCGAGGAAATAGCGGTCATGGGTGACGATCAGGATCGCGCCGGGGTAATTGCGCAGATGACTTTCCAGCCAGTTTACGCTCTCGGCGTCGAGATGATTGGTTGGCTCGTCGAGCAGAAGGAGTTCAGGCTGGTCGAGCAGCAGCCGGCATAGCGCGACACGGCGGCGTTCGCCGCCAGATAGTTTGGTTACGTCGGAATCGTCGGGCGGGCAGCGTAGCGCATCCATCGCCTGATCGACCTTGCTGTCGAGATCCCAGAGATTCTGGCTGTCAATCTTGTCCTGCAGTTTCGACATTTCATCGGCGGTTTCGTCCGAATAGTTGGACGCAATTTCATTGTAGCGATCCAGAAGGGCTTTCTTATCGGCTACCCCCTCCATGATATTTTCGCGCGCTGTCTTCTTGGCATTGAGCTGCGGCTCTTGCTCGAGATAGCCGACACGCGCGCCTTCGGCGACCCACGCTTCGCCGGTAAATTCTTTTTCGATGCCGGCCATGATGCGCAGCAGCGTGGACTTGCCGGAGCCGTTGACGCCGAGCACGCCGATCTTGGCGTCCGGGTAGAATGACAAGTGAATATTGTCCAGCACCTTTTTGGCCGGCGGAAAGGTCTTGGTTAGACCCCGCATGTGATAGATGAATTGGCGATCGCTCATTGAATTCTCGAAACCTCTGCAAATGCGGCCCGAATCCGCCAGCACGCGCTCACAGGTTGCCGCACGCGTTGTGGGGAAAAGGCCGGGCTGATGTAGCGGCGGGAACTCAAAAGGGCAAGCGTGGTTCCCGCGAGCAAGTGGTTGCGGCAGCACTAAACCTCTGGAAAGGCCGACTGCAAAAAAAGCCGCTTCATTGCCGTTTGGGTACCTCTTCTTAACCGCTGTCACGCCATCATCACCACCCATGAACCTGGGCGCCAGGTCGGGCGACCAAGGGACGAGTGGGCTGAATGTGCCCGCTCACTCGGTGTGGGAGTTGCACCATGGGTCGAGCGATTCTGGCCTTATCAGGTTCTGCGATCTCGCTGTTTCCGCGTCCCTTGGCCATGTTCGGAAACGTCGTAGCCAGGTTCTGGCGTGAGTTAACCCGTGACGCCGTCCGAACGTACCGCCCAGAATTGCACTACATGCGCGGTCCCGGCCCGGCTTGGCGCGCCAAGCACGGTCTGCCCCCCGGAGAGTGAGCCCCTTACATTTCATTGCTCCATGCCTAAGGTGGCGCGGCCCGGATCGTTTCCGGGCGCATTGAAAGGGCTTTTGCATGGTGCGTGCAGCTATCCTCGACGATTACCAAAATGTGGCGATGGCGTTCGCCGACTGGTCTCCCATCACCAAAGACGTCGAGATCAAGGTTTTCAACAAGCCGTTCGCTGGCCGGGACGAGGCAATCAAGGCCCTTCAGGGCTATGAAATCATTATCGGAATGCGTGAACGCACTCCTTTCCCGCGAAAGGTAATAGAGGCATTGCCGGCCCTGAAGCTGCTGATCACGACCGGCGCCAGGAACAACTCATTCGATATCAAAGCCTGTGCCGAACGAGGCATCACCGTCTGCGGCACCGGCAGCGCCGGGAGTCCCACGACTGGAATCACTTTTGGTCTGATGCTGGAGCTTACCCGGCGCATCGGCTTCGAGAATGCCCGGCTGAAGGCCGGCGAACCTTGGCAGGTGACCATCGGCCGTGACCTGGAAGGGCTCACACTCGGAATACTCGGTCTAGGCAGGCTCGGCCAGCGCTCTGCGACGGTCAGTAAGGCCTTAGGCATGAAGACGATCGCCTGGAGTCAGAACCTTACAGCTGAGAGAGCTGAAGCTGCAGGCACGCAGTTTGTCTCCAAGGAAGACCTGTTCCGGCATGCCGACATAGTCACAATTCATCTTGTGCTGAGCGAACGGTCGCGCGGACTGGTTGGTGCGAAAGAACTCGGCTTGATGAAAAAGACATCGTACCTGATCAACACCTCGCGTGGGCCGATCGTCGATGAGAAGAGCCTGATAGCCGCGCTACGAGAAAAGTCGATTGCCGGCGCCGGCCTCGACGTATTCGAGGTCGAGCCGCTGCCGCTCGATCATCCGTTTCGCAAGCTCGACAATGTCGTGATCACGCCGCATCTCGGATATGTCAGCGAGCAGAACTACCGGAAATACTTTCCCGACATCCTCCAGAATATTCGAGCCTGGCTCGACGGCAAACCGATCAGGGTGATCGAGGCGAAGTGACGCCAAGTCGTCGTGGCCGGGCTTGACCCGGTCACCTCGCTTAGGAAGGCATTTCCTCGCCTGACAAAGCGGGATGCGCGGGGCAAGCCCGCGCAATGACTGTGGAGCGCTAAGTTAGGTTGAATAGCTTCGCCGCGTTATTGTAGGCGACATCCGTACGCAAGGATTCGTCCATCGGCACTGTATCCATGAACGGGCCGGCGCCTTCCGAGTCAAAGGGATAATCGGACGAGAACATGACGCGGTCGCGCCCCAGTGCATCGAGCGAGCAGCGCAAAGGTGGGCCGTCGTACATTCCTGAGACGGTAACCCAGACATTTTCCTTGATGTACTGCGAAGGCGGCTTCGGCAAGGTCCAGCCATAAGGTTTCGAGCGGCTGTCGAAACGCCAAAGCAGGAACGGCAGCGTTTCGCCGAGGTGGCCGAGCACGAGCTTTGCCTTTGGGTAACGGTGAAAGACACCGCTGGATACAATACGCAGCGCATGCGAGCCGGTTTCCACGCCCCAGCCCCACATCGGACGCACCAGCACGTTGTAACCCGCGAGCACCGGCAGCGGCGCCACTGGGTCCGCGGGGTGCAGATAGATCGGCGCGCCCAACGCTGCGGCACGTTCCCAGAACGGATCATAGGAACGGTCGTCGAGATATTTGCCGTTCGTGTGGCCGTTGATCATGGCGCCGCAAAACTTCAGGTCGCGCACGCAGCGCTCGAGCTCGTCGGCGGCGGCTTTTGCATCCTGCATGGCAAGATGAGCGAAGCCGGAATAACGGTCCGGGCGTCTCTGCACTTCTTTTGCAAGGAAATCGTTCGACGCACGCGCGGCGCGCACGGCTGCGGCTGTATCACGCTCCGCCTGCACGCCGGGCCCCGCGATCGCCAATACAGCACGCGCGATGCCGGTCTTGTCCATCATTTGCAGTCGCGGTTCGCCGAGATCAGCCAGGCTTGAATAGAGCTGCGCCGTCCTAGCCGGCGCGACATCGACCATCGTCGGGCGCCAATAGGGTTCGGTGGCGGGATCCAGGAAGTGTTCTTCGAGCGCGATCTTCTTGACCATGATGTTTCCTCACCAAAGTGGCAGTAGCGCAATAAATGCCAATTTTTCTTTTTTTCTGTACCGCAATTTGGGTTAATGTGTACCATGATGCAAGGCGGTCAGAGCGCCGCCAATGAGTTGTTGTGGATGGACCGCCAAGTCACCAACGACAAGAGCCAGGTACAGGTCATCGCCCGTGCGGCCACCATTCTGCGTGCGCTGGAAGAAGAAAATACGGGCCTGAGTCTGGGGCAGATCGCGCAGCGCGTAAATCTCGCCCGTTCCACCGTGCAACGCATCGTCGCGGCACTCGAAGCCGAAAAGCTCGTCATTGCAGCGACCCCAAACGGGCGCGTGCGGCTTGGACCGACGATCCTGCGGCTCGCCGCCTCAGTGCGCGGCGATTTCATCGCGCTGGCGCGGCCGCTCCTCGAACAGCTTTCCGAGGAGTTGCATGAGACTGTTGATCTCTCGACGGTCAAGAAAACCCATCTTGTGTTCATCGATCAGGTCATAGGATCGCAGCGCTTGCGTGCTGTCTCTGCGGTCGGGGACACCTTTCCGCTCTATTGCACCGCTAACGGCAAAGCCTATCTGGCGCAGCTCTCCGATGATTCCATCGAAGCCCTGATCGGGCGCGTCTATGAGGCGCGCACGCCGAAGACACTGACGCGACTGGATACGCTGCTCAGCGATCTCAAAGCTGCCCGCCGTACCGGCGTCGCCTTTGACCGCGAAGAACACACGCTTGGAATCTGCGCCGTTGGAGTGGCGCTGCACGATCCACTCGGTAATGCAATCGCCATGTCGGTACCGGTGCCCAGCCAGCGATTCCAGAATCGCCAGGCCCTGATCGCCGAGCGGCTGGTCGCAACCAAAAACGCATTGGAGAGTCATATGAATTCCGCCGCTGCCTGACACCGCGCAGCGGATCCGGCCAAAGACCGACAACAAACGCGAACAAGGGAGGATGCCGTGGCCAAACGAATTCGCGGCGTAATTTTCGAAGAAAACCTCAGGAATTCCATGGGACTCGAGTTTTACAACTTGTCCCATCGCTTTGGTTATCAGTCGCCGAACTGGCCCTATTTCGAGGACGTCAAGATCGAGCGCATCCACTACATGGCGAAATCGGGCGTGCTCTCGCAGCGCATCACGACATCGATGCACAACACCACCCACATCGACGCACCCGCGCATGTGGTCCAGGGCACGCCGTTCATCGACGAAGTCCCCCTCTCGCATTTCTTCGGCTCCGGCATCGTGGTCTCTATACCAAAGAACAAGTGGGAGCCAATCACCGGCGACGATCTGGAAGCGGCTTGCGGCAGGATCGTCCGGCCGCGCGACGTGGTGATCATCAACACCGGCTGGCACAAGGTTTACGAAGACAGCGAAGACTATTTCTGTCGAGCGCCCGGTTTCGTGCCGTCAGCCGGTGAATGGTTCGTGAAGAGGAAGATCAAGGTGGTCGGTCACGACACGCAAGCGAATGATCACCCGCTCGCCACCGCCATCGGCCCGCAGCGCAATGGACCCTTGCATCCGCATCTGGCCGAGGAATACCGCGAGTGGTCGGGAGGACGCGACTGGAAGGATGATTTCCCCGAGTGGGAGCCGGTCCATCGCATTCTGTTCAAGAACGGCATCCTGGGTATCGAGAATGTCGGCGGCGACATCGACAAAGTAACCGGCAAACGCTGCACGTTTGCCTACTTTCCGTGGAACTGGGACCGCGGTGACGGCTGCATCGTGCGTCTGGTCGCGATCATCGATTCAAGCGGAAAATATCGTATCGAGCGTGGGAGGAAATTCTGATGATCGTTCGCAAACTCTCCGAGGCGAAGCCTTATAAGGCGCCAAACCATCGCAACAATGAGTCCCTGCGGCTGTTCGGTGCGGAGACGGGCGGATCGCAGGCGTTGACCTTCGGCATCTCACATTTCCAGCCTGGCGGTGGCGCCGGCCCCGATGCGTCACCACCGGAAAAAATCTATCACGTGCTCAAAGGTGAACTGACGGTGATCGCAGGCGGCAAGGAGATCGTCGCCAAGCCGGGCGATACCTGTTTCATCGCGCCGAATGAAAACCGCGAAATCATCAACCGCGGCAAGGACGTTTGCACCATTCTGGTGGCGGCCGCCGCTCCGAAGTGACGGGCCGCTTGGTTCGCGATCACCGGGCTTTACCCGATGACTCGATCAGGAGGGCGGTGCCTTCCTACACGAGATCGCCGGGACAAGTCCGGTCATGACAGAAAATATCGGGGAGAAGATAATGTCCGACGACTTCCTGAAAAACCCGCTGTCGCTATTTGATATCAAGGGAAAAACCGCCATTGTTACCGGCGCGTCGGGCACCTTTGGCGCACTTGCGGCAAAGACGTTGGCCGGCGCTGGCGCCAATGTGGTGCTGGCGGCGAACAAGGCCGACGAACTCAAGAAAGTCGCGGCAGAATGCGAAAAGCTCGGCGGGAAGGCCGAGATCGTCGCGCTGCGGCCAAGCTCGGAAGAAAACTGCGACAGGATCGTCAGGGCCGCCGTCGACACATTTGGCCGCGTAGACATTTTGGTTGTCGCCTCCGGTCTGAATAAGGTCTCGAAGATCGTCGATCAGAAGGTCGAGGATTTTCTCGAAGTTATGGATGCGAACGTCAATCAGTCGTGGCTGATGGCACGCGCCGCCGGCAAGCAGATGCTCAAGCAAGGCCAGGGCGGCAAGGTTATCCTCACTTCGTCTGCGCGCGGCTTGCTCGGTCATCCGGCGGGCTACACTGCCTACTGTGCTTCGAAGTCGGCAGTCGACGGTATCACCAAGGCGCTCGGTTGCGAATGGGGCGAGGCGGGTATCACCGTCAACGCCCTGGGCCCGACTGTCTTTCGCTCGCCACTTACCGCGTGGATGTATGAAGACACCGAAAGGGGACAGACCGTGCGCAAAGGATTTCTTGCGCGGGTGCCGAAAGGTCGTCTGGGCGAGCCGGAAGACCTGGCCGGGCCGCTGCTGTTCCTCGCCTCCAGGGCGTCGGACTTTTACACCGGTCACATTCTCTATGCTGATGGCGGCTACACGGCAGGATAGATCGGGGACATCTAAAAATGCGCGCCTCCAGGAGATGTGACTCGCAACGAGGGAGGATGATATGACTGACGCCAGGACGATTTCGCGCCGTACGCTGGTCAAGACGGGGTTTGGCGCCATTGCCGCTCCCGCCGTTCTGCGCGTGCTGCCTGCGGAAGCGCAATCGCAAGTGATCAGGATCGGGCATGTCAGCCCAAAGACCGGTCCGCTCGCCGGCTTTGGCGAAGCTGATAATTTCATTCTCGAGCAGGTGCGTGGAATCTTGAGCAAAGGTCTCGCCAACAATGGCAAGACCTATAAGGTCGAGATCATCTCCAAGGACAGCCAATCGAGCGGCAGTCGCGCGGCAGAAGTGGCATCTGAGTTAATCCTCGGTGAAAAGGTCAATCTCATCGTCGGATCAGCCACGCCCGACACCACAAATCCAGTGTCCGATCAGGCCGAGGTCAACGAGGTGCCTTGCATCACGACCAACTGCCCGTGGCAGCCCTATTTCTTTGGTCGCAAGGGCGACCCAAACAAGGGGTTCACTTGGACCTATCATTTCTTCTGGGGCCTTGAGGACGTGATCGCCTCGTTTCTGGCGCTGTGGGATGATTTGCCGACAAACAAAATCGTCGGCGGTCTCTTCCCGAACGATGCGGACGGAAATGCCTGGGGTGACGCCAAGCTCGGCCTGCCTCCGGCCCTCGCCAAGGCGGGCTACAAGTTGCACGATCCAGGCCGCTATCAACTCATGAACAACGACTTCACCTCGCAGATCTCCGCTTTCAAAGCTGCGAGAGCGGAGATTATCACTGGCAACATGATTCCACCCGATTTCGCGACGTTTTGGTCGCAAGCCGCGCAGCAGGGTTTCAAGCCAAAGATCGTCACCATCGGCAAAGCGTTGCTTTTCCCGTCTGTGATCGAGTCGCTGGGCGCGCGGGGCAATGGGCTGACCAGCGAAATCTGGTGGACGCCAAAACATCCGTTCAAATCAGGCCTCACGGGTCAAAGTTGTCAGCAGCTTACCGACGCGTATATCTCGGCCTCGAACCGGCCATGGACGCAGCCCATCGGCTTCCAGCACGCGTTGTTCGAGGTGGCTATCGACGTACTCAAGCGCGCGAAGAATTTGGGCGATCCGAATTCCATTCTCGCATCGATTGTGGCGACCGATTACCAGTCGATCGTCGGCCCGATTCAGTGGACCGGAGCGCCGGTGAAAAACGTTACGAAGACGCCGCTGGTCGCCGAACAATGGCAGCGAAATAACGGCATGTTCGACCTGGTCATCACCGAAAATAAGACCGCGCCGAATATCCCGGTGGGAGGCAAACTGAAGCCGATTCCCTAACTAATCAGCGTCATGGCCGGGCTTGTCCCGGCCATCTCGTTCAGGAAGGCCTCGTGCCTTCTCGATTGGGATGCGCGGGCTAAAGCCCGCGCATGGAGCAACTTGAACATGGCGGCGATCCTTGCGTTGGAAAATATCTCAAAACGGTTCGGCGCCGTGGTCGTTGCGGACGACGTCGATCTTGCCCTCAGTGACGGCGAAGCACTCGGCATCATCGGCCCAAACGGAGCTGGCAAGACGACATTATTCGGTATTGCCACCGGCACGCTCGCGCCCGATTCGGGCCGCGTGCTGTTCGCGGGCGAGGATATTACACGGTTGCCCGCGGAACTCCGCTGTCGGAAGGGACTGGCGCGTTCGTTTCAGATCCCGCAGCCATTCTCTGGCATGACGGTTTTCGAGAACGTGGTCGTTGCCGCTGCATTTGGCTCCGGCCAAAGCGAAACCGCAGTCTATGACCGCTGTGCGGAATTACTTGAACGCTGCGGTTTGGCTGACAAGGCGAACAAGCGGGCTGGCGGCTTGACACTGCTCGACCGCAAACGGCTTGAATTGGTGCGCGCACTGGCGACGAAACCCCGCGTGCTGCTCCTCGATGAAGTTGCAGGCGGCCTCACCGAACACGAGAGTGCAGTGCTTGTCGCGTTGATCAAACAGGTCCGCGCGAGTGGCGTTTCTATTATCTGGATTGAACATGTCGTACACGCCCTGCTGGCCATTGTCGACCGTTTACTTGTTCTGCATGGCGGAAGATTTATCGCCGACGGCAAGCCTCACAGCATTATCCGCAATCCGCAGGTAGCTGAGATTTATATGGGAATTGCCGCAGATGCCTGACTCACCTCTACTAGCGGTCAAGGCGATCGACTCATTCTACGGTGACTTTCAGGCGCTGTTTGGCGTGTCGTTGACTATTGAGGCCGACCAGGTCATCGCGGTGATCGGTGCCAATGGTGCGGGGAAGAGCACGCTTCTAAAAAGCATTGCCGGGCTGATGCATCCGCACAGCGGCGAAATTGTCTTTGATGGCGCGCCGACCACGCAAGCGCCGGCCTTCGATGTCCTCCAGCGAGGCATTGCTCTGGTGCCGGAAGGCCGCCGACTGTTTCCATCACTGACGGTAGAAGAAAATTTATTGATTGGCGGCCAGTCGCGGCGGCCCGGCCCTTGGACACTCGCGCGCGTCTATGAACTGTTCCCCGTGCTGGCAGAGCGACGCCAACTTCCTGCACCTGCATTGTCTGGCGGGCAGCAGCAGATGGCTGCAATCGGCCGTGCATTGATGACAAACCCACGGCTGCTGCTTTGCGACGAAATCAGTCTTGGCCTTGCGCCAATCGTCGTGCACGACATCTATGCGCGGATGCCGCAAATCATTGCGGAAGGCTCGTCGTTAATCATTGTCGAACAGGACATCATGCAGGCCCTGCGCGCGGCAAGTCACGTCTATTGCCTGCAGGAAGGCCGCATATCGCTGCAAGGACCGGCGCGCGAACTGACCCGCGAGAGGATCTTGGCGGCTTATTTCGGGGTGTGACGGGATGCAATGGTTCAACATCATCCTGCAAGGCGTGTTGATCGGGGGCCTCTACGCCATGTTCGCTGCCGGCCTTTCGCTCATCTTCGGCGTGATGCGACTGGTCAACATCGCTCATGGCGACTTGATTGTGCTCGCCGCGTACATTGCGCTCGTGGTAACGCAGGAACTGGGCCTGAATCCCCTGACATCGCTACTGCTTGTCGCGCCTGCCATGGCGATTATCGGGTACGCGCTACAACGGGGCTTGCTCAACCGCACCCTTGGCGACGATTTGCTGCCTCCGCTGCTGGTGACGTTCGGTCTTTCCATCATCATCCAGAACGGGCTGTTGCAGTTGTTCACCGCCGATAGCCGTAAACTGCAGGCAGGTCCGATCGAGGTTGAGGCATTCCAGTTAATGCCCGGCGTCTGGATTGGCATTCTGCCACTCATCCAATTCATCGTTGCGGTAACCGTCATTGCCGGCCTGCAGATGTTGTTCTACCGCACGGCACTTGGCCGCGCTTTCCGGGCCACGTCCGATGATCAGTCCACGGCGCAATTGATGGGCCTTGATACCCGTCACGTTTTTGCGGTGGCGATGGCGTTGTCGCTCGCGGTAATTGCCGTCGCGGGTGTCTTTCTCGCCATCCGTGCCAATTTCGATCCTGCCATTGGGCCAGCGCGGCTGATCTTTGGCTTTGAGGCGGTGATCATCGGAGGACTGGGCAGCATGTGGGGAACTCTGGCGGGCGGCATTATTTTGGGAGTCTCGCAGGCGATTGGCGCACAAATCGATCCGGGCTGGCAGTTGCTCGCTGGTCACATCATGTTCCTCGCCGTTCTTGCGGTGCGGCCACAAGGCCTGTTTCCGAAGGTGTCGGGATGAGCCGGGTTGAGCACGCCACCCTCTCCAGCAGCGTCGGCATCGCGCTTATCGGCGTGACGCTCCTCGTATTGGCCTTTGCGCCGTACTGGGGCGACCGGCAGACGCTGCGGCTGCTTGCGGAGATATTCACGTTCGTGGCGCTGGCAAGTTTATGGAACCTGCTCGCCGGATACGCCGGCCTGGTGTCCGTTGGCCAGCAGGCCTACGTCGGCCTCGGCGGATATCTGTTGTTCATGCTGACCATTTTTCTGGACGTGCATCCGATCGCGGCGATCGCGAGCGCCGGTCTGATCGGCGCACTTGTGGCAATCCCAGTAGCGGGACTGATTTTTCGTCTGCGAGGGGCCTATTTTGCTATCGGTACGTGGGTCGTGGCCGAAGTGCTCCGGCTGCTTGCCTCGCAGATCTCTGTGCTCGGTGGCGGGTCCGGCATTAGCCTGCCTGTATCCGTAGTGCTGGCCATGGCCCCGACTCGGCGTATGCGCGAATTCGAAACCTATTGGTTGGCGCTGGCGCTTACAGTCATCGTTCTCGGAGCAATCGTGGCCCTTCTTCGCTCGCGTCATGGTCTCGCGCTTACAGCCATCCGCGATAACGAACTGGCGGCGCAAAGTAATGGCATCGATGTCGGCCGAACCAAGCTTTTCGTGTATGTACTGACCGCTTTCGGCACGTCTATGATTGGCGCGCTTATTTTTTTGCAGAAGCTACGCATTTCGCCTGACACGGCCTTCAGCGTGAACGACTGGACCGCGTTCGTTATTTTCATCACCGTCATCGGCGGCATCGGACGAATCGAGGGGCCGATTATTGGCACGATTATCTTCTTCGTGCTTCGCCAGACATTATCTGATCTCGGCAGTCTTTATTTGCTGATGATGGGTGCAGTCGCCATCGTTGTCATGCTCTGGGCGCCTAAGGGGCTCTGGGGCCTGATCGCGGAACGCTTCAACTGGCAGGCGCTGCCACTGCGACGACATCTCGTGCTGAAAAAAGAAACGGCAGGAAAACCATGAGCCCGATTATCGACATTTATTGCCACATATTTCCCGAGCGCTATTTCCAGGAAATGACTCGCGTAGCGCCGAACCTGGAGAATATCGGCAAGCGGCTGCGCGGTGTCACCAAGCTGTTCGATCTCGACGCGCGCTTCAGGGAGATGGACGAGTTCGGTGACTACCGGCAGATCATTTCGCTGCCAAATCCTTCAATCGAGGACATTGCCAGGCCGGATGTTGGATTGAATCTCGCCCGCATCGCTAACGACGCGATGGCCGAACTGTGTCGGAAACACCCTGAACGGTTCCCTGGATTTGCGGCCGCACTTTGTATGACCGACGTCGAAGGCTCGGTCGTGGAGGCGCGCCGCGCCGCGCACGAACTCGGCGCAAGCGGTGTGTTGCTTTACACCAATGTTGCAGGGAGGCCCCTCGACGATCCTGAGTTCGAACCGATCTTTGCCACCATGGCCGAACTCGATCTGCCCATCTGGCTGCATCCGGTCGGCACATCGGCAATGCCCGACTATCCCGCCGAGGAGAAATCACGCTTTGAAATGTGGTGGTGCTTTCACTGGCCTTACGAAACATCGGTCGCCATGGTGCGGATGGTGTTCTGGGGCCTGTTCGATCGCTATCCGAGGTTGAAGATCATCACCCATCATCTGGGCGGCATGATCCCTTATTACGACGGGCGCGTTGGCCCAGGCCTGAAAGTGCTGGGACAGCGCACATCGGACGAGGACTATTCAAAAATCCTGCCGTCCTTAAAGCGGCCGCACATGGAATATCTTCACGATTTTTATGCCGACACCGCCATGTTCGGCGGTGGGGTTCCGGCGACGCGGTGCGGCCTGGAATTTTTTGGCGCCGATCGAATCGTGTTCGCTACCGACGCACCGCTCGGACCGATTGCACCCACGATCAAGACTGTCCAAGGCCTGGGTCTGCCAATCCCGGAGCAACGCAAGATTTTTTCCGGCAATGCCGAGAAGCTGCTAAACAGGGAATTCACCTAGTCGCGCGCTCAAAGCGCCTTTTTCTTCCCTTTTCCACGTCTGCCGCGCTCGTCACTCCGGTAAAACTCGGCGGGTCGCTGGCAGGAAAACTGTCGTCCGAACTCGTAGCGACCTCGTCTTCCTGACGCTTGTCCCGCTCGCGCTCCTCTTCGATATTTTCGCGCACCGATTTGTCAAACTTGTCGGTTCGCCGGTGTTTTGACTCGGTCATTCTTTATTCTCCCAAGGGCTGCGGGCAAAGTTCCGCACCCACGAATTTACGCCGCGTTAGGAACTCCCAAAGGCGTGCAGACGTTCCTCCTGGGGAGGCGAGCGGGGCGGCTTCGCCGCGACATAACCTCGAGATCACC
This sequence comes from Pseudolabrys sp., assembly GCA_035315965.1. Lineage (GTDB taxonomy): Bacteria > Pseudomonadota > Alphaproteobacteria > Rhizobiales > Xanthobacteraceae > Pseudolabrys. The sequence goes on from DATFXJ010000142.1 coordinate 18,870, forward strand.
AATGTTCCAGGGCGTAAGCAGGGTGCCCCAATTAAGCGGATGGCATCTTCGACAACCCGCCGGCTGGAGCCGCCGGAATCCACCGCCTGCCCTGGCGATCGCGCGAGCGCGCTCGCGCGCTTGAACAATCGGCCTTCTCTGGATCGAGCATCAGATAATCAGTTGGCCTTGGTGGATTCGGCAGCCTCTTTCAGAATCGGCGCCCAACGTGGAATATCCGCCGCGACCGTCTTGCGCAGGAATACTCCTCCACGTTCGGCCTTCGGTGGCACGGTGACGCCAAGCTTGGCAAGCTTTTCGGCCGTCTCTGGTTCGTCCAGCGTTTTGTCGAGCGCATCGGCGAGTTTCACGACGATCTCCTTCGGAGTGCCACGCGGTGCGTATACCGCACTCCAGACATTAAGCTGGTAGTCCTGCGCGCCGGCTTCCTTCGCGCCGGGGACATCCGGCAGCGCGGCAAGCCGCTCATCGGCCGAAATGACGATAGCTTTGATTTTGCCCGCCTGGATGCTGGGCACCAAGCTCACCGCCTGCTCGCAGAGGAAATCGATATGGCCGCCCACAAGATCGTTCACCGCCGGGCCCGTGCCGCGATAGGCGACCAGCGTCGGCTTAAGCTCGAAAATCTTGTTAAAGAGCAGGCACGCCATATGCGAGGTAGCGCCGACACCCCCGTGGGCCTGTTTCACGTTGGCGCCATTCTTGCGAACATATTCAACGAACTCTTTCACGTTCTTGGCAGGTAGATCATTCTTCACCGCGATCGCCGCCGGAGCATTCGCGCTCATGCCAATTGGCTCGAAATCCTTCGTCGAGTCGTATTTCAAATTTGGGTAGAAGGAAGGCGCCGCGATGACCGGGCCCATGCTGGCGGCGAAAATGGTGTAGCCATCCGGGCTTGCTTCCGCTGCGCGAGTCGCACCAATTGTACCGCCGGCGCCGCCGACATTTTCGATCACAACGTTCTGACCGAGATGGCGGCTCATGCCATCGGCCGTGATGCGAGCGACCGTATCGCTTGGTCCCCCGGCGGGAAATGGCACGATCATGACTATGTTGCGGCTGGGAAATTGCTGCGCGTGCACGAATGCCACGGTCAGCAGTAATAGCGCTACCAGTGCCGTGAGTGCGGTAATCCTCTTCATATTATTCTCCCTGGATTATCCTCTGCTTCTCAGCTCAGCGGCTCGCGCCGTGCGGTTTCTATTGCGGAGGCGTCGCAGGAAGGTCGGTAACGCGTACGCCGACCGCATCATATATTGCATTCGTTATTGGCGGGATGGTTGGCACCATCGCTGGCTCGCCAACGCCCTTTACCCCTAGGGGCGATGGGATCGGGGTCCTCGATACTGATTGAATTGACGCGCGGCACGTCCAGCGCCGATGGCAGAAAATATTTGACAAAGCCGGATGTGCTCGTCCGCCCATTTTTTTGCTTGTAGTTCTCCATCGCAAGTCAGCATCGCACTCCCCGGAAACCCCATTTGCCGGAAGGGAGAAGCGTCACGCCGCCACTTCCTTTTGGGCGGAGTTCATCTTCGCTTTCACAACCACCTTGATAGCATCCTCGATTCTGTCCTTGGCGTATCGGATTGCCGTTGGAAGGTCGTCGAGTGGAAACGTGTGGGTATGAATCTTCGTCGCGTCGAACCGTTTTTGTCTCATGAACGCCTCGGCCCGATGAGTCGCACTCTTGCCCTCACCCCGGATGCCGTAAACATAGATGTTGTTGTGTACAATATGCGCGAAATCCACTGGCACTTCTTCGTGCGCAAACGCGGCAAGGCAGACGCGCCCACCGCGGTTGACCATACGCACGGCGTCGTTGACGGCGCTGGTGGCCGCGGAGCATTCGACAACATAGTCGACGCCCTTGCCGCCGTTGAGCTTCTTCACGGCCGTAACAACATCGGGCTCCTTCCGGATATTGACGACGGCATCGGCACCCAGTTCGAGGCCGATCTTAAGTCGATTATCGCGCGTTCCAGTGAGGATTACCGGCTGGGCGCCAAGCGCCTTCGCCACCGCAACGGCCATTAGACCAATTGGACCAGGCCCGGTGACGCAGACACTTTCGCCCGCGACCAGCCCGCCGAGTTCGGTGAGCGCGTACATCGCGGTTCCGGCTGTGACGACGAGAGTCCCTTCCTCATCTGTCATCTCATCGGAAATTGCGACCAAGGTATTAATGTTGTTCACCTGGTATTCGCAGAATCCGCCGTCGGTCGTGAATCCGTTCGCGCGGTGGCCTTTGTCTACATTGCCGTAATTGAGCCCGTAGTTGTGGCATGACGTGTACATGCCCTCACGGCACCGTTTACACTGTCCGCAACCGGCGTGAATCTCAACCGCCACGCGCTGACCGATTCTGTATTCATCGACACCAGGTCCAAGCGCCACAACAGTGCCCATGTACTCATGACCGGGTGTGAAATTCTTGTTGAATGGCAAGCCGCCCTGAATCAATGCCGGCGGGCCGTGGTAGATGATTTCAAGGTCGGTAGCACAGATTGCCACCGCGTCGATGCGGACTAGAACTTCTGCCTTTCTTGGCACCGGAACCGGCTTATTCGCCATGGCGAGCTGACCGGGATCACCCAACACCCAGGCGCGCTGGCTATCCGGAATAGGAAATTCGTTGTGATCGGTCTTCACGCTGACCGGTGCGTACATGGTGCCTCCCGAAAAAAATGGTCAGAAAAGCCGATCAATCAATTAGCCACGGCCCGATGAGTGCTGGATTGTGAGCCCGGACCGCCGAATTCAGCGGAGAGTGCGCGCGTTGCGGCGATGATCTCATCGCGCATTGATGCAACGTGCTCCTCGCTGGCGCGCATGGTCGGAGTTGAGGCGCTGATAGCACCAATTACCGTGCCGGCTTGGTCGCGGATAGCGGCGCCGACACAGATCACACCGGGTAGGAATTCCTCCCGGTCGATCGCATAGCCATTGCGACGAACGACACGCAACGATTCGATCAGCGCAGGGAATTCTGTGATGGTATTGTTAGTGAAACGCTTCATTCCGTGGGCAAGGATTCGGCGCATCTCATCCTCCGGAAGCCAAGCCAATATCGCCTTGCCGATCGATGTCGCGTGCGGCGCTTCCAGCTTCCCGATCTTGCCAGTATCGACCCGGACGGCATGTAAGGATTCGCGCACCGCCAATGTGATCACTGCATCGCCGTGCAGTGCCGCGAGATGCACGGTCTCGCCGGTCGCCCGGTTGATCGCTTCGAGGTAGCGTTGCGCGCGACGCGGCAGATCAACCTGCAGGCAGGTGTGCCCGAGACAGAGAATTCTGGCGCCGAGCGCATAGAGGCGGCGCCCGGGCACCTTTGTAGCAAAGCCTCGCTGGATCAGGGTCGCCAGCAGATGATGGCAGGTAGAGATATTCAGGCCTGTGCGCGTGGCAAGTTCAGTTAGCGTAGCCTCGCCGCCGGCCTCAGCTATCGTTTCAAGCAAGTACAAAGCGCGATCAACCGACTGGATATTATGTCGATCGCCCTTGGCGTTCGCTCGGTTGAGACGAGCCTTGGTACCGGCCTCCGCCAAAGTGGTGGCGTCCATGGGTAGTATTTTCTCCCTACCATTAAGGGAAGTCTCCCTCCCCGACCGAGTCAAGACATTTTCAGCATAAAGAAGCCGGCTTTCGGGCCTTGAAAATAAGCCGATCATTCAGTCGTGAGGCCGAGCTCAATTTCCAGGGCTCCACAAAGCATCTGGCCGAGCGCGATGTGCATTTCCTGGATGCGGGCTGTGGTGGCGGACGGGACTACCAGGAGGTGGTCAACATGGGCGGGCATGTCACCTCCGCCCTTGCCGCCGAACGCGGCCGTGACAAGCCGCATGGAGCGTGCCTGTTTCAGGGCGGCGATTACATTTGGACTTTTACCGGACGTCGAGATGGCGATGACGACATCGCCGGGCTTTCCCAGTGCCTCGATTTGACGGGCGAATATTTGTTCAAAACCGAGATCGTTGCCCGCGGCAGTAAGTGCGGAAGTGTCAGTGGTCAGCGCGATGGCCGGGATAGCGGCCCGGTCGCGTTTGTAGCGGATCGTCAGTTCGGTTGCGAGATGCTGGGCGTCTGCCGCGCTTCCTCCGTTTCCGAAGAACATTAGCTTGCCGCCGGCCTGGATGGATTTTGTGCAGGCTCGAACGAGGCCTGCAAAGCTGCCTGACAACGTAGCTTCGGAGCGGCGAGCCACGTCATGATGTTCGGTGAATTCCACCTTGAAGAATGCTTCCAGGTCCACAGTTGCTTCCATTAGGCCGCTTCACCACGGAATTCCGGTAAGGCGTCGCGCAAGACATTGTAGATTGCTGCACGCTCACCGCGAGCCACACCTTGCTCCAATGTCGCCACCCACGCCCGGATCGCGTCGAGCGGGGGTCGTACCGGCTTGGCGGCGACGATGCCCGCGATCCCAATGTCGGCGGTCTCTTCCTCGTGTGCGAACAGGATTTCGTGAAGCCGCTCGCCCGGGCGAATTCCGGTAAATGAAATTTGTATGTCCCTTCCTGGTTCGAGGCCGGAAAGCCGGATAATGCGTTCGGCAAGCTCGACGATTTTTACCGGCTGACCCATATTGAGAACATAGACGGATACGTCTCCATTGCGCCTGCCCAGCGCGTGAGTCGCTGCCGTAATGACTAGGTCGCATGCTTCACGAATGGTCATGAAGTACCGAACCATGTCGGGATGGGTGACGGTTACCGGACCGCCTGCTTCAATCTGTGCCTTGAATTTCGGTACTACCGAACCGTTCGAGGCGAGTACGTTTCCGAACCGCACGGAAATCAGTCGCATCGCGTGCTGGCCGAGGCCACGGCGGGAGAATTCGTCATCGAGCGCTTGACAATACATTTCCGCCAGGCGCTTGGTGGCGCCGAGCATAGATACCGGTTCGATCGCCTTGTCAGTCGAAATCATCACCATGGCGGTCGCACCGGCTGTCGCCGCTGCATCGGCGACATTTATCGAGCCGAAAACGTTGGTCTTAATGCCTTCATCCCAGTCTTGCTCGAGCATCGGCACATGCTTGAGCGCGGCTGCATGAAAGACAATGTCCGGTTTGAAGTGCCCGATGAGGTTCATGATACGTCCTCGGTCACGAATGTCGGCAATGCGACCAGTAATTTGTGCCTCACTTTGTTTGTTCTTCAGAGATTCGATGACGGCGTGTAATGCGGGTTCCGAGTGCTCGATCACCAGCAGTCGTGCAGCACCAAATGTGACTATGCGATCACAGATTTCCGCGCCGATCGAACCACCGCCGCCGGTCACCACGATTACTTTGCCGCTGACAAAGTCCTCAAGCCGGCGGTAGTCGATTTTGACACTGGGCCGCAACAGCAGGTCTTCAACAGCCACCGGCGCCAATTGAACGGCGGGCCCACCAGTATCCAATGACGGCAATTGGCTCATGTTCAGACCCAACCTGCGCGCGCGCATCAAAATCGCTTCAGGACGTGCTTCCGGCGTGAGCGCCGAAGGCGCCAGAACCAGTCGCCTCACTCGATCGCCGCGCGATTCCAAATCGGCCACAACGCTCTCAAGGTCGTCGATGTCGCCCAGCACCGGAATGCCGCGAATCGATTGCCCCCGATCGGCCATCGACGGCGAGAGGACGCCAATAGGCCAGATCTTCTTTACTGCGCCGCTTTCAATTCCACGCAAGAGTACTTCTGCGTCGGCAGCGCGACCGAGAAACAATGTGGGAGTCGCGTCTGCAACTTTTACGCGCTGGAGTGTTCGCGCATAGTGGAAGTAGCGGTAGATGACCCGCAGGCCACCCAGGAAAAACATCTGCAAGAACCAGTAAAGCAGGATGGTGATCTTGCCGAAAAAGAACGTGCCGTAAAAATACCGCGCCACCAAAACGTAATCGAGTGCGAGCAGCGAGATAGCAAGTACGGTCGACGCCTGAAACAGGTTGTATAGGTCCGGGATCGACGTGAAACGCCATTTGTTACGATGTAACCCTATTATGAAATAGACAGCTGCCGCGTAGACCAGGAAAAACGGAAGGAACAGCTCCAGACCGTGCAACCGCTCATTTAGGGCGGCACCCTCGAACCGCAGCAAGAATGTGGCGACAATCGCCGCCGCGGTGGCTAATAGATCGTGCAATACGATTAGGACTTGGCGCGGAGTGAATCGCAGAGCCCTGATCATTTCGCCCCCCGAGAGCCGCGAGGGCGCATGGGCCTTGGCAGGGCGCGGCCCTTATCATAAACGGGAACGAAGATATCCGCTCGCCACGCCATGCTCAGCAAACGACGTTCCCGTTTTTGAGAAAGCCCCAGATATCGACGACGGATTTTCCCCTGGATTCTGCCCCGGCAGGTTTGAGCTTGTAGCTCAACGAGGCGTTGGTATCGTCGATCTCAGGCAAAGCGAGCATATGAGGAACGCGAGTGGAGCCTGCACCGCCCAGGAGAATATCGGCAGTTTTCGCGCCGGTCGGACCAGACGGCGCTATTTTGGTCGAGGCAATAATCAATTGGTCCCCTTTTCGCCAGAACTCTTAATATCCTAGCAAATTGCATCGGCTCGGCCCTGGTCTCATTCAAACGGGTGATTTGGACCGATTTCCAATTACTTAGCTAGCAAATTTCGTAAACCGGGCAACAGTCTGTTTTCTGCTACCTAAACCGTGAGGCTCTGGGGAAATGGCCGATCAAACAAAAAGTCGCGATGATGACCCCCGTATGGCCGGTGGGCGCCGCCCGGCGGCATTTCTTGATCGCGACGGCGTCCTCAATGTCGACCACGGCTACGTCCACAAGCCCGAACAGCTTGAATGGATCGAGGGAGCGCCCGAAGCAGTACGCCTTTTGAACGTAGCCGGGTATTGCGTATTGGTTATTACCAATCAGTCCGGGATTGCTCACGGCTACTATGATGAAGCGGCGGTGGAGTCATTCCACACCCACATGCAAGACAGTCTCGAAGGGCATGGCGCCCATATCGACGCATTCTATTATTGTCCCCATCATCCTGAAGGCATTATCAAGCCTTTGGCAGTGTCTTGCCGCTGTCGAAAGCCCGGTACCGGCATGCTGGAGCGGGCCACTAGCGAATGGCCGATTGATATCGATGCCAGCTTCTTGATCGGTGATCGAGATGACGACATGGCCGCTGCCGACGCCTTCAATATTCGTGGGATCAAATTCAATTCGCTAAAGGATTCCCTACCGGATTTGGTGCGCAGAGAACTCGGCAATCGTGCGAGTTCGCAAAACCCGCATCGTCCATGAACCGTGCAAGTCGCGCACTCCCGCCGTCGCGTACTTTGATATCGCTCCTGTTGCTGTGGTTAGCGGGGGTTGCGCTGCGGCTGACTATTCTAGCTGTCCCGCCCGCCATTCCACTGATTCATGACGAATTGAATCTGAGTGCGACCCAAATCGGTATCTTGACTGGACTACCGTCGATGCTGTTCGCCTTCGCGGCAGTACCAGGTTCTCTGCTGATTGCTCGACTCGGGATTCGCGCCGCGCTCGTCGCCGGGCTCGCGCTTACGGCAATTGGTGGTGCGTTACGTGGCACTTTGGCGGATGTATTTTGGCTTTATGCCATGACCGTAGCAATGGGAGCAGGCGTCGCCATTATGCAGGTGACTTTGCCGCCGGCTGTGCGGCTTTGGTTGCCAGAGCGTATAGGGTTAGGAACCGCCGTTTATACGAACGGTCTGCTTATCGGCGAGATCCTACCGGTGGCGCTGATGTTTCCATTGGTGCTACCGCTGGTTGGAGGGAGCTGGCAATGGGGCTTTGTAGTCTGGAGCATGCCAGTCGCAATCATCGCCGCTTTGGTGATGCTGCTCGCGCCGCAGCCAATAATAACAAACGGATCAACCCAGGTGCGACGCCGCTGGTGGCCTGATTGGCGCAACTCGCTGATCTGGCGGCTGGGCATCATGCTCGGCACCATCAATGCCACATATTTTGCGACGAATGCCTTCATCCCCGACTACCTGAGAAGCAGCAGACAAGACGAGTGGATCGTCGACGCCCTCACCGGTCTCAATGTTGGCCAGTTACCGGCATCGATCTTCTTGCTCGCCTTTGCCGGCCGTCTGGAGCTCAAGGTTTGGCCCTATGTCACGTGCGGACTGCTCTGTGTGATCGCGACCGGCGGCATCGTGTTCGGCACCGGCGTCTGCGTCGTAGCAGCTGCTACGGTGCAAGGCTTCGCTGCCTCAATCATCTTAATTCTGGTGCTGGCGTTGCCGCCACTTCTCAGCCCACCTGATGACGTGCATCGTGTGACTGCTGCAATGTTCACTATAAGTTACAGCTGCGCGGTGCTGGTGCCGGTGATCAGCGGGGTGGCCTGGGACCTCACGGGCGTTGCCAGCACTGCTTTCCTGCCGATTGCCCTGTGCGGGATTATGCTCGTCATCCTGGCACCAGCAATCAACCATGTCAGGAGATAAGCAATGCGGCCGATCCCAGTCGGAGCAAGAGGATCTTACACGCTGCGCGTTTCGCCAGCCCATCTGGCCAATCAATTCAAGGACGCGGCGCTACCGCCTGTTTTCGCTACCCCAATGATGGTGACTGCCTTAGAGAATGCAGCCTTGAATGCAGTGCGAAGCTATCTTGACCCGGGCGAAAGCGCAGTCGGTACCGAAGTCAACATTCGTCACCTTGCAGCCACGCCTGTTGGCCATCGTGTCACGGCCGAAGCCGTAGTCACTAAGGTCGATGGCCGCCGCATCGAGTTTGACGTGAGCGCTCACGACGAGATCGAAGAGATCGGCAAAGGGACACACGCCCGCATGGTCATAGACATGCCCCGCCTCGATCAGCGCCTCACTGCCAAAGCTCGCCCTCAACGTTGAAGTTATGCGCCAGAGAAAACAGGTATCTTACCGAATTTTGTCGCCGTCCAAATAGGAGAACCTCGGTGCCAATAACGACGCGTGGGCGTGCAGCAGGCATCGCGCTTATGGCAACGACAATTTCCGCTGTCGCGCAGCTTTCGTCACATTGGAAAGCCTGCACGGGAAATCCAGGAGTTGACTGGGATATGCAGATCAGCAGCTGCACGGCACTCATTCAATCAGGCACAGAATTGAAAGAGAATATTGCGATCGCCTTCTATAATCGTGCCGTTGCTTACGAAAACAAGGAAAAATACGAGCTGGCCATCGCGGACTATAGCGAGGCAATCCGACTCAATCCGAACGATGCCGATTTCTATTTATACCGGGGCCTCGACAAGCAGAGGATCGGGGATAAGGCTGGAGCGGAAGCCGACATAGCAGAGGCCAAACGGCTAAACCCGAACCTCCGAAAATAAGTTCACCGCCAAGTGTCGCCCGGTCAAAGTCGCGATAATTTGAATCGGAGTGTTTGGATCAGCGCGAGGTATCGGAGGAAGCGTCGACCGCCTGCGAAGGCAACAAATTCGCCACCGGTTCTTTTTTCGGTTTGTTTGGTGCGGACGGTGCGCCAGCTGCCGGCTTTGACGACGTAGGCGCGGCGAACCTGAGAGCCTTTTGCGGTTTACCGCCATTCATATCACGAAGCCTGTCGATGTAGTCGTCTGGTTTTAGGAAGTTGGATCCAGTAGGAGTCTTCAGGCCCATGTACCCGGCAATATCATTTCCAAACGTTACGCAGTTGCGCACGAGCGCGTTCCACAAAGGTTTCTCGGCCTTCATCTGTTTGATGTGGGCAGAAATTTTGTTGAAGGCAGCAGCGTCCATCATGACGCGGTAACGCGCGGTTACATATTTTTCCTCGAGATCGCCGTCGCTCGCGCCGGTCTCGGATGGCACAAATAAAAGGTGACCAACCGTCCAAGGAATTAGACTGCAATTTTCGCAATCGTTAGCATCACCTGCTGGATGTAGCCCGGCGATATCGCTTTTGACAATTTCGCCGTTACCATTCACTTGTCCATACAGGACATACATGTGGCCGTAGCTCGCGGCAGAACGCGCGCGGAACTCGACGAAATACGGCTTGTAGGAATTATGGCTCGTTTTGGGGGACTGTGCCGGGTTCGGAGGCGAGGCGACCGGCTCGATTGCCGCAGCTGGAGGGGCCATCACCCCGAAGGGGACGGTGAGCAAGCTTGCGGCTACTAGAATTCGGATGCTCCAGCACAACTGATAAGAATCACCCATATCAGCCTTCCTGCCAGCAGCTCACTGCGGCCCTAGGCGCCCCGGAACACCCGCAAGGTCCGAAAAACATGACCGAACGACCTCAAAAAGGTCGGCAAAATGCCGACCCCGAACGATCGTGCGCTTCCAAGGCCTAGCCTTTGGTCACAACTGGAGCAGGAGCCTTGCCTTTACCGTACGGAGCCTTTCCCTTTCCCCAACAACCGGCGAGGCCGAAGGCGAGGATCGCCGAGCATAGAACGACTAGGAACTTTTTCATAACGCTCCCCAGTTTTTTGCGCGATTAACGACTAAATCACTAACGCCGTCCGTGGTTAGCGACTAGTGCTCAAAAGCAACACTCCCCAACAATCCGTCGGATTTCCCGCGTATAAATAGGCCAATTTGCAGGGATCTAGAGGCGGATGTCTCAGCGATATTCTTCGCAGCTTCCAACCAGGGGATAGCGCTCCGGGTATGCCTTTTTAAGAGTTGCCTCGACCTTCTTCAGCGCCTCTTCGCACTGCTTTTGGGAGCCGTAACGCGCTGACGGCTTCACCTCCATGCCAGGGGGCCTCTGGATAAATTGCCAATAGGCGGCCGCAGGCGTGACCATAAGAGCGATTGTGGCGGCAGCGATGCCAGCCCTCACAGAGGTAATTACGCGTGGTCTCATGCTCCCCTCGCAGGTCCCCGAAAACTAAAGCCAAGTACGGCTGAATCCGCCGCGCACGCTCACCGCAGAACAACAACCTCGGTGCCCACGCTGACGCGGGCATACAAATCCATAATGTCCTGGTTGTACATGCGGATACACCCGTGCGACACAAAACCCCCGATCGATCCGGGATTGTTGGTGCCGTGGATCGCGTATTGGCCGCCCCCACTCAGCGTCATCGCCGCCGCACCCATCGGATTTGACGGGCTGCCGCCGGGAACGATCGGAGGCAATTTGGCGTAATCCTTTCGAATCGATTCGGGCGCCTGCCAAGCCGGGCTGATGTACTTGCCGTCGATTGTGGCTCTTCCCGCCCAGGCCTGGCCGGCTTTGCCAACCCCGACTGGATAACGGATCGCCTCGCCGTCGCTCGTCACGTAGTAAAGGCGGCGTTCGTTTGTTTTGATCACAATCGTTCCGGCCGAATAGCCCTTGAAGCGAACAGTCTCAGCGGCCGCACTGGGCGAAGCCGCAAAGACAAGAACGCTCAGCAACAC
>DATFXJ010000143.1:0-8114 GCA_035315965.1 Pseudolabrys sp.
TGACGCCCAACTCAGCTGCTTCCTTCGCGATTTGCTTTATGCGCTCAAGGCCGAGCGCCCGCCGCGGCGCCTTTGGCGAGGAGCGCACGCAACAATAATCGCAGCGCAAATTGCAGTCGAAGTTGGTGTAGAGCCACAGCCGCGACCCAACCGGACGATCGGCTTCGCTTTCCACAGGAGCCTCGCCGCAGCGAATCACCCAGCGCGTACGATTTGCCCGCTTGGTCGTCTCAACAAGGGTGTTCCGGGTGAAGCGACACCAAGTTGTAAGGTCCTCGCCCAGCCTTGGATCGCTGCCAATGATAGTGAAGAGGTTACCCGGGCGACTGCGGCGCACCGCGGCGATCAATTCTGGAAGCAGACCAGACGCAAACGTTTTTGTACCGGCCTCGATCTCGATCTCGACTTTCATTCAAAATACATTCCTCAGAAGCAATGAACGAGCCAGAGCCAAATTTCGGCCTTCATTGGAATGTGTGTATTTAACGGTTCCCGGTGTAGCTTCGTCCTGTGTCGCGACCCGGCAATAGTGCAAGCGAGGACGTCAGTCACGCTTGTTTGTAATTGTGGGACGCTGTTCGTAAGAACGCATCAATTGTCGAATAGACCGTCCTTTTCTATTGCGCGTTAATCCAGCTGTCTGATCCTGTCACCTTGACGGAAACATCCGAAAGGAAAATTCGCATCGGCTTGCCGTCCGCCGTACCCCGGTGATCTGTTGAGATAAGGAGAGGGCCTGCCTTCTTGTAGTCAGTCCACGTCGCCATCAAGAGACTGGGCCTTTTTTGTGTGCCTGGCCCGCCCCCGTGATAAACAAGTTCCTCAACTCTATGGTCGGCGCCGACATAGAGTTCCCACGTGTCGCCGGGTGCGTAGCCACCCTCTGAGGGATATTTCACTATTACCCGCTGCGCGGAACCGTTCCCCAGCGGCAGTTTCTGCATGCCCTCATCGGTGACTTTGGCGCTGCCGTCCCAGGAAACACGCAGCACGAAGAGCAGCCAATAATTATCGTTGCTGAAAGCCGGATCGATTTCGTTCTTCACGAAGTCGGATTGGCTGCCGAGCTGCGAACGTGGGTACGTCAGCTTCACCGGGGCGCCGTCTTTATCTTTGCCTTCGTAGGTAATCAGGTCAGCCTTGGGTTCCCATTCCCAACTGCGAGAAAGGTTCAGCCCGGGGACTTCGAGGTTAAAGGTGTAGCGGATTTTCTCAATTTGGCCGAAGGACTCAAATCCATAGGCCTTGAACATCTGTTGGAAAATCCGCGGGCGCTCTTGCGCCTGCGAGGTCGCCGCAAAAACCAGTGCCGACACCGTGAAAGCGAAAAGACGGATCATGTCGAGACAACCCGAATTTGTGATTAAAGACCGTTCCTCAATGAATTCTCTAAGGCTACGCGTGAAACCTGTCGTATACAACAATCTCGTAGCGGCGCAGTGCGTGTCACACCACCGATCATTGCGCAGCGGGGGATGCGTAACCCGCTACCGAACGGTACGGACCAAACTGCGCAAGCCGCTCGATGACTCGAATCCCTCGGAAAGCGGGTTTTGCTCGCCCCCGCTTCATCGGAAGGAAAGCCGTGCATCTCGCGATGTTTCAATCGATCGACTGGAGCACCTAGCCCGCCCGTGCCGCCAGGCGTGTGAGGACATTGTCCGGCGCGTGACGGCGGATCAGCGCGTCGAGGCCGAGGCTGCGGCCGGCGGCATAGACTGCGAACTGGACGTGCACGATCACGAGAAACATGTAATTCCACGGCCATTCGGCGGGGTGGCGGTAGAGGCCGAGCCAGAGGTGTAGCGAGTAGATCGCGGCAATAGTCGCGGCGAGGCGCACGCCGATGCCGAGCATAAGCGATACTGCGAAAGCGAGCTCAGCCAGGAACACCAGCGGATCGATGATGTTGAGGTACGGCAGATATACGCTCTTGACCAGCGCGCGGTGAAAGGCGAACGCGGCATGCTCGCCCATCTGCCCAGTCCAATACTGGAAGCCGCCGGAGACCGGCAACGGCAGCTTCCAGAGGCAGCCCTGGAACCACTGCGCGCCGATCAGCAGACGGCAAGCCCAGGTGATCACAGGGCCGGCGCGGCGCTGCTCCGAATCTTCCGACCAGTTCTTGAGGGCGATCCACGCGCTCGCGAGGAGCAATGCCCAAAACAGAGCCACCATGACATATTGGAAGACGCCCAGTGCCCGATGATCGTCGGTCGCTCCGATCAGAAACAGCCAAGAGTCGAAGAACGGGTTCGTGCGCATCGTCGTCTCCCCGCTGACGGTAGATCACTGCGGCCCCGTGCCGCGGCGTCGACATCCACGCTCACCGCAAGACGTCAAAAATTCTCCTCGACACGCCGCACTCCAGCGTGACCTGAATTACAGCCTGCCGGTGCAGTTCGATCAGGTGCTCCACTCGTCCACTACGCGACAAAGAGAACGTCCGCAGTGTGCGGGAGGTAGAAGCCGAGCGATCTCAAAGCCCAGCAAATCACATTCTCGCGAAGCTTAAATCTCCCACCGCTAAAGCACTGACGCGGACTTGCACGAAACCATGGAACGGTTTTCAAGAAAAGGCATCCGTTCCGACAACCTACCATTCGCGAATGCGAACTTCAAACAAGGCGGTGGACGTATCAACATTGCCTCGACTTCTGGAATGTCGCTGTGTCCGCTGATGGCCCAAGCGGACATTGGACAGTGTCTTAGTTTGAATTTTTGCGCCGGGTAAGCGCATCAATAGCAAATCCTAGAAGGGCAGTGCAGCCCCAAGAATGGCACTTACGAGATCGAGGTAGTGCCCCATACTGTTTGGCAGGCCCCATCCCATCGCCGGGAAAATATGAAACGTTTCGGCGACGTGCGTTAGCACGACCATAAGCAGGCAAGCCAAACCAAATAAATGGGAAATCCGCCCGACGGTCACTCGCACCCACCGAACTATTGGTGATGATCGTGGGCTTGGTCGGCTTTGTAACCGCGCAATTCGTTGTATCGCGCCACTTGTTCGGGCGTGAGTATGTCCACCGTCGAAAGATGATATTTCAAATGAGCGGCCCGCAGCGCAGCTTGTGTAGCGCCAATCTTGTGCGTGGCGGCTTCTAGTCCCGCAAGAGTGATCTTTCGGTTTGCAAAATCATCGTTCAGATCGCGTTCCTGCGAAATAAGCGAAGCTCCGAGCGGTATCGTCTCGGCCTTCATGGCTTCAAACAACGCCTTCAATTTTGCCACCTGCTCAGGTGACAGGCGTAGATCGCTTGCAAGTTCGATTGCATGTAGTGGGCCGGGATAGCCATTCAACTCAGCGACAAGCGCGAGGCCCATTCCGCGACCAGCATTGAGGTCGGCAATTTGTTGGTCAGACAATGTTTTGATTGACCGGTTTTGCAGCCCCGCATAGGGCTGTTGACCCATCGCCGAACTGCTTAGGACAACGATGGCGGCTGTCGCAATTACGAACCTCATGGCTCACTTCCCTCTTACGCGTTGGGATCGGTTGCGTTCGGATAAAATAGCTGCTCGCCGTTGATCTTGTAATCGGCGATGGCCCTCTGGCCCTCTGGCGACACCAACCAGTCGATGAATGCCTGCCCAAACTCCTTCTTCACATTCGGATGTTTGGTCGGATTCACCAGCATGACACCATATTGGTTGAATAGCCGCCTATCGTCTTCCACCAAGACTTGCAGGTCACCCTTGTTCTTGAAGTGGATCCACGTGCCGCGGTCGGACAGCACGTAGCCTTTGTCGGCGACCGCCACATCGAGCGTCTCGTCCATGCCCTGTCCAACTGATTTGTACCAAGGCCCCTTTTCCTTCTCGATGTCGATGCCGACGTCCTTGTTCCAGAACGCGAGTTCGGCGAGATGAGTGCCCGAGCGGTCGCCGCGCGATATGAAGGGTGCTTGTCTATCCTTGATCGCCCGAAACGCCTTCGCAACGTCCCTCATGCCCTTGACGCCGGCGAGATCGCTCTTCGGCCCAATCAGCACGAAGTCGTTGTACATCACGGGAAATCGTTTGACGCCTTCGCCTTCGGCAACGAACTGCAATTCCGCTATTTTGGCGTGTACGAACACAACATCGGCCTCGCCACGCCTGCCAGTATCGAGTGCTTGGCCGGTCCCCAATTCCAGCACTTTCACGGCAATGCCGGTCTTCTGCGTGAACAGCGGAAGCAGGTAATCGAACAGGCCCGAATCTACCGTCGAAGTAGTTGAGGCGACGACAATAGATTTTTCTTGCGCGCTCGCTTGTCCCGCCGCGAAAACGGCGAAGCTAAAGACCGCGACGAAAGCGAATATCGTCTTGCGCACCGAAAACATGTTGGTCGCCGAAACATTACAATCCAACAATACGTTTGTGTATGTCTGTAAAGAAGGTAACCCTATCTTGCTGAATAGCACCCATGCAGTTTGAATGTCCGCTTTTGACCCTTAGCTGCCATTCCGATCGGGAGGCCGAATGTCCGCTTTTGGGGTAAAGCGGACTTTATGGGAGGAGAATACGAGATAGTGATTGGACCGTGCGCGCCCACGCGAACTACGCTGTCCTCGTTGACGGGGAGTGGAACGGAGTACCGCGTGATGCCTCATCCCCGCAGGTTTGACCCGACGCCACCACCGCCCATCAATCAGCGGCGTTGCCCGACGTGCGGTGCGCCCATGCTGCTCACGATGATCGAACCGACAGAGCAGGCCGACGACGACCAGCAGACATTTGAATGCTGGGCCTGTGCCTACTCTGAAAAGATAGTCGTTAAGTTCCGGTAGATCGCAGCAAGTTGTAGCCGACACTTTGCCGCGCCGCCCGCTGCACGCTGTAATCAGGACGAAGGTCAGTACGCCTCCATCCACTGTGCATCGGCATCGGCGCTCGATGTCGCACAACACCTTGTCAGCCCGAAAGCGATCTATCGGCAGCGGCCTACTGCGGTGAGAGGGCCAGTCGCCCTCGCGCTTACACCAAAAGCGTTCGGCGGACGCCGTTCTTTATCCGCACATTGCTAGACGCCCTAAATAGTTACGATTGGCGTCGCGCCAGTGCAGGTAGGCCCCGTTGGCTTCCCCCATCAGATCGTAGAAAATGATGACGGGATGCGCAGTTATAGGCACATCGTAGGTCGCGCGCTGCTTATGGCGTTCACATTGTGGGCGCTGGGGATGATCATTCCCGATTTCTATCGGTTGTATCAGCCACTGGGATCATTTGGTTTTTATGCCAACAACGACGGCATCATCACTGATGTACAGGCGCCGTTCCACGAACAAACGGACTCCCCTGCGTTTCAGGCTGGCCTGCGTGCCGGTGACAGGCTTGATCTCGAGCAGATGCGCTGCATTCCTATAAGCACTCTTAGATGTGCGAGTGCGATGGCGGCCTTGGGAGGTTTTCGCCTCGTCACCTATCAACGGCGCGCCGAACTCGTGATTGCTGCCACTCCCGACCGACCGGCGCGAGAAGTCGACATCATCGCAAAACAACGGTCATACAACGGATGGGTGCTCGCGGTTTTGCTGCTTGATCAACTTGCAGCGATACTCGTTATTTTGGCCGCCGCATGGCTAGTCTGGACAAGGCCGGGAATTATGACCTGGGGGTTTTTCCTTTACGTCATCTGGTTCAATCCAGGCCAATCCGCACAATATTACGCGCTCTTGCAGCTCTACTCACCTATCGCTTTGCTCACGCAGAATCTTGTGGGCGCCATAGCGCAGGGCGCCGGCTTGGCAGGCTTGATCTGGTTCGCGCTAAGAGCGCCGACCGACGAAACGACGTCGCGGTGGCGGCCAGTCGAACGGAGTTTGCCCGTTGTCGCACTCTTGCTGATGCTATTGCTGGCGCTCAGCTACGCAAATCTCTTGGGCTATCCTACTGAAATGTTGACAAGGGCCGGTGTAATAAGCGGCCTCGTCATCGCTATATGCGGGCTCGTGATTCTCCTGACGCGCCGGCGCGAGCTACCGCCACAGGACTACCAGCGCCTACGCTGGGTGATCTGGGGCAGCCTGATTGGATTGCCAGCACTAGTCTTCGCGGATGCCGGTACAACCACGACACTTCTTAACTTTTTATGGCCTGATTATTCCCCGCCCGAACAATTATGGGGTCTGCTTTACCTCGTCAACGGCGTGCTTTGCCTTCTCGTTAGCGAGGCTGTGCGCAGACCTTACGTCGTGACAGTAAGCATTCCTCTACGTCGCGTGACCATTCTAGGCCTCCTTCTTAGCTTGCCGGTGCTCTTCTTGCACGAGGGCATTGATCACATTCGCGAAGGGATTAGCGAGAAAGTCACATTGCCCGCTTGGGCCTGGATCGGAATTGCAGCTGGTATTCTTTTTTTGACCTCAAAAATTCACGACACCGCTGTCCACCACTTAGATTGGCTTTTCAATCGTTCTGTCGCAAAAGCGGGAGAACTGCTCGGCGATGCTATCTTGAAGGCAGAGAGTTATGGTGAGATTGAAGCGCAGCTCGTCCACGGGGTGCATAACGCCCTTGGGCTTGCTTCAGCTAGTATCTTTCGCGAGCAGGACCATATTTTTCAGCGCACCGCAGCGGATCACACATGGGAGGGGGCAGCACGGACACTCGATCCAAACGATCCGTTGCTCAAACCTGCACATGCTCATCGGCCTTACGACGTTGACTCCTCAGCCGCCACACGAAATCACCTTCCCGGCGGTCTGATGCGGCCGATCCTCGCCGTTCCCGTGGGGGACCGGTTGCGTTGCTTAGGATTGGCACTCTATGGACCGCATGCAACCGGTAACGCCCTGAGCCATGAAGAACGCTCTATGCTAGCGGAGCTTGCCGACAAGGCGGCAAGTGCGTTCATGCAGCTCAACGACGATCAGCTTCGCCGTCGAATTGCGACCCTCGAAAGCGAGCTTGCGACAATCGCCGCGGAGCTTGCCAGTGTCAGTCCCCGCTCCTCAATCTCCTTTAGGGCCGCCATTGAGACCGACGGATGATGGAGATTGCCCCGGAAGGCAGACATCAATTCAGGCCGAGATTAATGTCCGCTTTGGGTCATAAGCGGACATTGTACGTTGTGCGTCTGATCTCCGCTTTGCCCCCAAAAGCGGACATTCGTGCGGCCATTCATGGTTGCCGGCTTCTCTCAATTTCTCCGAAACGCAATATCGGCTGCCGGCCTGCCGCTCGACTGTAAGCCGCACGGGCTTAGGAAGGGCCGGTGCCGAAACGCGCACGCCGTGTAGTGACGCGCTAATGTATATCGAAGTTTAACTGCCAGACCGGCGTTAACGGCGTAACGTTGCCGTACGCTCGCGCGCACGCCGGTGTGAATGCGCCGATAACACATGCCTGGCTTTCGAACGTTGCGCGATTTGCAGCGCGGGCTTGTGTGATTGCGCCGTGCAGAAGCTGTCGACGGCATCCACCACCGCCGCGCCGATCAGTTGCTGCCGCTCGGGCGAGGCCATCACCAATTCCTCGTCGCGGTTCGCGATCGAGCCCGCTTCAAGCAGTACAGCGGGAATTTGCGTCTTCTTCAGCACGAACAGCGTGTCGTAGCGGTAGACGCCAGCATTGGCGTCCAGGAGCGTGCGCTGCCACCGGCCCATGAAGCTCTCGGTGTAATGCGGCGTGTATTGCAAGCCCCTCGCCTTCAACTGCTGGCCGAGCATGCTGCCGAACAGAAGGCTGTCTTTGGGATCGAGATTGTCGTCGGAAACGAAGATCGAATGGCCTTTGAATCGGTCGCTGAACGTTTCCGGCTTGCCGTTGTAATCCCATTTTTCCAGAAAACGATCGGGCACCGAGTCGTGGTGGATGGACAGCAGCAGATTTGCCGATAGCTTATTGGCGCGTGCCACGCGCGCGTACATGCTTCGGCGCCCCGGCCCGTCGGTCACCATGAGGACCGTCTTGGCAAAGCCGGCTTCGAGGAGAGCCTGATCGATCTGCTTGGCGAGCCGAAGATTGAAATCAAATTCGTCGGCCCCGCGCGCGCTTTTGGCGCCGGGCGCTTTCGCGGTGTGGCCTACGTCGAGCACGACGCGAAAGTCCGGACGGGCGCAGCTCGCCTCGCCTAATTTCACGGGGCTATCGGGCGGCTCGGCGCGGACAAAGCCGACCGGCAGCAG
>DATFXJ010000144.1:0-9744 GCA_035315965.1 Pseudolabrys sp.
CCGCCCAGGTGATGACGAAGGCCACCAGAGCAGTTAGGAATATGTCGAGGATACTTGAGCCGGTAATCCATGCTGCCGTGCCGGATACGGTTGCCAGCACTCCGGGGCCCAACAGCGCGGAGACTGGATTGCCGAACGCCCACTGCCAATCGTCTGCAAAAAAGCTGTTGCCCCAGAAGGCTTGGCCGACGCAGAACCGCCAGAAGGTGAAGAACCGCCTTATGCGACGGAGGGAACAGATTCAAGTTGAGGGCCCGTCGGCACTGCCGGCATCGCGCCCATGACCTCGGCTCCAAGAGAACATATAACGAAACGAGAACCACGCGGGGACGAAAAAAGGAAGATCTATCATGCGTGCAGCTCGTGCGCTGGCCATTGGGTTTGTCGCCGTCGCGATGAATGCGGTCGTTCTGGGGCAGGGCTGGAGCCAGGCCTATCCAAGCCGGACCATCCAGTTGATCGTTGCCTATGCCGCAGGCGGCACGGGCGATATTGTTGCGCGCTCGGTTGCGGACAAGCTCGGTGCCGCTCTTGGCCAGTCGGTCGTGGTCGAAAATCGCGCGGGTGCCAGCGGGGCGATTGGCGCGCATTCGGTGACGACCGCGACACCCGACGGTTACACGCTGTTGGTTGGACAGACTGGTGAAGTGGCAGTAAACCAGCATTGGCTCAAGGGCCTCACCTACGATCCGGACAAGGACCTCATGCCCATCGCGCTTGCCGCGATTGTGCCGCTGGCGCTCGTGGTGCCGGCCAATGCGCCGTACTCAACTTTGCCGGAGCTCCTCGCAGCTCTGAAGGCCAAGCCGAAAATGACTTTCGCGTCCGCGGACCCCCGGCCATTTTGCGGGTGAGCTTCTCAAACTGCAGTTTGACGACAATCTGACCCATGTTCCCTACAAAGGTGCTGGGCCCGCGCTCAACGACTTGATCGGCAATCACGTCGATTTTTATTTTCCCGGATTTCCAGCGGCCGTCCCGCACGTGAAGGCCGGTACCCTAAAAGTTCTCGCGCTTTCTTCGGCTAAACGCTCTGCCACCGCGCCCGACATACCGACGGTCGCCGAGGTGACTGGCAACAAGGACTACGACTTCACGCTTTGGGCCGGCATATTTGCGCCGCGCGGCACACCGCAGGCCGTCATCGAGCGCTTTAACAAAGAAATTAACAAGGTCATCGAGGATCCTGAGGTTAAAGCGCTCCTAGAGGCGGCAGGCGCGTCGTCGCGCCGATGTCGGTCGCCCAGTTCAAGGATTTTGTGCAAAACGAGAGTGCGAAATATCTTCGCGTCATCAAGCAGACTGGGGTGACTTCGCAATAACGCGGCTAGACTTTCGGTCCGATAGCCCTGAATCGTCGATTTTTCAGCCATTCCCGCTTGACTTGGCACAGTCGCGCCGATACATACCCCACACTTTTCGGCAGGCGGTGAGCTTTGCTTGGTCGGAACGGCCGCCCGGTTAATCCTTTGAGAGCGTTGTCTTTTCTCGAAGCGTTGCCGGCGCAAATCGCCTCGACAAATGAAGCTCAGACGCTGCCACTGACAGCACGTGTCAGAATTTGCGAGTGAACGGCCGCGGTGCTTGACCGTAGCGCGGTTGTCCGAACGGAGAAGCGCCCTGCCGCAAACTGGCGGACGGCGCGATTTCGTTTTGCGCGTGGAAAGGACGAAAAGCGCACGGAAACGTCCATGCGCAGCAGTGCCAGGGCGAGACGCCCGAAACGACGCGGGTGAATGTGTGCGAGAGATGCAGAAGGGCGGCACGAACGATCCGTTCGCGCTTATCCCAGGAACGAATGTAGCGAAAGCCGACGATGCCGACGATCAACCAGCTGATTGCCAAGCCGCGACACCCACTCAAGGCGCGCAACACGGCGCCAGCGCTTGAGTCCTCGCCGCAGAAGCGCGGTGTATGCACGCGCGTTTACACCACAACGCCCAAGAAGCCGAATTCGGCATTGCGTAAGGTAGCGAAGGTACGGCTCACGAACGGCTTCGAGGTGATCGGCTATATCCCGGGTGAGGGTCATAACCTCCAGGAGCATTCGGTCGTGATGCTCCGTGGTGGCCGCGTGAAGGACCTTCCGGGCGTCCGCTACCACATCCTGCGTGGCGTTCTCGACACGCAGGGCGTGAAAAACCGCAAGCAGCGCCGTTCCAAATACGGCGCAAAGCGGCCCAAGTAAGGTCAGCAGTTATGTCCCGCCGTCACGCCGCCGAAAAACGCGATATCATTCCGGACCCGAAGTTCGGCAACATCGTCATAAGCAAGTTTATGAACGCCATCATGCACGACGGCAAGAAATCGGTGGCGGAGGGAATCGTTTACGGCGCGCTCGAGATGATCGAGGGCAAGACCAAACAAAACCCGCTCGGCGTTTTCCAGCAGGCGCTCGACAACGTGATGCCCTCGATCGAGGTTCGTTCACGTCGCGTCGGCGGTGCCACGTATCAGGTACCGGTGGAAGTGCGCACGTCGCGCCGTCAAGCGCTCGGCATCCGCTGGATCATCTCCGCCGCGCGTGAACGCAATGAACGCACGATGACCGAACGGCTCTCGGCTGAGCTGCTCGACGCATCCAATAACAGGGGAAATGCCGTCAAGAAGCGCGAGGACACCCACAAGATGGCCGAAGCCAACCGGGCGTTCTCGCACTATCGCTGGTGACAGCACAAGAAGACTTTAGGACCCCCTATGCCCCGCAGCCACCCAATTGAGGACTACCGTAACTTCGGCATCATGGCCCACATCGATGCCGGAAAGACGACGACAACTGAGCGGATCCTTTATTACACAGGCAAGAGCCACAAAATCGGCGAGGTGCACGAAGGCGCCGCGACGATGGATTGGATGGAGCAGGAGCAGGAGCGCGGCATCACTATTACGTCGGCCGCGACGACGGCATTCTGGAGGGAAAAGCGCCTCAACATCATCGATACGCCCGGCCACGTCGACTTTACCATCGAGGTTGAACGTTCGCTTCGCGTGCTCGATGGCGCCGTCTGTGTGCTCGATTCAAACCAGGGTGTCGAACCGCAGACCGAGACGGTCTGGCGTCAGGGTGACAAATATAAGGTTCCGCGCATCGTCTTCGCCAACAAGATGGATAAGATCGGCGCCGATTTCTTCAAATGTCTCGACGACATCAAGAGCCGTCTGGGCGCAAAACCGGTAGCGATTCAGCTTCCGATCGGCTTGGAGCAAAATTTTAAGGGCATTGTCGATCTGGTGCGCATGAAGGGCGTGGTGTGGGATGATGAATCCCTCGGCGCTAAGTATCACGACATCGACATTCCGGCCGAAATGGCCGATGACGCAAAGAAATATCGCGAGCAAATGGTTGAAGCGGCGGTCGAGCTCGACGACGCCGCGATGACCGCTTACCTCGAAGGCAAAGAGCCTGACGAGGCCACGCTTAAGAGACTTATCCGCAAAGCAGTCATTACCAGCGCCTTCTTTCCTGTGCTGTGTGGCTCCGCCTTCAAGAACAAAGGTGTGCAACCACTCCTGGACGCGGTCATCGACTATTTGCCAAGCCCGCTCGACGTGCCGGCGATCAAAGGCGTCGACGACAAGGGCAACGAAGTCGTTCGCAAGGCCGACGACAGGGAGCCGATGGCGCTACTCGCTTTCAAGATCATGGACGATCCCTTCGTCGGCACAATTACCTTCTGCCGCATCTATTCCGGCACGTTGCAAAGCGGCACTAGCGTGATCAATTCGACCAAGGGGCGCAAGGAGCGCATCGGCCGCATGCTGCTGATGCATGCCAATAACCGCGAGGATATCAAGGAAGCCTATGCCGGCGACATCGTCGCCCTCGCGGGTCTAAAGGAAGTACGTACGGGAGACACACTCTGCGATGCGCACAAGCCCGTGATTCTAGAAAAGATGGAATTTCCTGATCCTGTCATCGAAATCGCCATCGAGCCGAAGTCGAAGGCGGACCAGGAGAAGCTTGGCGTTGCGCTCGCGAAGCTCGCGACCGAGGATCCCTCTTTCCGCGTGTCCACCGATCAGGAGAGCGGACAGACGATCCTCAAGGGCATGGGCGAACTCCATCTCGACATCAAGGTGGACATCCTCAAGCGCACGTACAAAGTCGACGCCAATATTGGAGCGCCGCAAGTTGCGTTCCGGGAAAAGATTACGCGGCGGGTCGAGCACGACTATACCCACAAGAAACAGACCGGTGGTTCAGGTCAGTTCGCGGCGATCAAGATCATCACCGAGCCAACCCCGCCCGGTACGCCATTCATATTCGAGAACGAGATCGTCGGTGGTGCGGTGCCGAAAGAATTCATCCCTGGTGTCGAGAAAGGCCTGGAATCGGTGCTCGGTTCCGGCGTGGTAGCGGGATTTCCGGTGGTTGACCTCAAGGTAACACTGATCGACGGCAAGTATCATGATGTCGACTCCTCTGCACTCGCCTTCGAAATCTGCGCGCGCCAATGCCTGAAGGAGGCGCTGCAGAAGGGCAGGCCGGTACTGCTCGAGCCGATCATGAAGGTCGAGGTGGTGACACCGGAGGAATACACCGGTTCAGTCATTGGCGATCTCAATTCGCGGCGTGGGCAGATCCAGGGTCAGGATATGCGCGGCAATGCCAACGTCATCAACGCGATGGTGCCGCTAATGAACATGTTCGGGTACGTCAACAACTTGCGGTCCATGTCTCAGGGCCGCGCCACATTCACGATGCAATTCGATCACTACTCGGAATTGCCCGCAAACGTGTCAGCCGAAGTACAGAAAAAATTCGCGTGATCGGGGAACGAAGGATAACCGAAGGATCTGAACGGAGAATTCCATGGCCAAAGAAAAATTCCAGCGGACTAAGCCCCATTGCAACATCGGAACAATCGGTCACGTCGACCACGGCAAAACGACGTTGACAGCGGCGATTACCAAAGTCCTTGCCGAAAAAGGCGGCGCCACATTCACCGCATATGACCAGATCGACAAAGCGCCAGAAGAGAAGGCGCGCGGCATCACCATTTCGACCGCGCACGTCGAATATCAGACCGACAAACGCCACTATGCGCACGTCGACTGCCCGGGCCACGCCGACTATGTGAAAAACATGATCACCGGCGCGGCGCAGATGGATGGGGCAATCCTGGTGGTTTCCGCCGCCGACGGCCCAATGCCGCAGACCCGCGAGCACATTCTGCTAGCCCGCCAAGTTGGCGTGCCGGCGTTGGTCGTCTACATGAACAAGGTAGACATGGTCGACGATCCGGAACTGCTCGAGCTAGTCGAGCTCGAAGTGCGCGAATTGCTGTCAAAATACAATTTTCCCGGCGACAAGATCCCGATCATCAAAGGTTCGGCGCTCAAAGCGCTCGAAGGCAGCGATGAGAAGCTTGGCAGAGAGTCGGTCGTAGCGCTGATGAAGGCGGTAGACGACTACATTCCACAGCCGGAGCGTCCAAAGGATCAACCGTTTCTGATGCCTGTAGAAGACGTGTTCTCAATCTCCGGCCGTGGCACCGTCTGCACTGGCCGCGTCGAGCGCGGTATCATTAAGGTCGGCGAAGAAGTCGAAATCGTCGGTATCCGTCCCACACAGAAGACTGTGGTTACGGGCGTCGAGATGTTCCGCAAGCTGCTTGACCAGGGCGAGGCCGGCGACAATGTCGGCTGCCTGCTGCGCGGCACCAAGCGCGAGGAAGTCGAGCGCGGCCAGGTACTGTGCAAGCCCGGCTCCGTCAAGCCGCACACGAAGTTCAAGGCGGAGGCCTACATCCTCACCAAGGAAGAGGGCGGCCGCCATACCCCTTTCTTCACCAACTATCGTCCGCAGTTCTATTTCCGCACCACCGACGTGACCGGCGTGGTGCACCTACCGCAAGGCACGGAAATGGTCATGCCGGGCGACAACGTGGCAATGGAAGTTCACCTCATCGTGCCGATCGCTATGGAAGAGAAGCTGCGCTTCGCCATTCGCGAAGGTGGTCGCACGGTCGGCGCCGGCGTGGTGGCGAGCATCATCGAGTAATGAATTGAGGCGCGATGGCCGGGCCAATCCCGGCCATTCGCGTCTTTTGAGGTTAGACATCCCGTTGTGGTTGCCGTGGCTTACGAAAGGGCACGACGGACGAGAGAAGCGAAAATGAACGGCCAGAATATCCGGATCCGGCTCAAAGCGTTCGATCACCGCATCCTTGATGCGTCAACGCGCGAGATCGTGAACACGGCCAAGCGCACCGGTGCTCAGGTTCGTGGACCGATCCCGCTGCCGACGAAAATCGAGAAGTTTACGGTCAACCGCTCGCCGCATGTCGACAAGAAGAGCCGCGAACAGTTCGAGATGCGCACGCACAAACGCCTCTTGGACATCGTAGATCCGACGCCGCAGACTGTGGACGCGCTAATGAAGCTCGATCTCGCCGCTGGTGTCGATGTCGAGATCAAGCTCTAAGGCCGGGATTGGACTAGCAATGCGTTCGGGCGTAATCGCACAGAAGGTCGGAATGACCCGGGTGTTCACCGAAGCCGGCGAGCATGTGCCGGTCACGGTGCTGCGCTTAGAACAGTGTCAGGTGGTCTCTCACCGCGCCAAGGACAAGAATGGCTATGTCGCGCTACAGCTTGGCGCAGGCGCGCGCCGCGCTAATAATATGACCAAGGCCGACCGAGGATACTTCGGAAAGCAGAGGGTCGAGCCCAAGCGCAAGCTCGCCGAATTCCGCGTGACCGAGGATGCGTTGATTCCAGTCGGCGCGGAAATCACCGCTGATCATTTTATTACCGGCCAGTTTGTTGATGTTTGCGGCATCACCATCGGTAAGGGTTTTGCTGGCGGGATGAAGCGCTGGAATTTCGCGGGGCTGCGCGCGTCGCATGGCGTATCGATTTCGCATCGCTCGATTGGTGGGACCGGCGGCCGTCAGGACCCCGGTAAAACTTTTAAGAACAAGAAGATGCCTGGCCATCTTGGTGTCGAGCGTGTCACTACGCTCAACCTCAAGGTCGTGCAGACCGATGTCGAGCGCGGTCTCATTCTTGTCGAAGGCGCGGTGCCGGGTGCCAAGAGCGGCTGGGTCACCGTTCGTGATGCGGTGAAGAAAAAACTGCCCAAAGAGGCGCCGAAGCCCGGCAAGTTCCGTGTAAGCGAGGTGGCCGAGCCCAGGTCCGATCAGAAAAACGCCAAAGCTATCGAACAGCCCGAGGCCGCACCTGGGCTTGCACCGAGCGGCGAACAGTCGGCGAGGCAGGCCTCTGCGGCTGCCGATCAGCCAGCGAAGGCTACAACGCAAGCCGCCAAAACCGCGGATAAGTCCGCGAAGGCTGCCGGCAAGGCCGCCGCGGCTACGAAAAAGAAGAAGGAGGGCGAGTGATGGAGCTCAAAATCGTCGCCCTCGACGGCAAGGACGCCGGCAAGGCCACGTTACCCGATGCGATCTTTGGCCTCGAGCCGCGCACCGACATCATCCAGCGGTGTGTCAATTGGCAGCTCGCCAAGCGTCAACGCGGTACCCACAAGACCAAGGGCCGCAGCGAAATCTGGCTGACCGGAAAGAAGATGTACGCGCAGAAAGGAACGGGGGGCGCTCGTCACGGCTCTGCGCGCGTGCCCCAATTCCGCGGTGGCGGCCGCGCTTTTGGCCCCGTCGTGCGTAGCCACGGCATCGATTTGCCGAAAAAGGTGCGCGCGCTTGCGCTCAAGCATGCGCTGTCGTCGAAGGCCAAAGATGGCGGCATCATCGTGCTCGACAAGGCGACTCTAAAAAACGCTAAGACAAAGGCGCTGGCAAAACAGTTCGACAAGCTTGGACTCGAAAACGCACTGATCATCGATGGCGCCGAGATCGAAGCCAACTTCCGCAGCGCTGCGCGTAACCTACCCAATATCGATGTCCTGCCGGTGCAGGGCATAAACGTCTACGACATCCTGCGGCGCAAGACCTTGGTGCTGACCAAGGCTGCGCTAGATGCGCTGGAGGCGCGATTTAAATGAGCACCAGCGATCCGCGCCACTACGACGTCATCATAGCCCCAGTAATCACCGAAAAGGCAACTATGGCGTCCGAGCATAACAAAGTCATGTTCAAGGTGGTCAAGCACGCCACCAAGCCGCAGATCAAGGAAGCGGTGGAGAAACTGTTCGACGTTAAGGTCAAAAGTGTCAACACGCTTACACGGCCAGGGAAGTTGAAAGTGTTCCGCAACAGGATCGGGCAACTGTCCGACGTAAAGCGCGCGATTGTGACGCTCGAAGAGGGTCACAGAATCGACGTGACGACAGGATTGTAAGGAGAGCGTTGCGATGGCGTTGAAGACCTACAATCCGGTGACGCCGGGCCAGCGCCAGCTTGTGATCGTCGACCGCTCGACCCTACACAAGGGCCCGCCGGTCAAGTCGCTTACCGAGGGACAGAATTCGACGGGAGGCCGCAACAATCACGGCCGCATCACCTCGCGATTTCGCGGTGGCGGCCACAAGCAGGCCTATCGGCGGGTCGATTTCCGCCGCAGGAAATTTGATGTGCCCGCGACCGTCGAACGCCTGGAATACGACCCAAACCGCACCGGTTTTATCGCGCTGATCAAATATCAGGACGGCGAGCTGGCCTATATCCTGGCGCCGCAACGCCTAGCAGTTGGCGATGCCGTCATTGCCTCCGAGCACGCGGACGTCAAGCCGGGCAACGCAATGCCGATCGCGAACATCCCAGTCGGCACCATCGTCCACAATGTCGAGATTAAGATTGGAAAAGGCGGACAGATCGCGCGCTCGGCGGGGAGCTACGCGCAAATCATTGGACGTGATCAGGACTATGTGATCCTCCGGCTGAATACCTCAGAGCAACGGTTGGTGCACGGGCGTTGCATGGCGACTGTCGGCGCCGTGTCCAATCCGGACAATCTGAACACCACGATCGGCAAGGCTGGACGACAACGCTGGAAAGGCCGCATGCCGCATAATCGCGGCATCACCATGAATCCAGTCGACCACCCGCATGGCGGCCGCACCAAGGGCGGCAAGCACTGGACGACACCGTGGGGCTTCCCAACCAAGGGCAAGAAGACCCGAAAGAATAAACGCACCGAGCGCTTCATTGTCGCGAGCCGGCATCATCGCAAGAAGAAGCAGCAGTAAAGGCACGAGCTATGACCCGTTCAGTTTGGAAAGGTCCTTTTGTCGACGGCTATTTGCTCCGCAAGGCAGAGGCTGCTCGTTCTTCGGGCCGTCACGAGATGATCAAGATTTGGAGCCGCCGCTCGACGATTTTGCCGCAGTTCGTCGGGCTCAATTTTGGTGTCTATAACGGGCAGAAGCACATTCCGGTGCTGGTTAACGAAGAGATGGTCGGTCACAAGTTCGGCGAGTTCGCGCCGACTCGGATGTTTTATGGTCATTCGTCGGACCGCAAGGCGAAGCGCATGGGTGTGCCCGCTGCGCCAGCGGCGCCAGGCGCGCCAGCTCCTGCACCAGCTCCTGCACCAGCTCCTGCTGCACCGGCGGCGAGCTAGGGGACAAAGAGTAGGGTCATGGGCAAACGCCAACGTGAGCGAAACCTAGGCCAGAACGAGGCCAGGGCTGTGAGCAAAATGCTGCGGGTTTCGCCGCAAAAGCTTAACCTCGTCGCGCAGCTGATCCGCGGCAAAAAGGTCGCAAGCGCGCTCGCCGACCTCGAGTTTTCGCACAAGCGCATCGCCAAGGATGTGCGCAAGTGCCTGGAATCGGCGGTCGCAAATGCCGAGAACAACCATGACCTGGACGTCGATGAACTC
>DATFXJ010000145.1:0-31815 GCA_035315965.1 Pseudolabrys sp.
TCTTCTTCGCGCTTGCGTCCTGCTTCCCCTTCTGTAGCCTTCCCAACCGACAAAGGAATTGTCAGTCGGAGGGCCTGATGGCTTCGTTGCGGCAGCGGACGGAAATCCGTGATGGCATGCGGATTGATTGGGACGTGCCGATCACAATGGATGATGGATTAGTCCTCCGCGCCGATATCTTTCGCCCGGTGAAAGACGGAAAATTTCCGGTAATCCTTTCTTACGGGCCCTACGCCAAAAATCTCGCCTTTCAGGACGGCTATCCAAGCGCGTGGAAGCGCATGGCGGAACATCATCCTGACGTCTCTGCCGGATCGAGCAATCTCTATCAGAGCTGGGAAGTGGTCGATCCGGAAAAATGGGTGCCGCACGATTACGCCTGCGTTCGTGTCGATTCACGCGGTGCCGGCTGCTCGCCCGGCTTCATCGATCATTTCTCACCGCGCGAGACAAAAGATTTCTACGACTGCATTGAATGGGTGGGCGCGCAGCCCTGGTCGAACGGTAAGGTCGGCCTCAACGGGATTTCTTACTACGGCATCAATCAGTGGCACGTCGCTTCGCTGCAGCCACCGCACCTGGCCGCGATGTGCATCTGGGAAGGCGCCGCCGACTGGTATCGCGATATGACGCATCATGGTGGCATTCTCTCGACGTTCTGGGAAAATTGGTACGACATGCAGGTTAAGACCGTGCAATACGGCGCCGGTGAGCGGGGCAAGCGCAGCCGTGTTCACAGTGAACTTGTGTGCGGACCCGAAACTTTGTCGGAAGAAGCGCTCGCCAGAAACCGGGCAGATTTCGGCACCGACATCGTGTCCCATCCACTGGATGACGACTACCACAAGGCACGTTCGCCGAAATGGGACAAGGTCGTCACGCCACTGTTCTCGGCCGCCAATTGGGGCGGTCAGGGCCTACATCCACGCGGCAATTTCGAGGGCTTTGTGCGGGCTGCCGCCAAACAGAAATGGCTGGAAGCACACGGCATCGAGCACTGGACGCACTTTTATACCGACTATGGGCGCGAGCAGCAGTTGCGCTTCTTCGACTGTTTCCTGCACGGCAAGAAAGACGGCTGGGCGAAGCAGCCCAAGGTACTTCTGCAGGTGCGTCACATCGATAAGTTTGTTCCACGCGCCGAAAATGAATGGCCGCTCAGGCGCACCAGATGGACCAAGTTCTATCTCGATCCGACATCCATGATGCTAACGACCAAAAAACCCTCCGGCCTAGCGCAACTCAAGTTTAACGGGATGGGCGATGGCCTTACCTTCCTCACGCCGCCGCTTGGGAAGGAAACGGAAATCACCGGGCCCTCGGCGTTGAAACTTTTTGCTTCTTCTTCGACGCCTGACGCAGACTTTTTCATCGTACTGCGCGCGTTCGCCGGTGACCTCAAGGAAATTGTGTTTCAGGGTGCAATCGACCCTCACACTCCGGTCGCACAGGGATGGCTGCGGGCGTCGCACCGCAAGCTCGACAAAAAGTTGTCGAAGCCTTGCCGCCCCTATCACGCGCACGATCAGAAGCAGCCACTAAAGAAAGGCCAGCCGGTGGAGCTCGACATCGAAATATGGCCGACTTCGATCGTTGTGCCGGCTGGCTATCGGGTAGGTTTGTCAATCCGCGGCAAGGACTACGAACATGGCGGGGCGAGCGGCGGCAGGCTGTCGAACTTCAAGAATGAGCTGAGAGGCTGCGGTCCGTTCCTGCATGACGATCCCCGCGATCGGCCACCAGCGATTTTTAACGGCATTACGAGCTTGCATTTTGGCCGCGCCAAGACGCCTTATTTGCTGCTGCCTATCATTCCGCCGAAAAAACGGGCAGGTGGAAAGTAACACGGTGGCGTGACCGGGCTTTACAAACCTTACAAATTCGAGCTGCGGCCATATAGGGTATTCATTCTCCTCGAACCTAAGGTAAGCTTCGTGCAACCTTCGAAGTAACAGAAGGATCAGGGGGGAATGAATACGCAGTTCTGGGTGGTCCAGGCACACGCGTCGCAATGCTTCGAATAAGGCCACATCGCCAATGTTTACCGAGCGACAAGGCCAATTAAAGGGAGGAAATTCAATGTCTCGCAAAATCACTCGTCGTAAATTTATGGTCGGAACGGCCGCTGCCACCGCTGCCGCGACGTTTAATTTCCCGGCACCCACCATCGCGCAAGCTGCGCCATTCAAGCTCGGCCTGCTCACGGTCAAGACCGGCCCGCTTGCGCAGGGCGGCATCCAGATGGAACAGGGGATTGTCACATTCCTGAAGGAGAAGAACTACACGTTCGCTGGCCGGAAGGTCGAATTTATTTCCGCCGACACCGGTGGAAGCCCCGCTGGCACCAAGACTAAGGCACAGGAGCTGATCGAGCGCGACAAGGTCGACACGATCGTTGGTCCGCTCGCCGCCTTCGAACTTCTGGCTATCACCGACTACATCGCGCAGCAGAAGACGCCGTGCCTAAGCCTTGCCGCCGCCGAGGACTTGACACAACGGAGGCCAAATCCATACTTCTTGCGCGCGTCGGCGACCTCCTCGCAGGCGATGCATCCGATGGCGGATTTTGCCGCAAAGGAACTGAAGCTCAAGCGAATGATCACGATCTCGGAGGACTTCGCCTTCGGCTACGAACAGATGGGCGGATTCCAGCAGACCTTCGAGGACAACGGCGGCAGAATCGTTAACAAGCTTTGGCCCCCGATCGTGACCCCCGACTACACGCCTTACTTGGCGCAGATCGAGGGCGTCGACGGCGTGTGCCAAGGCTTTGCTGGCTCAAATCCGCTCCGCTTCATGAAGCAATACGCCGCGGCTGGATTGAAATATCCGGTGGTGACCGGCGAAACCGGCGGTGATGATGCTCTACTGCGTTCTTTCGGAGATGAGGCCCTCGGCATGTACAGCTGCTGCCCCTACACACTCGACCTCAACACCGACACCAACAAGCGCTTCGTTGCGGCTATGAACAAGGACTATGGCGTTGATCCGGGCTTCTATTGCGCGGGTCTTTACGTCAACGGCATGGTGGTCGAAGCGGGTCTACAGAAAACTAGCGGCAAATCGGACGACAAGACTGAGTTCATGAAAGCGATGAAGTCGGTGTCCCTCACCGACACGCCACGTGGGCCGATCAAGTTCGACAACTTCGGCAACGTGATCGGCGACTTCTACGTCCGCCATCTCGAAAAGGCGAACGGCAAATTCATCAACAAGACGGTCAAGGTTTACCACAATGTGAGCCAGTTCTGGACCTACGACGAGAAGAAGTTTCTCGAACAGCCCGTCTATTCGCGCAATTATCCGCCGCTCAAATCGTAATTGACGGCAACACAGCGGGCGCCGCGAAGGCGCCCGCCTGCTCTTGACACGGTGGCGGGGACGACGGCGACCATGACTTTTTGGCTGGTGCTGACGGCCAATAGCATTACCTTCGGCGGTTTGTTGTTTCTGCTATCGGCGGGCTTCTCCCTCATCTTCGGGCTGATGCGGATTCCGAACCTAACGCACGGCTCGCTGTTCATGCTGGGCGCTTACATCGGCGCGACCTTCGTTATCGGCATGCTCGGCGTGAAGATGAATTTCTGGCTCGCCGCAGTGCTGGCGACGCTCACGGTCGCCTTTCTCGGCGCGCTGGCAGAGCGCATGCTGCTGCGTCGGCTACCCGGCGATCAACTGGCGCAAGTATTAGTTACGCTCGGCCTGTCCTTCATGGCGGCTGACTTTTGCCTGCTGGTCTGGGGCGGCGATCCGCTGTCGGTGGCAACACCCCCGGAGCTTGCCGGATTCGCACGCCTCGGCGTTCTTGTTTTCCCGAATTATCGGCTGGCGATAATTGTCATTGCCATCATCGTGGCGATCGGCCTTTGGCTTCTGCTCGACCGTACCCGGCTCGGCGCCATGATCCGGGCCGGCGTCGATGATGCCGACATGGCGCGCGTGGTCGGCGTCCGCGTGTCGCAGCTGTTCACCATCGTGTTCGCGCTCGGCGCAGGTCTTGCTGCTTTCGCTGGCATCATCGGCGGACCGATCCTTTCGGTCTATCCCGGCCTGGACCAGGACATGCTGCCACTGGCGCTGGTGGTGGTCATTCTCGGCGGCACCGGAAGCTTGCTCGGCTCCTTCGTAGGCAGCATCATTGTCGGTTTCATTTACAACTTTGGTCAGGCGCTGCTCCCGGAGCTTGCGTATTTCGTCCTCTTTTTTCCGATGTTGCTCGTCCTGCTGCTGCGGCCGCAGGGTCTTTTCGGCAGGCATGTGCCATGAGCGGTCGCGTTTTCGCCCTTGGCGTTGCGTTCGTCGCGCTTGTAACCCTGCCGTATTGGATGACAGGCGTTTATTACATCAATGTCGCCAGCCAGATTCTCTTCTACGCGATCTTTGCGCTCGCGTTGAACGTGCTGGTGGGCTACGCCGGTCTGGTTTCGCTCGGTCATGCCGGTCTTTTCGGCGTGACCGCTTATGCAACCGGCTACATGTTGCAGCTCGGATTCGGTCATCCAATGGCCATCCTCGTTGCGCTGGTTATTAGTTTGATTTCGGTGGCGATCTACGCAGTACTGTCGCTGCGCTCAACGGGGATCGGCTTCATCATGATCACCCTCGCATTGGGCGAAATCCTTTGGGGACTTGCCTATCGCTGGATCAGCCTGACCGGCGGCGACAATGGGTTAAGCCTAAAGACACGTCCGGAACCGTTCGGCTATTCGCTGTCTGACGCAACTGCGTTTTATTACGCCACGCTGGTCATTTTCCTGCTTTCGCTCGCAGCGGTGACGGTGTTCGTGCGTTCACCGCTCGGCGCCGCGTTGATGGGCACCCGCGACCAGGCGCGCAGAATGAGTGCGCTCGGCTATCACGTCTGGGCGATTCGCTTTTACGCCTGCCTGTTTTCTGGGCTTCTGACCGCCGTGTCAGCCATCCTGTTCGTCTATTATACGCAATTCATCAGCCCGCAGACGCTGGCTCTCACCTCCTCGGCCGAGGTGCTGCTGATGGTGATCTCAGGCGGTGCCGGCACGCTGCTCGGGCCGATCTTTGGCGCGGGATTGGTCGTGATTGTTAAGACCGTTGTGAGCGGCTTCATTGAACGTTGGAATTTTCTGCTCGGCGCTATTTTCGTCGCTATCGTGATTTTGATGCCCGAAGGCCTGGTGCCGGGAACTGCACGTCTGTGGCGGTTGGCGCGACGAAAACGAGCGCGCAGCAGCAAGGCAATCCCGGGCAGCGCCGAGGCAAAGCCATGACCGCGCTCACTGTTACGGGCCTTTGCAAAGCATTCGGCGGTCTGCGTGTGACCACGGATGTCAATCTCGATGTCGAGCCGGGTGAGCGACGGCTTATCATCGGCCCCAACGGCGCCGGGAAGACGACGCTGTTCAATCTCATCACCGGAGAGCTGACGCCGGATTCGGGGACGATCAAGCTATTCGGCCAGGACATCACCAGTGTGCCGAGCCGCCGCCGCGCTCACCTCGGCATGGCGCGCACCTACCAAATCATCACTCTGTTCGCACGCGACACTATTATTCACAACGTAACGCTAGCGCTGCTCGGCCTGTCACCTTCGCGCTGGAATCCGCTGATTGACCTCAAAAGGCAAGGTCATTTTGTCGAGCATGCTCAAGCAGCATTGGAACGTGTCGGTCTTGGGCACATAGCAAATCGTCCATTGGCACAGACCTCCTACGGCGAGCGCCGCCGTGTCGAGATCGCCATGGCGCTCACGCAGAATCCAAAAGTCCTACTACTTGACGAGCCATTTGCAGGCTTGTCGATCGACGAACGGCGTGACGTGAAGGAGTTGCTGCTGGCGATTCCACGCGACGTCACCATCGTGATGATCGAACACAACATGGACGTGGCATTGGAATTCGCCGAGCGCATTACGCTCCTGCATTTTGGCGAGGTGATCGTCGAGGGCAATCGCGCGGAGGTGGTCGCAGATCCCCGCACACGGGAGGTCTATCTTGGCCACTAGCGCGCTCAGCCTCAACCACATCGACGCCTTTTATGGCGATAGCCATGTCCTCGGCGACGTGTCGTTCGAGCTTGGGGAAGCGCGCATGCTTGGCCTGCTCGGCCGTAACGGTGCCGGCAAATCGACGTGTATGAACGTCACAATGGGATTATTGGCGCCGCGGCGGGGCGTAGTCACAGTATTCGGCCAGAAGGTGAGCGGTTTCCCACCGGAGATGATCGCGGCACGTGGAGTTGCGCTTGTGCCACAGGGCCGCCGCATCTTCAAAAGCCTGAGCGTGCGCGAGAATCTGGTTGTCGCCGCCCGCAAGCCTGATCCCGGCAGCAAGCATGCGCCCTGGACTACGGACACCGTGTTCGGGATTTTTCCGCGCCTGGCCGAGCGGCGCAATCAGATCGCGGCGCATCTGTCCGGAGGCGAACAGCAGATGCTTGCAATTGGCCGCGCGTTGATGGGAAACCCGCGTGTCCTCCTGATGGACGAGCCGTCGGAAGGACTGGCTCCACAGATCGTCGCCGAAGTGATGGCGACCATCCGCAAACTAAAGGAAAGTGGCTTGTCGATTGTTCTGGTCGAACAGAATCCGAAACTGGTGTTCGATGTCGCGGACGACATCGTCATTCTCAACACCGGCCGTGTCGCGATCGTTTCCACCCCCGCGCAACTGGAAAAAGACGGCGTCGATTTGCGCCAGCACCTTGGGGTGTTTTGAGTCCTCCGCGTTGAAAACCAAGAGAGCACGGATTACTGGACCATCTGTATTCGCGGATGATGACCAAACAAGAGGCCGGAATGGCTGACATCTGGAACAAATATGCCGACACTGCTGCGCGCAAGCACGGCAAGCCAGGGCGCGACGTGCGGCCGAAGAGCGTCACTATCGATGCCCATACACACATCGCCGTGCCGCGTGCTGCTGAATTCATCAAGCCGCATCTCGACATCAGCACGATTCCTCTCGCGCATTTCGCCTCGGTGGAAACCAAGGCGATCAACGCCAAGCAGGAGGTCGACATCCGCGGCTGCATGACCGGCTATTACGAGCGCTTCGCCATCATGGACAAGATGGGCATCGATGTGCAGCTGGTGATGCCGCCGCCGCCGCAGTGTTATCACACCGTCGCGCTCGAATATGCCGTGCCGGCCGCGCGCATGATCAACGAGGGCGTTGCCGAATTCGTGTCGCGCCACAAGGATCGCTTCATCCCGTGCGGGACCGTGCCAATGCAGGACGGCAATGAGGCGGCGAAAGAGCTCGAGCACTGCATGAAGACACTGAATTTTAAGGCTGTCGAGATCCTCACCAATGTCGCTGGCAAGGAACTGTCTGATCCCGCCTTCGCGTCGTTCTGGAAAAAGGCCGAAGAATTGGGCGCATTGGTAATCATCCATCCAAATGGCTTCACCGAAGGCCAGCGACTGTCACGTTTTTATTTCAACAACATCATCGGCAACCCCTTCGAAACGACACTTGCCCTGCATTATTTAATCTTTGACGGCGTGCTTGAACGCCATCCAAATCTGAAGATCTTTGCCATGCATGGCAGCGGCTATCTCGGCGCCTACTCGGGCCGTATCGACCATGCCTGGGGGGCGAGGTCGGATTGCCACGCTGATCTGCCGAACCCCCCGACCAGCTACTTGAAAAAGGTTTACGTCGACACGGTCGTTTTCACGCCGGGGCAGTTGAAGGCACTCGTCGACACCTTTGGCCTCGAGCACGTCGTCATGGGTAGCGATTATCCCTTCGATATGCTGGAACACGATCCCGTCGGTCACATCGCTTCCGTCGAAAACTTCGACAAGAAAGCTCGCGCCGCGCTCGCGGGCGGCAACGCGAAGAAGATGCTGGGGATGTGATCGCCTCTCCCCGCTTTTGCGGGACGCTACCGCACTGGCGGCTCCGAATTATTCAAATGGGAAAGCGCACTCGTCGCGTCACGCATGAGTGACGGATATCTGCGCGATAGCTTGACGGCTACTCGCCAACCTTGCTGATGCCTGCTTCAATACGGCGCGCCTCGATCCGCTCTTCGGCTGCTCTGCAGGCGAAATTGGTGCTCATTTCTATATCACCGCGCTGTTTAGCTTCATTGGCAAGAGCCTCGTATTGGGCTGCCCTTTCCCGACATTCAGCCGCTCGTTCGGACGCTTCGGCGCGCTCTTTAGCTTCGTCGGCCATTGGCTCGTTTCCTGTCAGAAAGTCTGCTTACGTATCGGCAGTTGATCTGAGGCGATCAGCTCACGCGACAGCTAATTGGGTGGATAGGCGCGACCATCTCCGCTCGCGCCATCCTGCGCGCTCACACGAACCCCGAAGCCTGCACGCGGAACTAAGCTCTGCCCTCAAACTTGAACGAAACTTTCACCTTCGCGCGATACGCTTCCACTTTTCCATCCTTGAGCTGCATGTCTAATTGTTCGACCTCTGCAATCCGAAGGTCCCTTAGGGTCTTGGCGGCCGTGTCGACCGCAGTTTTTGCGGCTTTCTCCCACGATTCCGCACTGGTACCGACCAATTCAATGACTTTGTAAACGGAGTTAGGCATAGCGCCCTCCTTGGAGCGTCTAGTCGGTGGAGTGTCTCACCACTGACCGTTCTGGTGATCCAGCTAAGCCGCACAACTTGAAGAGGTAAAAGACCGCAAGTCAAGCAAGCGTAGAGGCAAGATTGGGACCTACGCGTATAAAAAATCCAGCACGGCAGTCTCGGCGATTACTGCCGCATCCGTGCTGTGCTTACCGGCGCGCGCCTGTTCTTCCTGCGTACGGCTCGCTTGCAAATAAGCACCGAGATGGCGCGCGCGTTCGATGATGCGGTAGTTTTGCGCCAGCCGCACCGCTTCGAAACGCTTGAGTGCGGTTTCCACCTCGGTTTCTTTCTGCAGCGCTTCCGCCAACGCAGCCGCATCGTCCGCCGCCTTTGAAACGCCGGCCGCTACATGCGGCCGCGCGACGAAAGCCGCGTCGCCCACGACCGCCACCCGGCCAAAAGCCATCCGTGGCGATTCCAGATCGTAGATCGGCTGCAGAATTGGCTCCTCGATCAGTCGCACGATCTGCCAGAATTGCGGAGCCACCAACCTCTCGGCATCAGCGCGCATTTCGGCGATTGCTTCGCGGCGGATCAACGGAGGCGGAATCGATATGGTGTGCGTAACACCTTGCTCGTCGGTAAGCAGCCATTGCAATTTCGTCGTCTCATCAGCCGGGCGATACCAGACGACATTGTAGCGGCGATGGCCGGATCGTAAGTCATTACCGGGCCCGGCGACAGGGTAGCCAAGAAACTGTTCGCCCCGAGGTAAACCAAATGTCATGTACTCAAAAAGTTCATGATGCACGTCTGGCGGAAAAGACCTTTCAGCAATCAACGCGCGCCAGGCCGAGTAGCCTGCGTAGCTCGGAGCCACTTCCGGCAGTACGTGCTGACGCACTGTCGAGCGAATGCCGTCGGCTCCGACCAGCAGATCCACTTCCATGATTTCGCCATCGGAAAAATGCGCCCGCACTGCACCCGAATCTTGCGTGAACTCTGCAAGGCCGCGCCCACGGTGATAATGCGCGGCCGGGAATGCGTCGCGCAGCAGCCGGTAGACCCGCTCCCACGCGGTGAGTACTTGCGGGCATTCGAACTCATGCGTCAGACGCCCTTGCGCATCGAGGATCTTGCGGGTCGTGATATGGACGCCCAGGTCTTGCGTAGCGAGACCAAGCCCGCGCAGCCGTTCGATCAATTCATACTGGGCCACGATGCCGGCGCCGCGGCCGGACAACTCGCTCTCCACCCGCTCGTAAATATCCACCGCCCAGCCGGCGCGTCGCAGCAGAAGCCCGCTAAGCAAGCCGCTCATCGAGCCGCCTACAATTAATGCGTGTTTCCCGCGAGCCCCGGCCAATCGATCCCTCGATCTTTCCGTTTACCCATTTATCCTATATATGACAGCGAACAGCTTTGGAGGAATTCCGATGGCCCTGACCATGCTCGACAAGCCTCCTGAGAAAAAGGAAAAGTCGCAGTGGCCGGCAGACCTCGCCGCCGAGTTCGAGCGTGAGAGCAAGAATCCGAACCCTTGTGTCGGCTCCACGCTGCTATCGGAAAATGAGCGAACCCGCGTATGGATCATCCGCCTCGCCCCCGGCGAGCGCATCGGCTTCCACCGTCACGTGCTGGATTATTTCTGGACTTCAGTTTCCGGTGGGCGTGGGCGGCAACATGTGCATGACGGCACCACCGTCGAGTACACCTACCAGCCAGGCGAGACCCGGCACGAGAGCTACGGCAAAGGCGAGTTCAAAGTGCATGATCTTGAAAATCTCGGCGACCGCGAGATGGTCTTTATGACCGTCGAATTCAAGGATAGTGCTAATGAGCCAATGGCGCTGCCGGCTGGCGTAAGGCCGCAGTCCGCCGCCGCCTGACATACTCTCTCTCAACCTTCCACCCGCCCCCGCAGTGCTGGTCGCCGAGCGTTTTATTTTGCCGCTAGGGGCAACTTCCACTAACCGAGCCGGCGGACTAGCCAAGCAGTTGATCATACTGCAAACTGCCGAGCAACGCCGGACACGGGCAAAGCAAGAACACAGCGGTCCAGGGGGGACAATGACAACCACGCAATATGCGCCAACGCGCCAATCGAGGATCGTATAAGTGTCCTTCGATCTCCTGATCGGCGCGATCGTCGCCGGGCTGCTGCTCGGCGGCTTCTACGCCGCCGTTACCGCCGGAATCTCGATCGCCTTCGGCATGCTCGACATCGTCAATATCGCGCATCCGGCCTTCATCGTCCTTGGTTCCTACATCGCCTACATCATCAATGTAGGTTTTGGTGTGGATCCGATCATCATCAGTGTCGTCATGCTGCCGGTGTTTTATTTGCTCGGCACCGCGATCTACCAGGTCTATTATCTGTCATTCGAAAAACGCGGCCAGGAATCCCTGCGCGGCCTTGCTTTCTTTTTTGGTGTGCTGTTCGTCACCGAAGTCATGCTACTGCTGGCCTTCGGCGTCGACTATCGCTACGTCGAGGCGCCCTATATCGGGCCGAGTTTACATTTCGGCCCCATCGATCTGCCGCTGCGCATGCTGGTTCCTTGCCTCGCTTCGCTAACGATGTTCGCCGTATTGCAGATTCTTATCAGCCGCACTTTCACGGGTCGTGCGGTGCTTGCGGTCTCGCAG
The DNA here is from genome assembly GCA_035315965.1 of Pseudolabrys sp. Taxonomy (GTDB): domain Bacteria; phylum Pseudomonadota; class Alphaproteobacteria; order Rhizobiales; family Xanthobacteraceae; genus Pseudolabrys. The sequence continues at coordinate 11,163 of DATFXJ010000145.1, forward strand.
GACCAGCTCGCACTTCAGTTGATGGCCGTTGATCCAATCCGCATCAAGCGCATTGCCTTTGGTCTTTCGATTGCGACTGCTTCGGTCGCCGGCGCGCTGCTAGTTATCATTCAGCCGGTCGAACCCTCGGTCGGACGCGAATACATCGGGCGCGTGTTCGCCATTTGCGTGCTCGGCGGCCTGGGCAGCATGCCTGGAACGCTCATCGCCGCTATGCTGCTCGGCGTAGTGGAAAGTATCACCGCTACCTTTTACGGGCCGTCCTGGGCCCCGGCAATCGCGTTCGGATTCCTGCTACTCACCCTCGCCTTTCGCCCTTCCGGTCTGCTTGGACGCTGAACCGTGCGCATGCTGCCTTTCACTCTGATTTCGGTCACGGTCGCAATCGGCCTATTCCTGCTGATCCGCATGCCGAACATCGAATATCTGTTCGTTGCCACCTATACCATCGTGCAATACGTCGTGCTGACGACTGCGTGGAACATCCTCGGCGGCTACACCGGCTATGTGAATTTCGGATCGGCTGCGTTCTTTGCACTCGGCGCCTATAGCTCGGTGGCGTTGGCGACCTTCGCCAATCAGCTTGATGAGTTGGTTCCGGAAAGTATCGCACCAATGTTGCACCTGATTTTCCCGCTGTCGATACCGGTGCTGATCGTGATCGGCGGAGTGGTGTCCGGCATTGTCGGCCTTGGCATGGGCTATCTGACGCTGCGGCTGCGTGGGGCGTTCTTTGCCATCGCCACGCTGGCGATGGCTGTCGTGCTGCAAACGCTGGTGGTCAACTGGGAATTCGTCGGCGGTTCGAGTGGCGCCTATATCGTACGGCCGGGCGAATTTCCTGGGCTCGGCAGCTATATGCAATATCTGTTCGCGCTGATGCTGGCGCTCGCGGTTCTCGCTCTGGTGACCGCGCGGGCCATTGAGCGGTCGCGACTTGGCTACGGCTTCGCCGCCATCCGCGACGACGAGCTAGCTGCCGAGGCGTCCGGTGTGCCGACGCTGCGACTCAAGCTGATTGCGACCACGTTGTCGGGTACTCTGATGGGCATGGCCGGCGCGCCGTTCCCTTACTACATCGGCTATCTCCAACCGCAATCGGCATTCAGCCTCGAATACGCCGTCAATTCCATTGCGATGCCGATGATTGGCGGCACCATGAGTTGGGTCGGCCCGCTGGTCGGAACACTGCTGCTCGGCACCTTGCAACAGATCGCCAACGTCACGATTTCGTCCGCAGTCAACCTGCTGCTAGTCGGCCTGCTGTTGATCGGCTTCGTGATCGTTGCGCCCAATGGCATCGTAGGACTGGTGCAGGATCGTCTGCGAGCGCGGAGGGCAAAATGAGCGCGCTGCTGCAAGTCCAAGAACTCAGTAAGCGATTTGGCGGCTTCGTGGCGCTCGACAGCATCGATCTCGAGGTGCAGCCGGGCGAACGGCTGGGCCTGATCGGGCCCAATGGTTCGGGCAAGAGCACGCTGGTTAATTGCATTTGCGGTACGCTGCAAAACGAAACCGGCACGGTGCAATTCGACGGGCATCCGGTGGACGGCTTGGCGGCGCATGAGCGGACGCACCGTGGCCTGGCGCGCAGTTTCCAATTGCCACGGCCGTTTCCGAGTCTGACCCTGGCGGACAATCTGCGCGTTCCGATGCTCTATACAGTGCACAGCCGCTCTGGGCCGCTGCATGCCGAGAATATCGAAGCGCGCTGCGCCGAGCTGCTGCAAATGGTCGGGCTGGCCAAAAAGGCACGCCAACGGCCGCGCGATCTGACCCAGGTCGAGATGCGCAAGCTCGAGCTTGCGCGTGCGATGGCGGCGGAGCCTAAGCTGTTGATCGCCGATGAATCCATGGCCGGTCTATCGCACTCGGAGATCGAGGATATTCTGGCACTGCTGGTGCGGCTAAACGAAAGCGGTATCACCGTGATCTTGATCGAGCACATCATGACGGCGGTTATGAGTTTCTCACAGCGCTTGGCAGTGCTGGTGTCAGGCAAAAAGATCGCGGACGGCAAGCCGCAAGATGTCGTTCGCGACCCCGAAGTGGTGAGGGCGTATCTTGGCCAGTAGCATTACCATTGAGAACGTGAACGCCGCCTATGGCGCGGTGCGGGTAATCGAAGATGTTTCGATCAAAGTCAATGCTGGCGAAACCGTCGCCTTGCTCGGTACCAATGGCAACGGAAAAAGCACGCTGATGAAGTGCGTCATGGGCATCGTGCGCCCGAGTGCCGGCCGAATTGTCGCCGAGATCGACGGCGAAAAGTATGACCTCGTCGGCCGAACCACTGAGCAGATCGTGGATCTTGGCATCGCACTCGTGCCGGAAGGCCGCCGGCTGTTTCCAAAGCTCACCGTGGAAGAAAACCTTCTGCTCGGCGCCTTCCGCAAAAAGGCACGCGCACAAATCAGCAGTAATCGCGATTTCTGTTTCGACGCGTTCCCCCGATTGGCCGAGCGGCGCAGCCAGCTTGCAGGCTCCATGAGCGGCGGTGAGCAGCAGATGCTGGCACTGGCGCGCGCACTGATGCTTGCGCCACGAATCCTATTGGTCGACGAACCCTCGGTCGGGCTGGCCCCGCTGTTGGTCGCCAGAACAATCGACGCGATCAAGCAGCTCAAGGATCATTATCAACTCACGGTGCTGATGGCGGAACAGAACTTCACACAGGCTGTACGCATCGCGGACCGCGGCTATGTGATCGTACATGGCAAGATCGCCTTCGAAGGCCGCTCGGCCAACGAACTCAACAACAATGATTTGGTCCGCAAGCTTTATATGGGAATGTAGCGATTTCCCGCTCGTTGGCCCAAGGCCGCAATTCTCTCTGGGTGCCCGTTTGCGCGGGGATAAGCGGAATAGTGCGACGCAAAACTAGAAGTCAAAACGGCGCGGGATTTCTCCCGCGCCGCAATCTTTTCAACCCGATCGAAGGTTACTGGATGGCCTTCTCGTAGGGGAAGATCACGCTGCCGGTCTTTAGATCAGGCGGGGTGAGCACGGTCTGGTAGTCCATGCCCTTCCATGTCTCCAGGCCGGCACCTTGTTTGATGTCGTGATACTGCACCTGCAACATGCGCGACCTCGCCCATTCGCCCTTGGTGCCTTTGCCGAAGCTGATGTCGCCCATGATGGTCGTAATGGTGTGGCTGCGCAGATGGTCGGCGATCTTGTCATCATTGATGCTTTTGGTGGCGGTGATCGCATCGCCTAACATTTCGAGGTAAGCGTAGCCCCAGGTGCCAAGATAGTAGCCGAGCGGATCAACACCTTCTGATGCCGCGCGTGCCTGGTAGATTTTCAAGAACTCGTTCGTGGCCGGGGTTGCCTGTGACGGCACCCAGGTTTCATAGTTGATAATGCCATTGAGAGACGGGCCGAGCTTGCTCTTGAACGCGGTCGCCTGCAAGCCGACCATAGCGCCGCCGAGCATCTTCGGCTTGTAGCCGAGTTCCTTGATGGCCAGCACCATACCGACCGAATCGAGCGGATACGAGCACACGATCACGGCATCGGCATTGGCCGCCTGCAAGGCGCGTACGATCGGTGAAAAGTCGGTCGTGTTGCCGGGATAGCTCTTGTCGTAGACGATTTGCTGGCCGTACTTCTTGGCGTTTTCACGCGCGCCTTCGCAGGCGTTCTTGGAGAACTCAAGATCCGACCAGGCGAGCGCAACGGTCTTGAGCTTCTGCTCCGCGGCAATCTGGTAGAAACCGTCGGTGAAGGCCGGCTTGGTGTCGGGGCCGGACGGCAACATCGAGAAGTACTTCGGATAGTTGAACTTGCTGTTAACCGCGAGCCCGAACAAGCCAATGAACACCTTGTTCTTTGAGATTACGACCGGCATGGCCGGCGCGATCATGGCGGTGGCGTAGGGGCCGACCACGAGATCGACTTTGTCGACGTCGAGCAGCTTGGTGTAGATGCCGGGAACGGTCGACGGATTGCTTTGATCGTCGTAGTAGACGATCTTCACCGGGCGCCCGATCAGACCGCCCTTTTTGTTGACCTCTTCTTCCCAGATCTTGGCGCCAAGCAGCGCCTGCTTGCCATTCGGCGCAAGTGGGCCCGTCAAAGCCATGCTGAAGCCGATCTTGATCGGTTCCTTGTCCTGCGCTTCGGCGTCAGACACAATGAACATTGCGCCGACTGCAAAAGTGACGGCCACCCCTGTGGTCCACGCCAATGCTTTGGTTTTGAGATATCGAAGCATATTAGTCCTCCCAATTAGGCGTTATTTTTCGTCATCTTATGCGCATTTTGCAGAATTTCGCTAGAGGGGCGCAAATCCGAAAAGGTGGGCTAAATCCCCTCAACGATGATGGTTTCGACCTCGCCCGCACCGCTGCGACGGAATGCAGCGGCCTTTTCGTATTCCGGCGATGTAAAACAGGCGACGCCCTGCTCAAAGGTGGGAAATTCGATCACGATGAAACGATGGAATTTGTCCGGACCTTCCATGATCTGAAAACGCCCACCTCGAGCCAATACCTTGCCGCCGAACTTTGCAATGATTGTGGGCACAAGGTCCGTGTATTTCTTGTACTCGACGGGATCGTTGATCTTTGAGCGCGCTACCCAATAGGCGGGCATTTTGAACTCCCTCTCAGGCGCGTCATGCCCGGACTTACACTGGGCATTCGTGTCTCTAATGGTTGAGATTATCAAAAATCGTGGATGGCACGCGCAACTAGGCGTGCCCGAGTTGCGCAAAAGATTAATCTGAGTGTCGCAAGTCGGCGATACCCGACTTGCGGACGGCAATTCCGGCCATAACAAAGATGAGGCTCGCCATGGCGCGCAAGATAATCGACATTTCGGTTCCGCTTGAGAACGACGTGGCCGCCGACCCTCCCGGCTACGGCCCGAAGATCGAATATCTCGATCACCAGGCTACGGCTGCCGACGTTATCAAGTTCTTTCCGGGCTTGAAAAAGGAGGACCTTCCCGACGGAGAAGGCTGGGGCTTTGAATGGGTTCGGCTGTCGACGCATTGCACGACCCATCTCGATGCGCCCTGGCATTTCGCCTCGACCATGGATCATGGCAAGCGTGCCATCACCATCGATGAGGTGCCGCTCGAATGGTGCTTTCAGCCCGCGGTAAAGCTCGACTTCCAGCATTTTTCGGACGGCTATGTCGTGACCGCCAAAGACGTTGAGACCGAACTCAAGCGTATCGGCCACACGCTATCACCGCTAGAGATCGTGCTCGTGAACACAAGCGCGGGCGTCGCCTATGGCCGCCCCGACTACGTCGCCAAAGGCTGCGGCATGGGACGTGAAGCCACGCTCTACTTGCTCGAGCGCGGCGTGCGCGTGACAGGCATTGATGGCTGGAGCTGGGACGCGCCATTCATATACACGATGAAAAAGTACGCCGAGACACATGACGCATCGCTGATCTGGGAGGGTCATCGCGCCGGACGCGAGATCGGCTATTGCCATATTGAGAAGCTGCACAATCTAGAGACGCTTCCATCCAAAGGCTTCCTGGTGAGCTGCTTTCCGGTGAAAGTGCGCGGCGGATCGGCCGGCTGGACGAGAGCGGTTGCAATCATTGATGCTTGATTGCCGACCGCGCCGGGCGATAGCATCCCATCCAACAACGAGACCGGGTAATCCCGGCAAAAGAAGTCTTTCCTGGGAGGATTCAGTGGACAGACGTCGTTTTGTCGCCGGTAGCGCAGCCGCAGCTGCCGCGCTAACTGCTTGCCCGGCTTTCGCCGAGGACGCTTATCCGACGCGCGCCATTACTTTCATCAATCCGTTTCCGCCCGGTGGTGCCGCTGACGTGGTCGGCCGGCCGCTTGCTGCGGTGCTCGAACCGATCCTCAAGCAGCCTTGCATAGTTGAGACCAAGGCGGGCGCGGCTGGACAAGTCGGCGGACAGGTTGCCGCAACAGCAAAACCCGATGGCTACACGCTACTCATCCACATCGTGTCGATCTCCGGCTTCGCGGAAGTCGACAAGCTGTTCGATCGCCAACCGAAATTTACGCGGGCCGACTTCATCCCGATCGCACGGCTGACGTCGGGGCCCATGGTTCTGCTGGTGAATGACCAACAGCCATACAAGACGGTCAAGGAACTCGTCGACGACGCCAAGAAAAATCCCGAGAAGTTGATTTTTAGCTCGTCCGGCCTTTACGGCGCGTTGCACCTGCCAACTGCGCTTTTTATGAAAGCCGCCGGCATCCAGATGAAACATCTACCGACCAACGGAGGTGGGCCAGCACTCACTGCAATCCTGGGCAACAATTCGCAGGTGCTGGTGTCGTCGATTGCCGCGGCGAGCGGACAGGTCAAGGCCGGCAAACTGCGCGCGCTTGCGTGCTTTAGTCCGCAGCGTGCTGCATCGATGCCGGACGTACCTACGTTGAAGGAGCTCGGCTACGACGTCGAATTCTCGCTTTGGGTCGGCGTATTTGCGCCGAAGAATACGCCGGCGCCGATCATCAAGGTGTTGGGCGATGCCATCAAGCAAGCCGCGACAAGTGAGCAGTTCAAGACCGCCATCAACAACATTGGCGATGAGGTGGCCTATCTCGATTCTGTGGCGTTTGCGAGATTCTGGGACGAGGACGCCAAACGAGTTGAAGCGGCGGTGCACGCGATCGGTCGCGTTCAGGGCTAGCCCGGCTAGGCGTCCGATCGCTACCGAAAGGCCGGAGGGTTACGATGGATCGCCGTAGTTTCGTAGCCGGCACAACCGCGCTCGTCGCATGTGGTCCCGTGCTTGCGCAGGAAGCCTTTCCCTCGCACGCAATCACGATCATCAATGCCTTTCCTCCGGGTGGCGCCAACGACATCGTGACGCGCCCGCTGGCGGCAGCTATGGAGCCGATTCTCAAGCAGCCGGTCGTAGTCGAAACGAAGGCCGGCGCCGCCGGCCAAGTCGGCGCACAGGTCGCCGCCAGCGCCAAGCCTGACGGTTACACATTGCTTTCACACAACACCGGCATTTCCGGTTACGCGGAAGTCGACAAACTGTTCGGCCGCCCGGTGAAGACCAGTCGTGCCGATTTCATTCCACTCGCACGCCTAATCGCCGATCCTTGCGTGCTGCTGGTCAATGATCAGCAGCCCTACAAGACGCTGAAGGAGTTTGTTGACGACGCCAAGAAACGTCCGGATGAAATCGTTTACAGCTCGGGCGGGCTCTACGGTGCTACTCATCTGCCCGTGGTGATGCTAGAAAAGGCCGTCGGCGGGCTTAAATTGCGGCATCTACCGACTAATGGCGGCGGCCCGGCGATCACGGCAATTCTCGGCAACAATGCGCAGGCCACCGCGCAGTCGGTGTCAGCAACCCTCACTCACATCAGAGCCGGCAAGCTACGGCCACTTGCTTCGTTCGGCGCCATACGCTCAAAGGCGCTGCCCGACGTGCCGATATTTAAAGAGCTGGGCTACGACATCGAATATTACCTCTGGGTCGGGATTTTCGCGCCCAAAGGGACGCCGGCAAACGTGACGACGACATTGCGCGCAGCAATCGACAAGGCTGCCCATTCCGACCCGTTCATTACCGCGATCACCAATCTCGGCCAAGAACTCGCCTATCTTGATGGTCCGGACTTCCAGAAGTTCTGGGATATCGACGGTAAGCGGGTCGACGAAGCGGTGATCGCGATCGGGCGCGTGCAGGGATGAAGCGGTCGTTGGTCCAAACATTAGGCCGGTTACAACCGGCACCAACACAGAGGGGAAAAAGATGGATCGCCGTAGTTTCGTTGTAGGCACGGCTGCGTCCGCCGCGACATTGGGGGCCCGCCCGGTAATCGCGCAAGACATTTATCCTTCGCGCGCGATTACTGTAGTCAGTCCGTTTCCACCTGGCGGCGTCAGCGACACCATCACCCGTCCGCTGGATGCGGCGCTTGAAGCGGTGTTCAAGCAGCCAGTCGTGCTCGAAAACAAGGTCGGAGCGGCCGGCGCAGTCGGGGCGCAATTTGTCGCCGCCGCCAAACCGGACGGCTACACCCTGCTTTCCCATATCGTCTCGATTTCCGGCTTTGCAGCGGTCGACAAACTGTTCGGTCGGCAGCCGAAATTCACAAATACCGATTTCATCGCGATCGCCCGCATCATCGCGGATCCAATCGTTATGATCATCAACAAGGACTTACCGTACAGGACGCTTGAAGATCTCGTGGCTGACGCCAAGGCCCATCCCGATAAACTGATTTACAGCTCGTCGGGCCTTTACGGGGCGTCACATATTCCAACGGCGTTGTTCGCCAAATCGGCTGGCAATCTGCAGATGCGACATCTGCCGACCAACGGCGGCGGCCCGGCGATTACCGCCGTGCTCGGCGGAAACGTCAACTTCTTCATGTCGCCGACTTCAATCGCACTATCGCATATCCGCGCCGGCAAGGTGCAGCCGCTTGCAGTATCGAGCGCCCAACGCGTCAAAGCTCTTCCGGACGTTCCGACTTTCAATGAACTGGGCTACGATCTCGAATATTATTTCTGGGTGGGCATTTTCGCACCTAAGGGAACGCCCGCTCCGATCATCAATACCTTGCGCGAGGGAATGAAAAAGGCTGCTCATAGCAAGGAGTTTCTCGATACGTTGGAAAAGCTTGGTCAGGAACTGGCGTATATGGATCAGCCCGAGTTCACGGCGTTCTGGGCCACCGATGCCAAACGCCAGGAAGACGCAATCAACTCCATCGGCCGCGTGCAGGGATGACGTCAGCTATCACCGGAGCCTCGCCTGGGCGGGGCTTGAACTCTCCGTCAACCTCGAAGGATGCCTCATGACTCTGCGGGCCGATCATGTCACCGGCGCTTTCTTTATCGGCTTTGGCGTGCTGGTGCTCGCGCTGAGTGGCGACCTGCCAACCGGAAATCTGTCGATGCCGGGATCCGGCTTCATGCCAAAGATTGTCGCGGTTCTGACGATTTTCTTCGGTGTCGTGCTGGCCGTGCGCGCGGGAGAGAGCAAGATTTTCGCGACGCTGTCATGGAACGACGCCAAGCATGCCGGATTGGTTGTCGGCATAACGGCGGCAGCGGTTGCGTTGTTTGAATGGCTTGGATTCCTTGCGACAAACGCTCTGCTGATCTTAACGCTGCTTGTCGTCATCGAACGGCGGCCGCTGCTGCCGGCCGCCGTTTACAGTATTGGCGTGGTTGCGATCACTTACGTCTTGTTCGTCTACATCCTCAAGACGCCGCTCCAGGCCGGTCCACTCGGATTTTAGGATCACCGTGGAAACCACTATTCTCAGCCTCGCTCATGGCTTTTCTGTCGCACTGGCTCCGGCCAATGCGTGGTACGCGTTTCTCGGCTGCCTCGTAGGCACTCTTGTCGGCGTCCTGCCTGGGATCGGACCTCTCGCCGGCATTTCCATCCTGTTGCCAGTCACTTTCGGCCTAAACGCCACGCAGGCGATCATCATGCTCGCCGGCATTTACTATGGTTCGCAGTACGGAGGCTCAACCACCTCGATTCTGATGCGGATTCCGGGCGAGGCGTCGTCGGTGATGACCTGCATCGACGGCTACGCGATGGCAAAGAAAGGCCGGGCGGGAGCGGCGCTCTGCATTGCAGCGGTCGGCTCGTGGGTTGGCGGCACGGTCGGCGTGCTGGTGCTGACGGTGGTGGCGCCACCACTGGCACAGATTGCCGTCAGCTTCGGGCCGCCTGAATACACGGCTTTGCTCGTCCTCGGGCTGATCTTTCTAGCCTATATGTCGTCATCCTCGCTGATACGGACCCTGCTGATGGCTTGCCTCGGGCTGCTGCTCGGCATGATCGGCATCGACAACATGACAGGCCATTTCCGCTACAGCTTCAATCTCGCCGAATTGGGTGATGGTATTGGAATCGTGCCGGTGGCAGTAGGATTGTTCGGGCTCGGTGAAATTCTGTCGACCCCAAGTGCCGGCGCAGTGAAAGATATCGTCAGCCCCCGCTTGCGTGATCTATTGCCGACTCGCAAGGAATGGAATGAGGCAGCGCTGCCTATAACGCGTGGCACGGTGCTTGGATTTATCATCGGCATCATCCCAGGCTCGGCACACATTATCTCCAGTTTTTTGTCGTACGCGATCGAGCGACGGGTATCAAAACGTCCCGAAGAATTCGGCAAGGGCGCAGTCGCTGGCGTTGCCGGGCCGGAAACGGCCAACAATGCCGCCTCGACTGGCGCTTTTGTGCCTTTGCTCGCCCTCGGCATCCCCACCAGTCCGATCACGGCGGTGCTGATCGGCGCGCTGATGATCCACGGCGTTTCGGTCGGCCCGATGCTGGTCAACGAGCACCCCGATGTGTTCTGGGGATTCGTCGCATCAATGTATGTCGGAAACCTCATGCTGCTGGTGCTCAACCTGCCTTTGGTCAGCCTGTTTGTGACCGTGCTGCGAATCCCGTACGCCTATCTCTATCCGCTGATCATCATGTTCTGCATCATCGGCGTCTACGAGGTGAACAACTCGATTGTCGATGTCTGGATTATGCTGATCATGGGCGTAGTCGGATACGCGCTCCGCAAGTTCGACTTTGACCCAGCTCCGCTGGTGCTAGGTCTGGTGATCGCACCGATCCTGGAGCAGAGCCTGCGCCAGTCGTTGATCATGTCGAACGGCAACTATCTGATCTTCTTCAGCCGGCCCATCTCGCTCGGCTTGATGTTGGTCAGCATCGGTCTGCTGGCGCTTGCGGCGAATGCGTTCGTCCTTAAGCGAGCAGACTGGCGCGCCAGGTTGGCCGAAGTGGAAGCCGGTGAACTGGAGCGCTAGAAGGCACCCTACACTTTCGTTCGCTGCTTGTTGGGATCATGTGCCTTTGCGCGCGTGCAATGACATCGCGATAAGCGCTGCGCCACCGAATATCATGTTGATGCCCACGAGCAGACCGACGGCCCAGGCTGCCGTGCTCGGCAGACCGGCGAAGATCATTAAGGCCAATCCAAGGTCAATGATACCGCTCACTAGCATCCAGACCCATTGGCCCGACAATTCGCGCCTGTGATCAAGCGCAAACATGATCGAGGCGGCGCCCTCGATCAGGAAGAACGCAATTAGAACCAAAGTAAGTGAAAAAGCGCCGATAAGAGGCGACGCTAGCAGCATCACACCGACAACGATCCCAAGCACTGCCGACAACAGAGACCACCAGAAGCCTGGCGCATGCCGCATCCAGAATGTCGTGACCAGGCCCACAATACCGCTGACGAGAAACAACCAGCCGAACAGGATCGTGACCGCCAAAGTTGCAATCGCGGGAAGAACGACGGCCGTTGCGCCCAGAACCAGCAGCACAACACCTTCGACGAGGAACAGAACCCAGTGTTCATGCAGCGCTGCAGCTGCAGCACGTTGAATGCCTTCGATGCCGGATTGTTGGGCGGACATGGAATCCCCCTCAGCTATGTCCCGAGATAACGTACAATACTCTCCCTCAGAACCAGGGCATAGCGGGGCGCATCATGCCCAAAGGCGCTCGTGTTCTATCCCTTTGTAAAGCCCGGCGACGTAGTCGCCGTAACCATTGAACAGCAGCGTCGGTCGTCGCTCGCCGGTGCCGATAATTTCTTCGCTCGCCTGGCTCCAGCGTGGATGCGGCACCTGCGGATTTACGTTCGCCCAGAAGCCATACTCCGCAGGCTGCAGTGCCTCCCACATGCCCTTTGGGCGTTTATCTGTGAAGCTAAAGCGTACGATCGACTTGATTGACTTGAAACCATATTTCCACGGCAGCGCCAGTCGCAGCGGCGCGCCATGCTGCCGGGCGAGCGGATGGCCATAAGCTCCGGTGGCGAGGAAGGCAAGCTCGTTAGTTGCTTCCGCCATTGTGACGCCCTCGACATAAGGCCACGGATACCACGGCTGCCGCTGGCCTGGGGCGATCTTCGGGTCCATGAATGTTTCCATGCGCACATATTGAGCGGAGCCAAGCGGGCGGGCAAAATCGACTAGTTTGGCGAACGGGAAACCTGTCCACGCGATCGCCATACCCCAGGCTTCAACGCAACGATGGCGGTACGTGCGTTCTTCTAGCGTCAGTTTGCGGATCAGATCGTCGATGCCGACCTCCATCGGCTTTTCCACCATGCCGTCAATTTTCGCCGTCCATGGCCGGATCGCCAACGCCTGGGCAGTCGTAGCGATCGTTTTTGAGGTGCCGAATTCATAGAAATTATTGTAGTTGCCGTTGACCTTCTCATCGGTGATCGGCCGGTCAAGCTTGTATTTCTCGTTGCGCCTAGCGGGATAAAGATCGGCGCTCGGATCCGGCAGCTTGGTGACGTCAGAAAGACGCTGAGTACTGGCGGCATACGGCGTCATCGCGAGTGCGCTGACGCCGCCAGCCAGAAGAGTGCGACGGCTGAAGACGAGATGCTCGGGCGTAGCGAGACGGTCGGGAATTTCCCAGCCACGGCATTTAATGACAGTCACGGCACATTCGCTCCCGGAATCGCCGCCCAGAACTACGGTCTGCCACGCTCGCTCGCAAGTCACGGTTGTGCGAGAGGAACCTCGATCCGACCCAAGACGGAGCAAGCGCTAGCATTCCGCCACTGTCCTCAAGCCGAAGCGTCGACCAAGCCCGACAATTGTACCGCATGGACCCGCATAGAACTGGTCTTCATTGCAATTGGCCAAGCCTACGCGGTTAACAGATGGCGGCTGTCTATGAAACTATTTTTTATCAATTAGCGCGGCAGCGCCTCGCTAGGGCACGGCCGCAGCTTTCCAATCGCTCCTTTATCTTACTCTGCAGCGCGCCTCGCCGCGACGATTTGATCGGCCGCGCGACCGGTCAGCTCCGCCATGTGATCAAACTTGAAAGTGAACGAGCCGACCCCCGCCGTGCCGGAGCGGACCTCGATAATCAGATCCCCGATTTCGGCCTCAGGCATCTGCGCCCGTACCGCGTCCCATCCGGGCCAGCCTTCACGGGTGTCGAATCCCAGAATCTGCCCTCGGCGTCCCGAAAGGATGGCGTTCATTTTCGCAGTCGCTTCGCTCGGGCAGACGATCTCGACCTCGTGGATGGGTTCAAGTAACACCGGCTGGCATTGAGGGAGAGCTTCCACGATGCCGATGCGGCCAGCAGTCCGAAACGCCTGATCCGAAGAGTCCACCGTGTGGTAGGAACCATCGATCAATGCAACGGACAGATCGACCACCGGAAAACCGAGCGGGCCGTGCTTGAGCGCGTCAATGACACCTTCCTCAACCGCCGGAATATAATTTCGCGGCACGACGCCACCAGTGATGCGGTCATCGAACTTGAAACCGGACCCGCGCGGCAACGGCTTGATCTCGAGGACCACGTCGCCAAACTGGCCGTGCCCGCCCGATTGCTTCTTGTGCCTGCCTCGCTGCGTGATTGGCTTGCGGATCGTCTCGCGATAGCCGACCGAAGGTGGTCGCGTCGTCACCGCGACCATGAAGCGGTCGGCGAGTCGTTCTGCCGCCACACGCAGATGCATTTCGCCCTGACCCCACATGACAACTTCATGGTTCTCGGCGTTGTGTACGATCGTGAGTGAGGGGTCTTCTTCGGTCAGCTTAGTGAAGGCCGGGCCAAGCTTGACGTCGTCTTTGCGCTCTTTCGCCTGCACCGCAATGGCCAGCACCGCTGCATAGGGTTTCACTTGCGCAAGCGCCGTTGGTTGCTGCTTGCTGGAGGACAACGTGTCACCGGTCTTCGCACTGTCAAGCTTGCCGAGCGCAACTGTCTCGCCGACGGTGGCGTGCCCCCGTTTCTCGAACTGCTGGCCTATCAGCTTGAACACGCCGGCGACGCGCCCCGCTCCGCCTGCGGATGTCGTGAGTGTGGTGCCATCGCCGGCTTGGCCCGCGAGCAAGCGGGCAATCGACATCTTGCCGCCGTGGGTGGTGTGGAAGGTCTTGAGTACCAGGGCAATTGTTTCGTTGCCGTCTTTCACGCCCAGACGTTGCGCCGTCTCGCTAGCCCCCGGCGATTCATGCCGCAGCGCCTTTAACAAACGCAGCACACCATTGCTGCGTGCGCCAACGCCAATAAGAACCGGACAGACGATGCGGCTACGTAATTCCTTCGACAAATCGTCAAAAACCTTGTCGCGTGGCGGCTCGATATCCTCAAGCAGTTGCTCCATCAGCTGGTCGTCGTGATCGGCCAGCGTCTCCAGCATGGTGAAGCGTGCTTCTTTCTTGCGCTCGAGATCCGCGCCTTTCAGCTCAATAATTTCCGATGGCGCGTGCTCCTTGTAGACATAGGCCCGCTCCAGCGCGAGATCGACGAACCCGGAGATGATGTCGCCGTTCCAAATCGGAATCTGCCGCAACAGCAACGGGACGCGAGAAGCCGGCTGCAACAACTTGATAGTCTCGCGAACACGCTTCTCCGTCTTGTCGATCTTGTTGAGAAATACAAAGTGCGGAATGTTCTGGTCTTCTAGCTCGCGCAGGATCAGCTGCAACTGTGGCACCTTCTTTTCGTCCGCTTCGCAAACGACCACCGCGGTGTCGACCGCGGGTAATACGCAGCGCATGTCCTGGATGAATTCGATCGAGCCGGGGCAATCGATAAATGTGTAGCTGTCGCCCATGAAATTGGTGGTGGCGAAGGTCACCTCCACACTCATTTTGTGACTGCGCGCCTCCTTGCTGGAGTCGCCGACCGTACTGCCTCCATCCACTGTGCCCTGGCGCTGGATTGCGCCGGTGCGGGCGAGAATTGCTTCAAGAAGTGTCGTTTTACCGCTTTGAAATGGGCCCACCAGCGCGATGCACCGGGGACCCAAGTTCCTTGTGCCATTGGGACCCCTGTCATTTTGTCCCATAATAGCCTCCCTTGCCGGCCGGGAGGTCGGACCAGGTTTCCCGGCCCTGTTACATTATCGTCTCAGGCCCCGGGGAGGCTGGCAAGGGCGTAGATTCGTCGGTGCGCAAAAATAAATATTGGCGCGCTGACGTTCTTGTCTACCTGGCCTGTTTTTTTGCTATGCGATCTAACGTTCGATGTCCGCGGGCGCCTGCGGCTTGATAAAGCATGCGCCGGCTTCGACCTAGCCGAGCGACTTTCACCGCGGTCGGGATAAATATAACGCCGCTCGGGTCATTAGCGGGCTTGACCGGCGCATCTATGACAAGGCGCGCCGCGGGAAACCATTCGGCAAAGAAATTTGCCCACGCTCGTCACTTCAAATTCCCGCAGAAACGCTGGATTCGCCGGCAGGCTTCCTCGAGATCCTCGGTTTTCGTCGCATAGGAAATGCGAAAAGCCGGTCCAAGGCCGAACGCCGTGCCCTGCACCACGGCCACGCCCTCCGCTTCCAGCAGTTCGGTAACGAAATCCTCGTCGCTCGCAAGCTTCTTTCCCGTGGGCGCGGTCTTGCCCATCGTGCCAATGCACGACGGATACACATAGAAGGCACCTTCAGGCGTCGGGCATTTGATGCCGTTGGCCTGATTGAGCATCGAAACCACGAGGTCACGGCGCTCCTTGAAGATCTTGTTATGCTTGGCGATGAAATCCTGTGGGCCGTTCAACGCCTCCACCGCCGCCCATTGCGAGACAGCCGCCGGATTCGAGGTCGATTGCGACTGGATCGTCGCCATCGCCTTGATCAAGGGCTCCGGACCGCCAGCATAGCCGATGCGCCAGCCGGTCATGCAATATGCTTTCGAGCAGCCGTTGATGGTCAGCGTGCGAGGATAGAGCGATGGCTCGACCTGCGCCGGGGTCGTGAAAGCAAAGTCGTCGTAGACCAGGTGCTCATACATGTCGTCAGTCATCAAGTGGATGTGCGGATGCTTCACTAGCACGTCGGCGAGTGCCTTCAATTCGGCCCGCGTGTAAGCTGCTCCCGTCGGGTTCGACGGCGAGTTCAACAGCACCCATTTTGTCTTCGACGTGATCGCGCGCTCGAGTTCCTCCGCGGTCATTTTGAAGCCATTCGACATACTCGTAACGACTTCCACCGGCTCGCCGCCGGCGAGGAGGACCATGTCGGGATAACTCACCCAATACGGGGCCGCGATGATGACCTCGTCCCCCGGGTTCAATGTCGCGACGAAGGCGTTGTACAATACCTGCTTGCCGCCGGCGCCAACCGTGACCTGGCTTGGCTTGTAGTCGAGGCCGTTCTCACGCTTGAACTTTTTGACAATGGCGTCTTTGAGCTCGGCGATGCCATCGACGTTCGTGTACTTCGAGGCTTTGCCGCTCTCGATCGCGGCTATCGCCGCCCGCTTAATATTGTCGGGCGTATCAAAATCCGGCTCACCGGCGCCCAACCCGATGACGTTGCGGCCGGCCAGTTTGAGCGCGCGGGCCTTGTCCGTGACGGCTATGGTTGCCGACGGCTTGATGCGCTTGAGTTGGTCCGCCACAAAGGCCATCGAAAATCACCGGTTGGTGCCGCGCTTCTGCGACGCCCATGTCGTAATGCGTGCGTCCGAGTCCGGCAAGGGGCGATTTGGTCAAGAAATTCGATCATTTCAATCAGTCCCCGCGATCAATCCAGCAAGGGCGTGCCCATCGCCGACCTGCGCACCAACCGGCGCAAAAGCCAGGGCCTTCCGCCGGCCCGAACCGTAACCGTTGGTTCAAACCCGACTCGGCGCAAGATCGCTTAAGATTGCGCATTCTGACTTCACGCCAATCAAGCCGGCTGCGACGACTCGCTTATCGATAAGCGCCCGCGCATCGAGTAGCGGCAGAATCGGATTTCGTTTCCGGAAAATTGCATCCGCTCGCTGCGGTGCAGCGAATACGATTTGATATTTTCGTGAGGTCAGTTGCGGCCTTGTAATTGCCAGACTTTGTCCGTTTTATCGCAGACACATCACTTCGGGGGTTAGCGCAGATGTCGCAATGCGTGTCCTCGACTTGAGCGGGGTGACCCTGCTCTCGGAAAGACAACGTGCATACGGATCAAGTTCTGAATGTACACGCTCTATTCGATGCAGCGTTCAGGCAATAGCTACAAGGTCCGCCTTGCGCTGGCCCGGCTTGGGATCGCGTACAAGCTGGTGGAAGTCGACATCCTCAAGGGTGAAAGCCGCACTCCCGAATTTCTCGGCAAGAATCCGAATGGGCAGGTGCCGCTGCTTGAAGTCGCGCCGGGCCGCCATCTCGCCGAATCGAACGCGATCCTCTGGTATGTCGCCGGCGGTTCAACATTAGCGCCGGAAGATCGCATTGCGCGCGCCGAAGCTCTGCAATGGATGTTTTTTGAACAGCGCAGCCTCGAGCCGAATATCGGCGCCGCCTATTTCTGGCTCGCGTTGATCAAGGGCGGCCGTGAATTGCAAAGCCACGCCCTCGAGGATTGGATGGAAAATGGCTATCGCGCGCTTGGCGTGATGGAATCCCACCTTGCCCGCTACCCCTATTTCGTGGCCAACCACTTCACCATCGCCGACATCGCGCTTTACGCCTATACGCACGTCGCCGACCAGGCCGATTTCGACCTCAGCCGATTTCCTGCGATTAGAGACTGGCTAGCCCGCGTTGCCGAGGAGCCGGGCTACATCGCAATGACATGGCAACCGGAGCTGGCCCCGGCGCAGTAGGGCCGGGATTCCGAGGCTTTTTATCAAACCGCCACGAAAGTGCCGCGCTTCGTAACCGGCTCTGCCCAAATCAGGTCGAACCGTTGCCGAGTTCCAGCGTTATCCGGTTGACATTGTCGGAGCGACCATTTTCCAGGTTCGTCATGCGCAAGCACATTAAACCCGCCGGCTTTACACCCCCGGCTAATCGTGTATTTGGTAGCGAGCACCGCACTGCCGCTTTCGCGGAGTTGATCGCCACAGTTACCCTCGTCCTGTCCACGCTCATCGCCGCCACCGCAGTCTCGGTCGGGATCGCGCGCGCCGATGTGGCGAGCAGCGTGATCGACAACGAATTCAGCCTGTTTGCCATTGCGCTTCTGCTCGGCCTATTGTTCGTCGGTGTGGGCGGGCTGACCATGTTGTCGTTTCCGCACCATCCCCGCCACAGAAAGACCCACGGCTGAATGTCCCTATCGGAATTCTCGTCGATGTCGCATAGTTGAGGCGGCAGCGAGAGCTGGCATGCGATTTGTTCTGGCGCTGAGCGTGGTGTTTGTCACTGGCGCAGTCGCGAAGGCGGTCGACCCGGTTTACCAGAGCTCAGCCGGCAACCTCTTGGTTCAAACCGTCGCCACCGGCCTAGTGCATCCCTGGTCGGTCGCATTTTTGCCCGACGGTCGCATGCTGGTGACGGAGCGACCGGGACGCATGCGTATCGTTGGGCGTAATGGCCAACTGTCACCACCGCTTGGCAACGTGCCAAAAGTTTTTGCCGTCACCCAGGGCGGCCTCCTCGATGTGATTCTCGACCGCGACTTTGCGCAGAATCGCACGATTTATTTTTCATATGCGGAGCCATTCGATGGCGGCGGACGAACCGCGCTCGCGCGTGCGCGACTCGATGACGGCGAGGTGCCGCGGCTTGCCGATATGAAGGTCATCTACCGCCAGCATGGTCCGGCCTCGCATGGATACCACTTTGGCAGCCGCATTGTGCAAGCAGGCGATGGCACCCTTTTTCTTACGAACGGTGAGCACTTCACCGACCGCGATATGGCACAAACCTTTGACAACGATCTCGGCAAGATCGTAAGGATCACGACCGACGGCGCGGCACTTCCAGACAATCCGTTCGCTAACAAGCCTGGCGCCCGCCCTGAGATCTGGTCCTATGGCCACCGCAATCCGCAGGGTCTCGCCATTAATCCTGCCGACGGCAAACTTTGGGAGCAGGAGCACGGAGCCATGGGCGGCGACGAGATCAACATTATTGAAAAGGGCCACAATTACGGCTGGCCGCTCGTGAGTTATGGCAAGAACTACAGCGGCACACCGGTCGGGACCGGTAAGGCAAAAATGGAAGGTGTCGATGATCCACGCTGGTATTGGACACCGTCGATCGCACCATCGGGGATGGCGTTCTATACGGGCGATCTGTTTCCCGCCTGGAAAGGCAATCTTTTCAACGGAGCGCTGAAATTCCAGTTGCTGTCGCGGCTCGAGCTCAAGGGCGACACGGTGGTGAGGGAAGAGCGCCTGTTGCAAGGCCTGCACGAACGCATTCGCGATGTGCGGCAAGGACCCGACGGCGCGCTTTATCTGCTAACCGACAACACATCTGGACGCATCCTGCGCGTCGTGCCAGCCCGGTAGTTTGCGTTGTCGTTCCAGAGCGCGAGCCAACAGGCACGAACCGCGGAACGATGACAGGCTCCGCGAGTGACCCAGAATTGTATCTGGAATCTGCGTCCGCGCTTACGCGCCGTCCCGGAATAACGGTAGAAAAGTATCAGTGCGCCCCGACACCTGATTGTCACGGCCCCGTCACAGCTTTCCGCTAATAACTAACAGTTGTCGAATTTGTTGCGTTTACGTTGCCCCTACTGCGGTCCCGCCGGCTGACCTTGCTCTCCGGGACCGCAAATTTTTTGCTACTGGCGAATCCGTGCTAGGTTTTTGCGCGCGACGGTTTTTGTGTTCTGCGGACTTGGTGGCGCCGGCCGGCAACAACCAGATCCGCTACGTCAAGGATGCGCGCGGACGGAAAATTGGCGGCTATATCCGCAGCGGCGACTCGCAGTAGTAGGACCGCCGGCCACACGCTTCAGTTATAGCGTAGCTTCATTGCCAGGATCGGGGTCATTAGTGTAAGCGTCACCGCGTTGGAGCCGATGAGTGGCCAGTCTCCAATCGCGACCCCATAGATCAACCAAAGCACGACGCCGAAGGTGAACGCACTTGTCGCCGGCAACGACAGCGTTCGTGTCTCTTTCTCACGGATGACCTTGAGCGCCTGTGGCAGCCAGCAAAGTGTTGTGAATATGGCGCCTGTTGCTCCGACACAATCGATGAGCCAAGCGGACGTCATGCACCCGCCATACGACTGATTCGCCTCCGCCATATGACAATCTTGCCCTTGCCGCCGACCCTACGAGGCTCATTGCATGACGGTCTCGACCGCCCGAGCGCCCGCAAAATGCTCACCAGTGCGTTGGCTGTGAAATTAGACAATCCGAGAGTCATTTAAGGCCGCGCAACGCAACACACCTCGCGCAAAGACAAGAGTGCCGACATCATTTTGGTCGCGAGCCAGGCGGCGCCAGCCGCGACGATGCTCAATGCGACCGGGTCCGGCGTCCACTCGTAATAGATTCCCGTCGATAGGACGGCGACCCTGACGGCAGACTGAACAGAAGCCACATAGCTACTCGAATTCATTAAGCGATTTCAGCCCCACATCAATCAGTCGGCGCACTGCCTCTGAAAATGTGGGCTTGTCGCGCTGCGATGCTGCCCATTTCTTCACTGCGGCTCGCGTCTCATGAGATAGCCGAATGCCAGCGATGGGGCGAATGCCGGTCGCCGGGCGTCCACGTCCACGCTTTTTCCGTTTAGCAGATTTTGATCGGGCCATGATTTTTTGTTTAGCATAAATTTTTTAAAAAGCGGAGAGGCGTTGGGCCCGCCCGAGTCGGTAGCCACCTAAGTCAACCAAGACCACCCTACGATGTTCCTAGTGCAGGCTGTCTCGCGCAATTCTACAGGCTAAGGTGCGGAACGTTTATTGAGGGATTGCGTTGGTTCGTGGCTATCGGCCGACCCGTCCCCTCAGGTCGGTAGCGTGTTTGGACTACATG
>DATFXJ010000146.1:0-15342 GCA_035315965.1 Pseudolabrys sp.
CGAGCGCTTCGACGTTCTACGCGATGTCTGTTTCGACATTGGAAACAGCGAAGTTGGCGCTCTCGTCGGTCCGTCCGGCTGTGGCAAGACTACAATACTTCGCATCATTGCGAGGCTTGATACTGATTTTAAAGGAACAGTAGAGCGACCATTAACGGGTAGACTCGGCATGGTCTTCCAGGAACCACGTTTGCTTCCTTGGCGGACTGTCGAAGAAAACGTCCGTCTCGTCGCGCCGGGCATTACCGCTGAGGCGCTTGCGTCGCTATTCAAAATTTTAGACCTCGAGGCGCATCGTTTGCACTATCCCGGGGAACTTTCGCTCGGGCTTGCGCGCCGCGCCGCGCTGGCACGTGCACTTGCGGTCGACCCGGACCTACTGTTGCTCGATGAGCCGCTCGTGTCGCTTGATGAAGCTTTGGCAGTACGTCTGCGTGAACAACTCGCGGCCCTAATAGAAAGCCGCCCGATTACGACGCTACTGGTAACTCACGATCTTGAAGAGGCCATCCGTCTTGCCGACCGGATCTTCCTGCTGTCGCCACGCCCCGCGCAGATCGTTGCCGAGATTCCCCTTACGACGCCAAGATCTGCTCGTTCCGAACAGGAGATCGCCACGATTATCGGCGAGGTCACACGCCGAATAAATGGCTGCACCGCGCCGCCGGGGCCAAGCGCAGATTCAATTGCTAAACATGACGCTACTGATCTTTGACTGCGACGGCGTTTTGGTTGATTCAGAACTGCTCGCCCATGCGGCACTCGCTGAGTTGATGAGCACGCTCGGCTGCCCGATGACGACCCAGCAGGCGCTCCAGATTTTCACTGGACTTCGCCTGCAAGATGTTCTGGCATCGGCAGAGGCATTGCTGTCGTTCCCAATACCGGCCGATCTGGGAGCAGCGGCGGCTCGGCGGCTCTTGGAACGATTTCGGCATGAACTAAAGCCGGTCAAGGGCGTTCACGAGGCACTTGGCCTGCTGCCGTACTCACGCTGTGTCGTATCATCCTCCGCGCGACAGCGGCTTAATCTCTCGCTGGAAGTAACGGGTCTTGTGGGCCTGTTTGGGGATCGTGTCTTCACCGCGGACCAAGTCGAGCAAGGCAAGCCCGCGCCCGATCTTTACCTGCTCGCAGCCCGCTCGTTCGCAGTGACACCCGCCGACTGTATTGTCATTGAGGATTCGACGCTTGGCATTCGAGCTGCGGTTGCCGCGGGCATGAAGACGATTGGTTTTGCCGGTGCAACCCATGCGACCGCTGAGCTCGCTCAACAGCTTAAGATGGCCGGCGCAAACATCGTGATCGCCGCAATGTCCGATCTGCCGGACGCCGTAAAGGTCTTGTTGCAGCGCGCGGCTAGCGTTTAGTCGAAGCGAGACTTGCTCTTCACGAAACTAAGGAGCAAATATTTGCTCTAGTATCCCTTGGATGCGAAAACGCATGCTGGAGAGGTCAATCGCCATACTGACCCTTTGCGCTTGTGCCGTCGCGCTGCCTGCGACCGCACAGGATATGATGCGCCATGTCGATCTAAATTCGCCGGAGATGGCCACGGCAGAGATAACTCGCGCCGAGGTCGCCGCCATGGCGGCGGCTGCCATGCCTGGCCAACCCGCCGACTTTACCGGCAAGAAGTTGTCGGGGCTCGATCTCTCCGGGCTCGATCTTTCTGACGCAGTTTTTCGAGCCGCCCGACTCAACAAGACCAAGCTTATCGGCGCGAAGCTCGACCGCGCTGTGCTCGACCAGGCCTGGCTGCTGGAAGCGGACCTTACTCACACAAGTCTGCGACATGCCAATATATTTGCCGCGCAAATGTTGCGTGCCCGGCTTGACGGCGCCGATCTCTCGGGAGCGCGTGTGGTGGCCGATCTCAGCGGCGCGAGCCTTGTCAATGTCAAGTTCACCGGTGCGAATCTCGCTGCCGATATGAAGAACCAGTCCATGGGCTTGATGCACACCGTGCTTAAATCGGCGCGGCTTGATAATGCTGACCTCCGCAACGCGGACCTTTCGCGCGCCGAGTTGCAATTCGCTTCGCTCAAGAAGTCCGACCTCACAGGCGCCTTGTTGCGCGGCGCCGATCTCAGCGGCGCCGACCTCACCGGCGCAACCGTCTCTGGCGCTGACTTTCTGGGCGCCGACCTTGCTTCCGCGCGGCTGATCGCCGCAGTCGGTCTTGAAGCCGCCCGCAACTTCGACAAGGCTGTAAATCGCGAACGCCTCTTTCAACAATAGATGGCGTCCATCGTGATTCCTATGGAACCGCGGGAAGGACTTGCATGCGCAGACTGCTGACTGCAGGTGTCGCCCTCGCGCTAATGAGTTCTGGAGCGCGGGCCGAAGGCAAACCGATTCGGTTCTGGAACTTGACCGTCAACACCATCACTGCCCTGCAGGTGTCGCCTGCGGGCAAGCAGGAGTGGGGAGCCAATCAGTGCAAAAACGATCGCGACGGGACCGTCGATCACGACGAACGTCTACGAATCACCGATGTCAACGCCGGCCGTTATGACGTAAAGATTGCCGACAAGACCGGTCGCGTATGCATTGTGCGCAATATCGATTTGAAGGAGGGCGCTGTTTTCACTATCGAGGAGAAGCAACTCACCGAATGCCACAAGTGATAGCGGCTTTGGGTCATACCGCCTTGGTTAACCCGAAATGTCGATTGAAATTTGCCTGTCGCGGACCATCTGAAAGACGCGTAGTGCGGCCGCATGCTCGGCGACGTCGTGCACGCGCACGATCGCGGCGCCAGCGGCGATCGCAGCAAGACTCGCCGCAAGTGTGCCAGCTAGCGTCCCCTCGATTCCATCGCCGCTAAGCGAGCCAAGAAATTTCTTGCGCGACGCCCCCACCATGATTGGTAATCCGTAATCCTTGAGTTCGGCGAGCCTGAGGAGAGCCTCGCGATTCTGGCGGCTACTCTTGGCAAAGCCGATACCAACATCGAGGATAGTGCGGTGCTTAGGAATTCCAGCGTGCGCCGCAATCGCAAGTGAGCGATCGAAGAAGCGGCGAATATCGGAGATAATGTCGACGCTCTCATCCTTTTCCGCGCGATTGTGCATGATAACAACGGCGGCCTCCGCCTCCGCCACAACTTCGGCCATTCGTGGGTCCCTCTGAAGTCCCCACACGTCATTGACGACAACCACACCGAACGATAGGGCGCGGGCCGCGACCGCGGCCTTCGTAGTGTCGATCGACAACGGTATGTCGAGCGTAACCACGTTCGCGAGAACCTGATCGAGTCGGGTCATCTCCTCTGCCTCGTCGACCGGTTTTGAGCCTGGCCGAGTCGACTCGGCGCCAATGTCGACGATATCGCAGCCATCAGCGATCATTTGCCGGGCGCGGGCAAGGGCTGCCTCGGCGGCAAAGAAGCGCCCGCTGTCAAAGAATGAGTCCGGCGTTACGTTGAGGATGCCCATAATTAGCGAACGAATGCTGATTCCAGCAAGAAAAGCATCGCGCTTGACACGCGCGTCGGGCCGCATCGTCTACTATCCGAGCACCAGCTTCAGACCTTTTTCGGGCCGGGATACTCGCAGTGCCAGCGCACCGCCATCCATTTCGGATGTTCGCCGATCCATTGCGCGATGTAAGGTGGCGCGCCCACGGCACACTGTTGTAGTGATTCACCGCCCGCGTACTGAAGATGTCGATCTTCACAAAGCGTAGGGTCTGCGATGGCGCACACAGTGATGACCAGCTCGAGCAAGCCCATTGGCGCATATCTCCGCGCGAACCATCCTAGTTTACCAACAAATAACTGAGTCTGACGAGTTTAGTTCGTAACGGGGGGATAGAATATTTCACCCTTGCCGATGACGGCCATATCCCCGAGGAATCGTCGCCAAGGCTGCCGCAGCATCGCCGCAACTTCGGGACTGTAAGCCTGCACGTAGGAGGCCATCAGAGCGTTGGCGACGAACTCGTGCACGCCTGAGTCGACGAACGTCGGAGACAAGGCATCACTACCATCCAAGGTGACGATGGTGCCACGGCTCATAAGATAGCCGGGCAACCGACCGGTGCGGCCGCGCACAATAAGTGTACCAGCGATCATGCGGCTGCCTGCGTAGCTGCCCGCCTTGCCTTCAACGATGATCATACCGCGTCGCATCCGGTCACCGGCGCGCACGCCGGCGTTACCGCGAACGATGACCACGCCACCGCGCATGCCGACCGTCTCGCCGGCGACAGGTCCAGCGAGGCGTTCGCCGGTGTGCCCAGAGATCACGAGCGTGCCGCCTTTCATGCTGGAGGCGGCCCACGGTCCGGCATTCCCGACGATGGCGAGCCTGCCGCCCTGCATTAAGCGGCCAGCCTGGGTACCGACGTCGCCGTCGATACTAATTTCGCCTTGGCTCATGCCAGCGCCGATGCGGTCGAAGCGCTCGCTGCCGCCGTCGAACCGGATTTGCGTTGCGTCACCTATACGGATCTTGAATACGTCCCCCGCACGCAGGCGCTCGCGCGTCGTTTGCAGTTCGATGGCGGCAATCTTGCTTTCGCTTAGACCAACGAGCCGATCCGGTGTGAGTGGCGCCAGATCGAGCCGTTGTGCTGGTGCGTCGCGCAATGAGAATACAAGCGCGCTCACGGCAACAAATCCTTGAGATGGTAATGATGCGGGCCGAGCTTGCCGCCGTAGTTTCCCGCACCAATGCGCAAGGCGCCTCGTTCTGGACCAAGTGTCAGGATGGCGCGCACGCCGGCGCGCATGGCGGCGGCCACTGCATCTGAGGTGAGACCGTCGATAACGATCTCTAGAACCGAGGTGATGTCGGCGTCGAGCGCGCTGTTACCCGACCCCTTCAAGGTCGTGCAATAGGCATCATTGGTCGAAGCGGTTACTCCTTTATATCTCGAGCCGACCTTAGAGCCGGAGCGCGCGATGCCGCCGGGAAATGGCGTGATCACATTTGGCACCGTCCCGATGGCTTCCACGGCGAGTTCGGTTGCAGCCAGTGTCGTCTGGGCGGTCGCGCCCATAACAATAATATTGCCGCCCCCGACCGCCGTTCTGCTGAGGCCGGTCGTAGCGGCGCAAACGAATTCACCATCCATTACCGGTACGCGCCAGTAACGTTTGTCCCCAAAGCGCTTAGAGACTTGCCATCCGTCGCCGAAAAAGCGCAGCGCATTGCCAAGCTTCAGTCGTTCTTCTGCCTCCAGCCCCCCATAACAGGCCGATCCCGGACTCGTCAGCACGCATTGGCCCACGCGCTTCTGCAGCTGCTTTTGTAGCTCACTAGTGGAGATGGCGAAAAGCAAGACCCGCGCACCGGGTCTCCCATCCGGTGTTTCGTCAGGATTAAGCATACGATCGATGCCGGCCTCGCAGCCGCAACCAATCACCGAGGTCGCGAATCCTGTCATGGTTACGGCTGCCTGACGCGCCCACGCCGCGTTGTG
Organism: Pseudolabrys sp.; assembly: GCA_035315965.1. Classification (GTDB taxonomy): domain Bacteria; phylum Pseudomonadota; class Alphaproteobacteria; order Rhizobiales; family Xanthobacteraceae; genus Pseudolabrys. The sequence continues at coordinate 5,431 of DATFXJ010000146.1, forward strand.
CGCAGTGATTACTATCGCCGTCGCCCGCATTCCGAAGGCTTCGGCAAAGGTGTCGTCCACACGGATGCCATTGACGATCAATTGAGACATGGAATGGTTTCGAAAGGGTCCGGTCGGCCGATTGCTGCGTCGGCCACTGTCATGAAATCGGGGGAAAGCCCGTAGCGCTCTTCATAGTAATCGCACATACGGCGCTCAATCGCGCGCTCGCGTGCTGGGTGCGCGTTGAGCGCGCGACCGAAGGGGTAATGAAGTAGCGAGCCATCGCGCACGATAAGCTGCCCGCCCTTGAATACGAGCGCGGCCTCGCGGAACATCTTGGCTTTGTCGCCGTCAGGCTCATAGACTGCGACGTCGGCGAGCGCACCAGCGCCGAGATGCCCGCGGTCCTTGAGGCCCAGAAGTTTGGCCGGTGCGGCCCGCGTCATGATCGCAACGTCGGTGAGGGTGTATTCGCGTCTAATAGACGCAAGTGTAGTCACTGCTATTGCCTCTTGCGGTAGGCGTGACATCCATTCCGCCCGCAAGTTGCGGTCCATGAGCAGAGCGAGAATATCGGGGTAGGCAGTGAACGGCGCGCCATTGGGATGATCGGTGGTGAAGAATACGCGCCAAGGATCATTGGTTAGCAAAAACAATTCGAGACCCACAGCCCATTGCACGGCGTTGAAGAAATCGTTGACTCGATAGTGATAGGGTACAATGCCTACGCCGTTAGAATCCCCATCGCAGATCATCCACTTCTTTGGACGCGCTCCGTTGCGGGCGTTGAACTGCCGCAGCACATCACAAGAAATTGTAATGGTCTGTCCGAACATCACCTGGCCGACATCGACGGTCACGGACTTGGCTGCGTTCACTGCCTCCGCGAGACGCGCACCACCGGAGGAGAAACCGCGAGGGCCTTCCTTGCCGTAGCCATAAAATTGTAGATGCGCGAGATGTAGCGGAAGGCCTTCTGCTGCTGCGATTGTCGCCAGCGCGGTTTCGACATTGCCGGCTATACCTAGATTATTGCAATGAACGTGCAATGGGTGTGGGAGTTGCAGTTCTTGCACCGCCTTTTGGAGCGCCTTGACAATTGCGCGAGAAGAAATGCCATAAGCTGGCACTTCATCGTCAAGCGAGAACATGCGCAAATTGTCCTTGAAGGCCGCAGCACCCCCTGCATTGATTACCTTGATACCAAGGCCCCGTGAGGTAGCGAGCGTCCAGGCCACATAATCCCGGATCGCGTCAGCGCCCTCGCCGCGATGCAGGAGATTAAGGAGAAAGTCGTCATTTCCGAGCACCGTCAGCGTTGCCTTGTCAATGATCGGAATGTCAGCCAATTCAAGATGCGCCTGCAAAGCCTGGTGCGGCAACACGGCGGGCTCAACGACCGTCGTAAAGCCCATAGCGGCGTAAATGCGGCCGGTCTCGGAAGTATTCCACGCCCCCCGCGGTTGCGGATAGTGGCCGGGATGGAAGACGTCTGAAGGATAGCGCTGCTCGGGCAGCAAGAGGCGGCCCATTGTCTCGTTGTTGCCGGCGATGTGGGAATGCACATCAATAGCGCCGGCCATGACGATCTTTTTGGAAACGTTATACGTTTCATCGGCGGCACTGCCGGCCGGCTCGTCGATGATGCGGCCGTCGCGGATGAAGATATCCCCGACCGCGTCGCGACCGTTGGCCGGATCGATCACGCGTCCGCCGGCAAGACGGGTCAACATGGCTGGCTCTCCGGAAGTGCCGCAATTATTTTGCCGAGAGCGCTTGCAACCGACACCGCAGTGCTCGGTTTGCCGGCGCTCACCGTGGTGAGCGTTGCGGTCGCCGCAAGATGTTCGACTGCATTGTGGTCGATCCCTGGCCGGCCGACTGCGATAGTGACGTCGGCTCGTAGCGTGTCAGGGTTGGCAGTGATAGCAACAAGCGGCGGGTCGCGCTTCCATGTCGGCAACCGTGCGCCGTAAGCAGAAATCCAAAGGACGCAGTCAGCTTCGCCGCTATCGATGAGGCGCGATGCTTCGAAGCGCCAAGGGTCGTGCTCCGGGAGCCCGCGGCCGAAGCCTGTGCGCAAAGGAAAGCCGGTCATCCATCCGGTCACCTGCTGCACCGCAGGGGCGTTGTCAGCAGCGGCCAGTGGCAGGCCGGAAAAGCGCGTGCCTTCGTTAAGATCTTTCACCAGACCGCATAACATCTCGACGGTGAGACTATCGTATTGAGCTGCCGACCAGACCGCGACTCCGAAACGGGCTTTTTTCAGCTCCGCGACGAGCGCATCGATTGCCGCCAACGCAACTGGTGCATTCGCCACCGGACTCCCAGCGCAGCGCGCACGCAGAGCTGCGAGCATGACCGGCAAATCAAAAGGATCATCGCCCACAACAGCGATGTTTCGATATGCGTTTGCGGACTTCGCTGCAGCGCCTGGGCAAAGCCACACGATGCGACGTTTGGCAAATAGCCTATCGGGCAAGGCGGGCCAGGCTTCAATCAATCCGGGGCCGACCAGCAGCAGAAAGTCGGCGCGCAGGCGCACTTCGTTCGGTGTGGTCACCATCATGCCGGCTTCGCGCATGACGTCGAGGTCGCGAAGCAAGACTTCGGAATGCATGTGATCGATTACGCCGCCCACGCGTTGCGCTAGTTTGATGGCGGCGCGAACCCCGGCTACATCGGTACCGAGGCCGGCAATGACCGGCAAGCGGCTAGCCGACAAGAGGTTTATCACCTCCGCGATCGCGGCATCGAGCGCAACCGCCTTGCCGCGAATCCAAGCCTCAGCCATCCCGTCTTTCTCATCCGGTGTGGTTGGTTCGGTCGTTAATTTAATGTTTAGTCCGAACCTACTTGTCGTACTTTATGTAGGCGAAGCGTGCATCCTGTTGCGGCGTGCCCTCGAGCGCCCCGCTGTCTTTGGCAGGCTGCCACTGAACTACCTCTTCGATCTTCCTGGCCAATTCGAAATCCTTGTCGGTGACTCCTTTGGCCGCGTGGTTCTTCAGGCGCACCTCGACCCAGGCGTAGGAAGCGGTGATGTCGGGATGGTGCCAAGCTGCTTCGGCCAAATGGCCGACAGCGTTGATGACCATCAGCGTGCCCTTCCAACTGTTGGTGCGGTACTTGCGACGAATCCAGCCGCCATCCAACCACCAGTGCGGCAAGTCGCGGGCGAGTCGCGCCTTGATCTCGTCGTCGCTGTATGTGCGTTCCTTGATTGCTTCTGCCGTCATGATGCGAAGCCTTTCTCTCGTGCGATAAATCCGATCTGTTCGTGATTGCCAAGCCAATCCAACTGTCGCAGTCTAGTCCCGGATTGCATAAATGAAAAACCCTGTCCGGAATCAAGCTCGGGAGCAAGCAGTTGAACAAAGGGCCGAACAGCGTGAGTGTTACCGTTCCGGCCCGGCTACATTTGGGATTCCTGGATCTCAATGGCGAGCTTGGACGAAGTTTTGGTAGCATCGGCCTCGCGATCAGCGAATTGCGCACGCGGGTGACCGTTTCGAGAGCGGCAACGCAGCAAGTGAGCGGTCCCGACAGCGAACGCGCGCGTCGCTATCTCGAACGCCTGCAAGTGTTACTCTCTCTTGACAGCCCTCACCACGTGTACATTGCAGAAGCCATTCCTGATCATTCCGGGTTGGGCTCCGGCACGCAGCTCGCGCTCGCGCTTGCCGCCGGTATCCGGACGCTACACGACATGCCACTCGACATCCGCGGCGATGCATTTCACCTCGGCCGCGGCCGGCGTTCGGGCGTCGGGATTAATCTATTCGATTCAGGCGGCGTTGTAGTTGACGGTGGATGCAGAGACGCGACTGGCGTGGCGCCGATCATCAGCAGAATTCCGTTCCCGGACGAGTGGCGTATCGTGCTCGTCCTCGATCGGAAATGCACCGGCGTGCATGGAGAAGAAGAGAGCGCGGCCTTCGCCCGTTTGCCGCCATTCGCCGCTACGGACGCTGCGCACATATGCCGCCTTGTCTTGATGCAGGCTTTACCAGCGCTCGCGGAAGCGGATCTCGTTTCTTTTGCGCTGGCAATCAAGGAGATGCAGACCATTCTGGGCACGTATTTTGCGCCGCTGCAGGGCGGCCATCCGTTCGCCAGCCGTGATGTCGCCGCGGCCCTCGAGCTCCTTGAAGGTGAAGGTGCGCTCGGCATCGGTCAGAGTTCATGGGGCCCGACCGGTTTTACATTTGCGCCTTCGCGCGATGAAGCGAAACGATTGATCGACTTGGTGCGCAACCACCCGCGCTGCGAAGCCCTGGACATCTGCGCTTGCAAGGGGATCAATCGCGGCGCAGATATAGAATCTGCCATGGTTGCGGCAATACCGGATCTGTGATCCGGCCCGGAGATGGATGTGGCCGAAAAGCATATCCTGCACATGCTGACTCCACTCAGGCATATGAGCCCCTTCGATGTGAATATGGCTCTCGATGCCGGCTTTGATGCTGCCATTCCTTATACCGAGGTGAAGCTCGAAGAAGTAACCGGTCTGGTACAGGACGCGATGTTTTCGCGCCCACCAAAACTAGGCGTGAAGACCGGCATCTTCGTCGGCGGCAAGCAAGCGATAGCGGCACTGGAGATGCTCGACGCGGCCAAGAAAGCGCTGGTTCCGCCATTTGGTATTTCGTTCTTCGCTGATCCGGCCGGCTCCTTCACGACGGCGGCAGCCATGGTTGCCTGTGTTGAGAAGTTGCTGCGTGACAATAAAAGCAAGCAACTAAAAGGTGTTCGCGTCGCCGTGTTTGGCGCAACCGGGGTCGTCGGATTTTCAGCTGCTGTTATTACGGCCCTGCAAGACGCAGACGTCACACTTGTCGGCTACGATGGCATCAAGCGTGTAAGCGACAGTGCGACCGAGATCAAAGCGCGTTTCGGCGTCCAGGTTCGCGCCGCAGATGGCAGCGACGAGGCCAAGAAAGGCGGCATCCTGGCGGCGAGTGAGGTCGCCCTGTGCGCCGGCCGTGCCGGCGTCCGCATCCTATCTCGCACCCAGCTCGAGGCGGCGAAACACCTTCTCATCGTTGCCGACGTGAACGCAGTTCCACCTCCTGGTGTTGAAGGCCTCGATGTAATGGCAAACGGGGTCGAGGTAAATTCGCACGCCACTCTGGGCATTGGTCCGCTCGCCATCGGCAATATCAAGTACAGGACCGAGTTTGGGTTGTTCAAGAAAATGATCGAAGCGACAAAACCCGTGTGCTTGGATTTCCGCGACGCGTTCACTCTTGCGCACGAAATAAATGGATAGGGAGAGGCCGGTGCTGATAGCCGCTGCCTCGGGCCGAGCGCTCGCCGCGTCCGCGAGGCGTGCCGGGTACGTGCCGCTGGTCGCCGACGGTTTCGGCGATCAGGATACTCTGGCCGCTGCGGCTAGCCATGTCCGCGTCGATTTCGGGCGCCCCATCGACGGCGACAGGTTGATCACCGCTTTGCAAACTTTGGCCAACAGTCGCGATTGCGCCGGCATTGTCTGCGGAAGTGGTTTCGAGGATCGTCCCGATCTGCTGATTAATATCGGCGGGCGCTGGCCGCTTCTCGGCAACAGCGCGGAAACCATCACGCGCATCAAGGACCCGCTTGGCTTTGCCGCAACATGTCGTGCGGCCAATATTCCGCACCCGGAGACATCGCTGGTGCCTCCAACGGACGCAGCTGGCTGGCTTGCGAAACGTATCGGCGGTGCCGGAGGTTGGCACATTAGGCGTGCCGACAAGGCAGAAAAGGGTGACAAGGAGATCTATTTTCAGCGCCGCGTCAAAGGCGAGCCGATTTCCGTACTGCTGCTATGCAATGCCAGCAGCGTATTGGTGCTCGGGTTTAGTGCACAATGGACGGCGCCGACGGCACGACATCCTTACCGCTATGGCGGAGCCGTCCGACCTGCGCCGCTTGCTGACGCTGTGAAGCAGGCCATGACCGCCGCGGTGGTGCGGCTCAATTCCGTGATGCCGCTAGTTGGTCTGAACAGCGCCGATTTTGTCCTCGATGGAGATGCATTTCAGCTGCTCGAGATTAATCCGCGGCCTGGCGCGACCTTTGATCTGTTCGAGCCAGAAGGTTCCTCGCTCTTCGCTCTTCATCTCGACGCCTGCCTCGGAACTCTGCCTACGCGGGCACCGAGCTATCAAGCTGCAATGGCCGGCGCTATTGTATATGCCAAACGCGATATCGTGGCGGCGCCCGCACTCGATTGGCCAGAATGGATGGCTGACCGGCCGGTTGCCGGCAGTCGCATAAAGGTCGAGCAACCCCTGTGCTCGGTGTCCGCGCGTGGCGCAACGACGCTTGAAGCGAAGCAACTCGTCGAGCAACGAAAGGCGATGGTGCATACGCTTCTTGCCGCGGGCGTGTCATGACAGAGGCACCCGCCGTTAGCCTGAACGCCCGTGCCGAAGCGCTGATCGAGACGCTCGTGTCTGCCAAAGCCGAACTCAAAATCGCGGTCACACACGGCGAACGGGGCGAGACATTCATCGACGCCGGGAGCCGCACGCAAGGCAGCATTGCGGCCGGACTGGCGATTGCCGAAATCTGCATGGGCGGATTGGGCAAGCTGCAACTGACGTCGAGCACCATGACACCGCGGTGGCCATGGACGGTGGTGGTCCATTCGAGCAACCCGGTGATTGCCTGTCTGGCCAGCCAATATGCCGGCTGGCGGCTCAGTTACGGAGAGGGCAACGACGCCTTTTTTGCTCTCGGTTCCGGCCCGGCGAGGGCGCTTGCCCGGGTCGAGCAGCTATTCGAGACGATCCAGTATCGAGATACGGCAAGAAACGCTGCTCTCGTAATGGAAAGCGCGCGCCCGCCGCCGCCTCAAGTCGTTGACAAAGTACTGAAGGCCTGCGGCGTTGCGCCGGAGCGTTTGACCATCCTCTATGCGCCAACGCAGAGCCTTGCCGGCAGCACCCAGATCGTTGCACGCGTGCTCGAAGTCGCTCTTCACAAGGCGCACGAATTGAAGTTTCCGCTCGACCGTATCGTCGAAGGCATGGCAGCCGCGCCCCTCGCGCCGCCGCATCCCGACATGGTCACTGCGATGGGGCGCACAAACGATGCCATCATTTATGCCGGGCGCGTTTACCTGATGGTTATCGGCTCAGCCGCCGATGCCCGTGCACTAGCCGAGCAATTGCCGAGCGCGGCCTCGCGCGATTATGGCCAGCCCTTCGCGGATATCTTCACGCGTTTCAAAGGCGACTTCTACGCTATCGATCCGATGTTGTTTAGTCCGGGCCAAGTGACGGTTACGGCGCTCGAAACCGGCCAGAGCTTCCACGCCGGCCAACTCAACCTGAAACTTCTCGATGCCTCGTTCGTCTGAATTGCTTGCGCCGCGTGCGTCCGCGCCCGGTCCGACCATCGCTCTCGTCACCGACCTAAACGACTGGCATGCCCGCGCTCTCTGCAAAGCATTCGCCACGCTGGGTGCGCAAGCGCGGCCGCTGATGCTGCCGGCCTGCCGCTTCGATACTGCGAGTCCGAATGGTCTGATCCTGCCTGACTTTGGCGCTGGTTTGCCCGACGCCGTACTCGTGCGCGACATGTCGGGTGGAAGCTTTGAGGCGGTGACGCTGCGTCTCGGTGTCCTGCATGCGCTACAAGAAATTGGCATCCCGGTCTGGAACAGTGCGCGGGCCATCGAGCGCTGTGTCGACAAATCGATGACGAGCTTCATGCTTGCACGCGCTGGTCTGCCGACTCCGGCGACCTGGGCGGTGGAATCGCGCGAGGCGGCGGCAGATATCGTGCGGCAGGAAACCGGTCCACTCGTGCTCAAGCCGCTGTTCGGCTCACAGGGACGTGGCTTGAGACTAATTTACAGCGCACAGGAGCTTCCGCCGCCTGCCGAAATTGCCGGGGTCTATTATCTACAGCGATATGTTGGGGTCGAACGCAAGGGCTTTCATGATTTTCGCGTTCTTGTCTCACAAGGGCGGGTTGTCGCCGCTATGATGCGCCATTCCGCGCGTTGGGTGACCAATATAAAGCGCGGCGGTAAACCAGTCGCAGCAGTTGCAGACGGGGTCATGCGAGACCTTGCCATTGCTGCGGCTGCCGTGGTCGGGGCCAATTTTGCCGGCGTCGATGTTATGTACGATCGCGACGAACGGCCGACTGTCCTTGAAGTTAATAGCATGCCCGCTTGGTCGGGTTTGCAGCGAACCACATCCATCAATATCGCCGACACTCTTGCTAGCGACCTTCTCGCCGGACTTTCCATACAGGCCCAGCGCAATGTCTGAATTCGCGCAAGCGCGGGAACAGCCAAATCCGATTGCACTCGCGTTCGAAGAAGCATGCCGCGACGAGCTAGACGCGCCAAAACCCGGCAACATTCATATCTTCGCTGATGGTCATCGGATGACGGTAACCGATTTCGAGCGCAGCGCCGCTGCTGCGGTGCGGCCCCTCACGGCTGCCGGACAACGGATTGGGGCACGGATTCTCGGGGCCGTGGAGGCGAGCTTCGCAGCGGTTAAAAGTAATACTAACCTCGGTATTATTCTACTTTGCGCTCCGCTTGCGGCGGCGGCTGAGACGCTGCCAGTTGACCTGCAGTCGTCGCTTGCGCAGGCCCTGCAAAGACTTGACCGGGATGATGCGGAGCTTGCCTTTCGCGCCATCGCGCGTGCGTCGCCTGGAGGCCTGGGTCGCGTCGAACATCATGATGTGTTTATGCCCGCGACCGTGACCCTAGGCGAGGCGATGGCTGAGGCAGCGGGTCGCGATCGCATCGCCCTGCAATATGTGACAGACTTCTCGGACGTTTTTGACCTTGGCGAGCCTCTGCTCGCGGCCGCCCTTGCCGCTTCGCCTGACCGTCGTCTTGCGACGCTCGCTGTTTATCTTGGCTTTCTTGCAGCATTTCCAGACAGCCACATCATCCGCAAACATGGCCGAACGGTCGCGGAACAAATTCGCCGCGAAGCTTCAAAACTGAGTACTCAGGCGCGAACGGCCAGCCGGCTCGAGGATGTTCTGCGCGACGTTCTTGTCTGGGATGCGACACTGAAGCAGGCGAGCATCAATCCCGGTACCAGCGCCGACTTGACTGTAGCGACGATTTTCGCGCATCGGCTACGGAGCATCTTGCCGACGGCGGGCAACAATGATTGACTTCGGAAGCGGAAAATCTCTGCCGCTATCAGGTTAACCGGTCCGGATTTCGGACGCTGACAACGAAAGATAGCCGTTCGGCCGGTCGCCGCATGATGGCGACCGAAGTGGAATGTTTCTTTGGGAGGAGATAGCGATGGCAAAAATTGGCGGACTATGCGTTGGTGAATCACTCGTTGGCGATGGTAATGAGGTCGCGCACATCGATCTCATTATGGGGCCGCGCGGAAGCGCCGCAGAAACGGCGTTTGCAAATTGCCTAACTAACAACAAGGACGGATTCACATCGTTGCTTGCGTTGGTGGCGCCGAACCTAATGTGCAAGCCCGCAACGGTGCTGTTTAACAAAGTCACGATCAAAAGCGCCAAGCAAGCCGTTCAAATGTTCGGTCCAGCTCAACATGCGGTCGGCAAGGCTGTGGCCGACAGCGTGGCGGAAGGTGTGATCCCGCAGAATGAGGCCGACAATCTGTTTGTTTGTGTCGGTGTCTTCATTCACTGGGAGGCGGCGGATGACAAGAAAATCCAAGACTACAATTATCGCGCCACCAAGGAAGCGATTGCTCGGGCGGTCGCTGGCGAGCCAAAGGTCGCCGAAGTGATCGCCAAGCGCGATCAGGTCAAGCATCCTTTCGCTGCATAGAAACGAACCGGCGGTGAGGTCGATCAGAGCAGGGAGCCGCCATAAGTAGCTCCCTTCTCGATCGGGCTTCGCAGATCTTGAATGTCCGCAGTAGTGATTCGTCCGTTGTGTAAGCTGGATGCGACGAGTGCTCCAGCTATGCC
>DATFXJ010000147.1:0-27838 GCA_035315965.1 Pseudolabrys sp.
ATCCTTGTGTGGCGCTTCGGCCCGCGCCGCACGGGCTACGTGCCCAATCTTCGCAAGAGCGTCAGGCGCCGCCGACTTGGGCTGAGCCGCAAGTACAGCTTGCGAGGTCATGTCGGGCGCGGGCGCTTGCGCGGTGGTGAGAGTTTGTACGGCCTGGGCCTCTAGCAGATTGTAGTATTGGTTGGTGAATAGCAGTGCAATCAGCGCCAAACCCACCACTGCAAGAAAGCCGAGAGCTGGCATCTATCGCACTCCCTCTAAGAGGGGCCATAGATGAGCGCCAAAACCTAACGTGACCACCGCAAACCAAACAGCGATCACTGCGGTGCCCAGCGTGGCGGTACGGACCTTCTTCGACATGTGCTCACCGTAGCGCCGGGCGCCTGCAGACCGGCACTTATACGTGCGTATATTTTGGTATAGGTCGCGGCGGAGACGAGTCCGTTCATGCGCTGGGCCAGAATTAAAAGAGGCCGCGCCGAAGGGGCCAACCATTCTTCTTTCGCGCGACATTTCCGAGCCGATTTAGCATCCGGTGTCGAGTAGCGCGGCTCCCACTGACCTTTGGAGTTAGGACAGACGTTGGTGAGCCGCGACACACTTTTGCAGGGGTGTAACAGTATCGAAGCGGCAGCTTCGGCCAGCGCATCGGTGACGTGAGCGAGCTGACCCGCGCTAACATTGTCGGCGGTCGGATCAAGCTGACGCAAGAGAAAACCGGCGCCGAAATGTCGATACCGATTCACCCCAAGCTGGCGTGGTCATTGCGCCGGACGCCGGCCAACGGGATCGGCCTAGTCAATTCGGTCGGGGGCCAGCGGCTCAGTCGCTTTGCCCTCTATCGTCTCATCAAGGCGGCAGCGGCGGCGGCCGGACTTCCGAAGTGCTGCACCCCGCACGCTCTCCGCAAAGCGATGTCCCGGCGCCTGGGCGAGAGCGGCGCCACGAATAAGCAGATCATGGCGATCACCGGCCACAAGAGTTCCGAGCAGGTGGACCTCTATACCCGGAAGGCGGACCAGATCAGGCTGTCAGACGCCGCGATCAACCTGCTCACACCGAGAACAAGAACCGAACAAAAACGTGGCAAACCTCGAGAGCGTTTGCCACAAAATGAGACGTAAGAAACTGAATTAACTGCACCTTTTTTTCTGGACAATTAACCTTTTCTTTAACGCGAGCTATCGCGGGACGATGGCCGTGCTAAACGTTCCCATGGGTGGACATGGTATCCGGCCCGTGAACGCCGGAGACGCTGTAGCTATGACGACGGCCGAGGGCTCCCTTTTCTTGCGCGAGTCGAGTTCTGACCGCGAGCAGAAGCTTGTCGCACTCGGCTACCTGCAGGAAGCCTGGGCTGAAGCGCGACACGACGGAATTGAGGGCGATTGTCTAGCGCAAGCCTGTCTGTTTGCGGCTCTCGCCGAGTTCGTGACAACTTATGGTGAAGAGGCCGTGGCCATCTTCACCGATAGATTGAGCGCGCGGATCCGCAACGGCGAATTTTCGCTGGAGCAGCAGCGGCAATAGCCACGCTAGCTGGCCAAGGTCTCGGAAAATCGCACCCGCTCGCCTTGTGCCGGAGCCGTGAGACTGCCCTCCCACATCACTTTGCGTCCGCGAACGAATGTCCCTACCGGCCAGCCTGTCACGGCAACGCCGTCGTATGGAGTCCATCCCGCTCGCGAAGCCATCCATCTGTCGGTGATCGTTTCCCGGCGCTTAAGGTCGACAACAGTCAAATCGGCATCATAGCCGGCAGCGATACGGCCTTTGACTGCAATGCCAAAGAGGCGCGCCGGACCCGCACTGGTGAGATCGACAAACCGGAGCAACGACAGCCGTCCTGCGTGGATATGATCCAGCATGATTGGAACGAGCGTTTGCACGCCGGTCATGCCCGATGGACTCTCCGGATATGTTTTGGCTTTTTCTTCGCGGGTGTGAGGCGCGTGGTCGGAGCCCAGCAGGTCGACGATCGCGTTCGTGATGCCAGCCCAAATGCCTGAACGATGCACAGCATCGCGCACCGGCGGATTCATTTGCGCGCGGGTTCCGAGCCGCTCGTAGCAGCCCGGCGCTTCCAGAGTAAGATGATGCGGCGTCGTCTCAACCGAGGCGACGTCCTTGTGATTGGCAAGGAACTCTATCTCCTGCGCGGTCGACACGTGTAGTACGTGCACGCGGGCACCGGTCTGGTGCGCGATCGTGACAAGCCGCTGGGTGGCCTTGAACGCGGCTACATCGTCACGCCACATAGGGTGCGAGCGCGGGTCGCCCTCCGCGCGCAGGTGTTTACGCTCGTTGAGCCGTGGTTCGTCTTCAGCATGAAACGACGCGCGACGGCGGATCCTTTGCAACACCGCGCGCAAGCCGGCATCGTCGGCGACCAACAGCGAGCCGGTGGATGAACCCATGAAGACCTTGATGCCGGCGCAGCCGGGCAGTTGCTCAAGCTCGGCGAGATGCGTGGTGTTGTCGGCTGTCGCACCAACAAAAAACGCGAAGTCGCAATGCATGCGGTGATGGCCACGCTTTACTTTGTCGGCCAGAGCTTCGGCGCTTACCGTAGGTGGATCGGTATTTGGCATCTCGAACACGGCAGTGACTCCGCCCATCACCGCCGAAAGCGAGCCGCTTTCGAGATCTTCCTTGTGGGTCAGACCGGGCTCGCGAAAATGCACCTGGGTATCGATTACGCCCGGCAAGAGGTGCAGCCCTCGGCAATCAATGATCTCGCCGGCGGAAGCTCGCCGCAGGTCGTCAATCGCCGCAAAGCGCCCGCCGCGAATGCCGATGTCACGCAGGCCCTCGCCGTCCTGGTTGACCACGGTGCCGCCCTTGAGGATCAGATCGTAGCTATCAGGCATCCGCGCCTCATGCTGAGGAAACCACGAAGCGGCTGTCTCGAAACATCTTTCGAGACATGACCTCCCGGCCACTCCTCAAGGACGAGGCAGGGCTTGGAAGACAGCGCTTACGTTCCGCCGTGAGTTCTGGCAAGAGACGGTCGTGGGAGACCCAGAGATTTCGCATGCAAGCAACTCTTCTTCCCGATCGCGGTGTGGTCAAGGTCGCCGGCGACGATGCCCGGCGGTTTCTTAACGGGCTCGTCACCAACGACATGACCAAGCTGACACCGGGCGAACCACTTTATGCCGCGTTGCTTACGCCGCAGGGCAAAATCATCGTCGACTTCATCGTCGCCGAAGCGCCGGCCGAGGATGGCGGCGGTTTTTTCCTTGATTGCCCGCGCGCTCTGGCGCCGGACCTCGTGGAAAAGCTGAATTTTTACAAACTGCGCGCCAAGGTGATCTACGAAGATTTATCGGAAGTGTTGGGCGTAATGGCAATTTGGGACAATGGAGGCGAAAGCGATTACGGCCTTTGTTATGCGGATCCGAGGCTGCCCGCTTTGGGTATGCGTATCATGCTGCCGCCGCACCTTGCGGCCGAGGCAGCTGCCGACCTTGGCGCAGCTTTAGTCGACGCGGAGTCCTACGAAGCCCACCGTATTGCTCTCGGCGTGCCGCGCGGCGGCGTCGACTTCATCTATGCCGGTACTTTTCCCCACGAAGCCGACATGGATCAGCTCAACGGCGTCGATTTCGATAAAGGCTGCTATATCGGACAAGAAGTTGTCTCACGTGTCGAGCATCGGGCCAGCGCGCGCAGCCGCGTGCTGCCGATCGCATATGACGAATTTTCCCCCTTACCAGGCCTGCCGGTTATGGCAGGCGCCAAGCAGGTCGGCATGCTCGGCTCGACCGCCAAGGGCCGTGGCCTCGCACTTATGCGTCTCGATCGCATCGCGGACGCGCTTGCCGGGGGCATCTCGCTGGAAGCCGGGGGAATTCCCGTTCGCGCGGTCAAGCCGGACTGGGCAAAATTCGACTGGCCGGGCGAATCGAAAGTGGCGACATGAGCAAGTCCATTGTCCACCCCGACGGACTACATCGCTGTCCATGGCCGAAACAAGATCCACTTTATATCGCCTACCATGATGAAGAATGGGGCGTGCCGGAATTCGACGATCGCGCGCTTTATGAGAAATTGGTTCTCGACGGATTCCAGGCTGGCCTTTCGTGGATCACCATTCTGCGCAAGCGTGACAACTTTCGCCGCGCGTTTGACGGCTTCGAACCGGAAAAAATAGCACGCTACCAGAAGCGCAAGATCGAATCGCTGATGAAAGACGCTGGCATCGTGCGCAACCGCGCCAAGATCGAGGGTGCGGTGTCGTCAGCCCGTGCCTGGCTTGAGATTATGGAGTGCGGCCCGGGATTTTCAAATCTGCTTTGGTCGCATCTCGACGGCAGGCCGAAGGTCAATTACTTCCGAACGACCAGACAGGTGCCGGCCGAAACCGAGCTGTCGCAAAAGATTTCTAAAGATCTCATCGTGCGCGGTTTCAAATTTGTCGGACCGACGATTGTCTACGCTTTCATGCAGGCGGTGGGGATGGTCAATGACCATATCGTCAAATGCCATCGCCATGCCGCCTGCGCGAAATTTGCCAGAAAGCGATGACCCCACCGCCAAAAAGCACGCACTCATCGCGATCCGCCCCGCGTGCGTGGCAGCGCATGCTCTCGGGTCGTCGACTCGACCTGCTTGATCCCTCGCCGCTCGACATCGAGCTTGATGACATAGCGCATGGGCTGGCGCGGGTCGCCCGTTGGAATGGACAGACTCAGGGTGCGCATATCTTCTCTGTGGCGCAGCACGCATTACTCGTGGAGGCGCTGGCGCGTGCAAAAGTTCCGCGGCTGGACCGGAATGGCCGCGTCGCCGTGTTGCTGCATGATGCACCCGAATACGTCGTCGGCGACATGATCTCCCCCTTCAAGGCGGTGATCGGCGATAGTTACAAGGCTGTGGAGAAGCGGCTGCTCGCTGCAATACATCTGCGCTTCGGCCTGCCAGCCAGGTTGCCCGACGGCCTGGAAAATCTGATTAAGGCCGCCGATCGCAGCGCGGCCTATCTTGAGGCTACGCACCTCGCCGGTTTCGCCAGCGACGAGGCACGTAAATTCTTCGGACCGCCGCCGAAATTTTCTTCGGCCCTCGTGCGCGACTATTTAAATCCCTGGCCAGCAGGGACGGCTCAGGCGCGCTACCGTGAACGTTTCGAAAAACTTCTGCGTACTTGAGGCTTTTCACAACGGTATCCAGGTCATACATATGACGCACGAATCACAGTTCCTGCCCAACGTATGATTCACGTCTGTTCCTTGGCGCGCCTGTACACAACGGTCGATGAAACCGGAGCGCGCCATATCGTCACCCTATTGCGGCTAGTCGATCGGGTTCAGCGGCCAACCCAAATTGCGCCGGAAAATCACCTTGTGCTGGCGATCGACGATATCATCATGCCGATGGATGGTTATACTGCGCCAGCGCATGAGCATGTGCAGCGGCTCGTCGACTTCGTCAGCGCCTGGGATCGTAAGAGCCCGATGGTAATGCATTGCTTCGCCGGAATTAGTCGCTCGACCGCCGGCGCCTACGTGGCCGCCTGTGCGCTTAACCCGAGGCGTGACGAAATGCAGATTGCTTGGGAAATCCGCCGGGCATCGCGCACAGCGCAGCCGAATTCGCGGATCGTTTCGATTGCCGACCGACTGCTCAAACGAGATGGTCGAATGATACGGGCAATCGAAGCTATCGGCATCGGAGATGTGGCAACCGAAGGCAATCCCTTTCGGCTCGATATCGGCTAAGCGATTGCAGTACACTGAAACAATCCAACCACGGGGGGCATAGTGAGCACCAAGACCTACGGCGTCGTTGCGCCAGAGGTTCTCAAATCCCATGACGGCCTTGGATTCCTGAAAGGGATTATCAACGGAACTGTCCCGCATCCACCGATCAGCGAGTTGCTGGGCTTTCACTTGATCGAAGTCGAAGAAGGTCGCGCGGTATTCGAGGGCGTACCGGAATTTCGCCACTACAATCCTATTGGCACTTTGCATGCCGGCTTCGCCGCGACCTTGCTCGATTCCGCGCTCGGCTGCGCGATATTTTCGACGATCGGAAAGGACGATGCCTGGACTACCCTCGAGCTCAAGCTCAATCTGGTCCGTCCAATCAATAAAGACACTGGCCCAGTGCGCGCGGAAGGTCGCATCGTGCATCGAGGACGCACGGTCGCGACTTCGGAGGGCTATCTTAGGGATCGCACCGGCAAGCTTTATGCGCACGCCACTACGACGTGCATGATCTTCCCGGCGGGGGAATGAAAATCAGTTGTTGTCGGCCTCGAGCGATGACCGCAGGCTGAGCGGCTGCGCGCTCTGCGAATTCTGCGTCCGACGCAGGCCATGCGGGGCCGTAGTTCGCCCGTATCGGGTGAACTCGCAATAGGCGAAGCCCAGCCCCGAGATCGATCCGCGGAAACTGTTGTCGCTCGTGCGCTGAAGGTTGAAGCAGGGCTGGAACATCATGCCGCGCAGCGAGGCGCAAACGGACTCGCCTCTGACCTGCAGTGTGTTGGCAGGAAGATGCGCATAGCGAACGGGACCCGACCCCTGGAATTGGATGGTGCCAGCAACTGAGCCGTCAGAATTGACGCGGCCCTGGCCTCGCGTGCCTTCAAAGCAGCTGTAGCTGAACATCGTGCCGGCGACGAACCGCCGGGCCTCATCGGCGCTCATCTCACCTGCAACCGCCGGCAGCGCAGCCAGCAGCCCGACCATCAATCCAATGCCACGCAACATTGCCCGTACTCCGACTAACGTAACATTTTACAGAACATTCAGCCCGATTTTTAACACTAACGGACTATGCACGGTTTTCGTCGACAAAACCTGAATGAGTTTACCCGATTTTGACCACGATCCGGCCGCGCACCTGACCGGCCAGTATGTCTGGCGCGACGCCAAATACGTCGGAAAGGCCAATTTCCCGAGTTATCATGGCCAGTTTTTGACGGTCCAGTTCGCTTTCCAGGCGTTTCCATGCCTCGCGGCGGCGATCCACAGGGCACATCACGGAATCGATGCCATATAGGCACACACCGCGGAGAATAAACGGAGCAACCGAGCCCGGCAGGTCCATTCCTCCGGCGAGACCGCAAGCGGCTACCGCTCCCCCGTAGCGGGTCATTGACAGCAGGTTGGCAAGCAGGGTCGACCCCACTGCGTCGACAGCGCCCACCCAGCGCTCCTTTGCGAGTGGCTTGGTGGGCCCAGCGAGTTCCTTGCGATCGACGACTTCGACGGCACCTAGCCCTCTCAGGAAATCGGCCTCCTGCGGACGACCCGTTACAGCATGGACCGCAAAGCCGTGCTTTGCGAGAATCGCGATAGCGACCGAACCCACGCCGCCAGCGGCGCCGGTCACGGCGACCGGGCCAGTTGTTGCGGCAAGGCCGTGCCGTTCGAGCGCCATGACAGCCAACATGGCGGTGTAACCGGCGGTGCCGATTGCCATTGCTTCGCGTGCGCTCATGGTCTTGGGCAGCGGCACCAGCCAATCGCCTTTGACGCGCGCCTTCTCGGCGTAGGCACCAAGGTGAATTTCGCCACAACCCCAGCCGTTGAGGATGACTTTGTCGCCCGCCTCCCACGCGGCATGGGTGGACGACTCCACCGTGCCCGCAAAGTCGATTCCAGCGATCATTGGAAACCGCCTCACCACAGGCGCTTTGCCGGTAATGGCTAGGCCGTCCTTGTAATTGAGCGTTGAGTATTCGACACGGACGGTCACATCACCGTCCATCAGATTGGCTTCGTCGAAATCAGTCAGCGCGGCTTTGGTGCCGCCGTCCGTCTTCTCGATTACGACCGCTTTGAATGCAGCCACGCGCGCGCTCGCCGGTTAACCCGGTATTCATGGCGTGGGCGGAGCCGTCACGCAAGCGTTTCAGGCGGGCGCCATTGCGGGGCGCGCTACCGGCTTCTCCACGATCGGCAGGTTGATCACTGCGGACAGGACGCCGAACAATGCCGAAAGCCACCACACGAGGTCGTATGAGCCAGTGCGCTCGAACGCGATACCGCCTATCAACACGCCGAGGAAACCGCCAACCTGGTGGCTGAAGAAGGCAAAGCCGAAAAGCATCGCTAGCCAGCGTGTGCCGAACATCATAGCGACCAGAGCTGACGTCGGTGGGACCGTCGACAACCACATGAGGCCTGTAACGGCGCCGAAAGCTAATGTCGCCACTGGACTCGCCGGCAGCGTGATGAAGGCGACGATCGCCGCCGCCCGAATGAAGTAGATCATCGAGAGCAGATAACGCTTGGGCATGCGATTGCTGAGCCAACCTGAACCCAACGAGCCGATGATGTTGAACATGCCGATGACCGCGAGCGTCCATCCGCCGACCTCCACCGACAAGCCGCGATCGATCAGATAGGAGGGCAAGTGCACCGTGATGAAGGCGAGTTGAAAGCCGCAGGTGAAGAAGCCGAGCACCAGCAAGACATAACTGCGATGGCCGAATGCTTCCGCGAATGCCTGTCGCGCTGACTGGGTTGGCTTCACCGCCGCGGATACGCCCATGGGCGCCGCAGGAGTCGCGAGGGCGAGCGATAGCGGCAGAATCAGCAACATGACGCCACCGAAAATCAGCAGTGCTTGCTGCCAACCAAATTTGTCCATCAGAGCGACAGCGATCGGCGAATAAAGGAACTGGCCAAAAGAACCGGCGGCAGTGCCGGCGCCGAATGCAAGCGAGCGCCATTTTTCTGGCAGCAACTTGCCGAAGGCGCCGAGCACGATGTTGAAAGAGCAGCCGGACAATCCAAGACCGATGAGCACGCCGGCGGAGAGGCTAAGCTCTTCGGGCGTAGACGAGTGCGCCATGATCACGAGGCCGAGGGCGTAGAACACAGCGCCAACGCAGAGTACGCGGTTAGTCCCGAAGCGGTCGGCTATACCGCCGGCAAAGGGCTGACCGATGCCCCACAACAGATTTTGGACGGCCACCGCGAACGCGAACACATCGCGTCCCCAATGATTCGCCTGCGAAAGCGGAGTGAGGAAAAAGCCGAGCGACGAGCGCGGTCCGAAACTGATCATTGCGATCAGGCAGCCGCAAGCGACCACTACAGCCGGCGTGCGCCATCCAACGGATGCTGGTCTTTCAGTGGTCGCATGGATGGACATTCAAGAGATCCCCGGGCGCAAACTGGCGCGGAACATATAAGTTCGGCCTAGACCCACCCAAACGAATATTCGTGATCGTGGGTATCAGCGCCACGCATGGCTTCGACGGGGAACTATTTGCGCGCATTTTTTTGGCGAATCGAGGCTTGTCCCTCTTCGGACTTAAGCCACTCCAAGCTATGGCTTACCGGCCCTTTTGCTTCCTCGGCAGCGGCCTCCTTTTCAGTTACCGCCGCGTCGCCCCAAGTCGGCTCATCGTCGCCATCGCCCCATGCGCGTGGGCGATAGAAGGTATGCACTCCGAGCTTATAAACTTTCTTCATCTCATTAACCCAGTCTGGGTGCACCCAGTACGCATGATAGTGCGTCGATTTGGACACCTCGGGCATCCACAATTTGCCGTCGAGCATGTCGCGCGCGATTCGCTTAGCGCGTTCCCACGCATCGGGTTCCGTGACGATATCGGGGATGCCGTCGCATGCGAACGTAAACTGGCAGGCGAGATGCCGGCGCGCGTTTTGATAGACGACACCGCAGACGTCGTTCGGATAAAATGGCGAAAACACGCGGTTCATCACGACTTGCGCCACCGCGATTTGTCCCCGCACCGACTCGCCCCGCGCCTCGAAATAAATCGCGTTGGCCAGACATTTTTCGGCCTTGGCACGCCCTGGGCCAGCTAGTGCCAACCTTTCGGCGGGTGATCGAGGACGCTGATCGATCCCCGTAACTTCACCCTTGTTGGCGACGCTTTCGCCTTCTTTGCCCTCGCCGTTCGGCGAAGATGGAGCAAGTGCTGCCTGTTTGATGTCGGGATCGCCGTGCGTGATGACGACCGGCGCTTCACCCGGAGCCCAAGGCGCTATTCCTGCTTGGGCGCCCGCCAACAGGTCCATTCCGAAATACAACTGTGTGGTCTCCTTACCGACCTTCGGATGTGCAGTTGGTGTCAGATTGGCGGGCGGTATATCGACATAAGGCAAATCGATATCGGGCGTTGAGCTTCGATCGTCTGGAGCGGTCACGAATTCATATTTTGCATATGGCTCGAAGCGGTCGATGGCTTCATCCTTTCCTTGTGCCCCGTGGGCATCAGGCTGTGGCGCCGGCTCAGTCTTCGATACCGGTGGCAGCAGCGGGATCGACTCGCGCGGGTGCACGATGAGCGAGTCACCCTTGGCCTTGCGGTTGGACTTGGGGAACTGCAAGGGCGCTGTCGGGTCGCCAAGCGGCTGCTTGCCGATCGAGCCCGTGATGTCCAGAGGATCGAAGTTCGCAAGCGCATAAATCGGCGGATGCGGTACCCTGGTCCCCACTGGTCTCGGCAAATTGAACATGGCGGCATGGATAGTGCCGAAAGGAGACGCGATCAGATGTTGTTGCCACCGCTTGGCAACCGTCGGTTGCCGGGCAAGCAGCGCGCCAAGATCCTGAAACGCAATCCTGTCGGGAAGCAGCGTTAGCACCACCGCTCCAATGGCTATCGATGCGGCTCCTTTTCGCCGCCGACACCCAAGCGAGACTGCTCCCCGTTCGCTCAACGCCACACCGCAACGCCCTGCTACCGCCTCGCCGCCGGATGGCGACTACGCGCCGGATTCTTTTCTTGGTCCGATTAACCTTGCGAAGGCGTTAACTGCGCGGCGGCGTGTGCAGAGATAGCGGGGCGCCGGGTCGCGGAACCATCGCTGTTTTCGCAGTAACGAACAGGAAATAAAAATTAACTATACCGCAATCGCTGCCACCTAATACCAAAGCGCCAGTTTTTTCACGAACCCGCATGCTCACTTCCAGGCTTGGGCTAACTCGCCGCCGCAGCGACGCAGACCCGCGCATCCGCAGAAGTCGTGCGTGATGCTTCCGAAGTGGTTGATCACACCCGCGGCCGACCTGCGGTTTGAGGTAGAGGATTTTGGTCGCGGTTTAGGCTGGAACTCGCGCGCTTTACGCTTGGCTGGCCATGGATTTGCCAAGCGCGGCTTGCGCGGCAGCAAGGCGTGCGATCGGCACTCGGAAGGGCGAACAAGATACATAGTCGAGCTTGGCTTCGTGACAGAAGGCAACCGACGATGGATCGCCCCCGTGTTCGCCACAGATGCCGACCTTCAACTTCGGACGAACTTTACGGCCGCGCTCGACGCCGATTTTGACCAACTCACCGACGCCGCGCTGATCGATCGATACGAATGGATCCACAGGGAGGATACCACGTGCCGCGTAGATGCCGAGAAAGCTCGCCGCATCATCGCGGGAGATGCCAAATGTAGTTTGAGTAAGGTCATTGGTGCCGAACGAAAAGAATTCGGCGCTTTGCGCGATCTCGTCGGCCATCAAGGAAGCGCGGGGAAGTTCGATCATCGTGCCTACCTGGTAGTTGACCTTGGTGCCTTTTTCTTTTGATACCGCCTGTGCCATTGCGTCGATGCTTGACTTGACTAAGTCAAATTCGGTCTTGGTGACAATTAAGGGCACCATCACTTCGGGCGCCACAGGTTTGCCCGTGCGCCTGGCAGCCTCAAGCGCTGCCTCAAAAATAGCACGCGCCTGCATCTCAGCGATTTCCGGATAAGCGATCGCGATGCGGCAGCCGCGGAAGCCGAGCATCGGGTTGAATTCGGAAAGCTCATTCGCGCGAGCAGCGAGCTTCTTCGGGTCGGCCCCCATGAGGGCAGCGACTTCCGCAATCTCTTTGTCGCCATGTGGAAGGAACTCGTGCAGGGGCGGATCAAGCAGACGTATGGTTACCGGTCGACCCGCCATGATTTCGAATAGCTCGACAAAATCAGCGCGCTGAATCGGCAAAAGCTTCGCGATCGCAGCGCGGCGCGATATCTCGTCGTCGGCGAGAATCATCTCGCGGACTGCCTGAATTCGGTCCTCTTCGAAAAACATGTGTTCGGTGCGGCAAAGTCCGATGCCCTCGGCGCCAAACCGAACCGCGGCTTTAGCATCGGCCGGCGTGTCGGCATTGGCGCGCACACCGAGCTGGCGC
Organism: Pseudolabrys sp.; assembly: GCA_035315965.1. GTDB lineage: Bacteria > Pseudomonadota > Alphaproteobacteria > Rhizobiales > Xanthobacteraceae > Pseudolabrys. The sequence continues at coordinate 12,107 of DATFXJ010000147.1, forward strand.
ACCTTGTCGGCCCAGCCGATCAAGGTTGCGAACTCGCCGGACAATTGCGGCTCGATCATATCGACCTTCCCCGCCAGCACCTGTCCAGTGGAGCCGTCAATGGTGATGTAATCGCCCTTTTTGAAGGCCTGGCCAGCGGCGGTCATGGTGCCTGCGGCGTAGTCGACGCGCAGCGAGCCAGCGCCGGAAACACATGGCTTGCCCATTCCGCGCGCAACAACCGCAGCGTGGGACGTCATGCCGCCGCGCGTCGTAAGAATGCCCTCTGCCGCATGCATGCCATGGATGTCCTCAGGCGAGGTCTCCACACGCACCAGAACAACCTTCCGCCCGTCGGATTTCAGCTGCGCGGCATCGTCAGGCGAAAATACGATCTCGCCGCTGGCGGCGCCTGGCGAAGCCGGAAGCCCCGTCGCAATGACGCGCCGATGCGCACGCGGATCAATGGTCGGATGCAGCAACTGATCGAGCGCGAGCGGATCGACGCGCAACACCGCATCATTCTTCGATATCAGCCCTTCGTAGGCGAGCTCAACGGCGATGCGGAGTGCGGCCTTGGCAGTTCGCTTGCCCGAGCGCGTCTGCAACACCCACAATTTGCCTTGCTCGACTGTGAATTCGAGGTCTTGCATGTCGCGGTAACGACGTTCCAGCACATTGTAGACACGTTTTAGCTCGGCGTAGGCCTTCGGCAGCGCGTACTCCATCGACGGCTTGTCGGAGCCCGACTCCCTGCGGGCCGCCTCGTTAATCTCCTGCGGCGTACGAATACCGGCGACGACGTCCTCGCCCTGCGCGTTGATCAGGAATTCTCCGTAGAGTTTCTTTTCGCCTGTCGAAGGATTGCGCGTGAAAGCAACACCGGTCGCTGAGCTGTCGCCCATATTGCCGAAGACCATGGCCTGCACGCTCACGGCCGTGCCCCAGCTTTCCGGGATATTGTGCAGCTTGCGATAGGTGATGGCACGCTGGTTCATCCATGAGCCGAAGACGGCCCCGATCGCGCCCCAAAGCTGTTCATGCGGATTCTGCGGGAAGTCATGGCCTGCCTCGTCTTTGACTCGCTTCTTGTAACGCACGACCAGCACGGACCAATCGTCGGCTGAAAGCTCGGTATCGAGGCTGTAACCCTGACGCTCTTTATGATGATCGAGCAATTCCTCGAAATGCTCGTGGCCGATACCGAGCACCACGTCGGAGTACATCGTGATGAAGCGCCGATAGCTGTCATAGGCGAAGCGGCGGTCGCCAGATTTCTTTGCGAGTGCCTCAACTGTTTCGTCGTTGAGACCGAGATTTAGCACCGTGTCCATCATGCCGGGCATCGAGGCGCGAGCGCCGGAGCGGACAGAAACCAATAGCGGGTTGCTTTTGTCGCCGAATGTCTTGCCAGTAATGCGTCCGACTTGAGCCAAGGCCTTCTCGACCTGAACGCGCAGGTTCTTCGGATATTGCTTATCGTGTCCGTAATAGTAGGTGCAGACGTCGGTCGTAATCGTGAAGCCAGGTGGCACGGGAAGCCCGAGATTGGCCATTTCGGCGAGCCCGGCCCCCTTGCCGCCCAGGAGATTGCGCATGGAGGCCGTGCCTTCGGCACGGCCGTCGCCGAAACCGTAGACCCATTTACCCTTGGATTGCCGGGCAGCCGCCCTTGCCTTTCGGCGGGCCGGTTTTCGCACTGATCGTTTCCTGCGTTTTACGCCGATGCGCGAAAGTTTTCGTTTGGCCATAGATCAAAGCAGGATTGGACGACGACTGGCCTTAAAAGCACTGCTGAACAGTCCAGTGCAAGGCCGGATATCCCACTAGCGAAAAAGCCCAAGGCCGAGCAAACCGATCAGGATAAGATAGACGGCCACGATGATGTTGAGCAGGCGCGGGATAATAAGAATGAGAATACCGGCAATGAGTGCGACGATCGGCTGCAAGTGCGCAATACTGATGGTCATGGCCTTTATCCCCTTTTGCTGATCTTCGACAAATCGCCAAACGACGGCTGATTCGAAGTCTTCTTGCCTGATTGCCTGTCATGAGTCCACTGGACCACACCAGCCAGGTAGATAGTGAGCATCGAGGCTCTTTGCCAATTTTTTCGCCATTTTGACCGCGGCGGGAAAATTGTGTTGCAGGGATTTGCGGTTCATGCGCCGGCGAAAAAAGTCGGCCCACAAAAATTCGCTGAACGGTGTGGTGTCCTTGGCAAAGCCACCCGCGCGGCGAAGCTCACCTGCGAGGCTGCGGAATGGATCGTCCTTGAGCTTGTCGATTGATTTGGGAATTTTTGAAAAGTCGCGGCGGCGTCCACTCTGATCGTAAGGGTGCACCCAGCTGTGATGGTCGAGGACCAGCCAGAAGTCGTCGAGATCGAGCTGGCTGAGATCGGCGACAATGGTCACCAGCACTTTTTTCACGCCCTCTTTATGGAGCGAGAGCGCTAGATGATGATGGTCGATCACATAGGGGCGTTTTTTCGGACCAAGGATCACCGGGATCATGTGATCTCCAAGGAAGTTTCCAATCTTCTTGGCGCCGCGCTCACGCAAACGCTTGCGCTTCTCCTTGACTTCATGCATCCCGACCGAGATCTGAGTCGGACGCAGGTTGGTGATGGAAACGGGTGTTAGGATTGGGTCGCGCGCATAGGCTGACATGGACGCACCTATTGGCTTTGCCTAATGGCGGGAGCGCAGCTTAGCCCTCTATTTTGGAAAAATCCGCAACTGCGCGCGTCGCCTCGCGGATTTGATTGAGAAGCTTGAGGCGGTTCTCCCGTAAGTCTTTATCGTCGACATTGACGGTGACCTCGTCGAAAAATGCATCGACACGCGGGCGCAGCCTGGCCATGGCACGCATGGCAGCAGCGAAATCCTCTTTGTCAACGGCGCTCGAGGCCTCTTTCTTTGCTACAACGATCGCATCGGCGAGCGCCTTTTCTTCGGGCAATTGGTACCGTTTCGTATCGGGCGCCGCTGTGTAATGGCGCTTGTCCTTTTTTTCCTCGATACGAATGATATTGGTTGCCCGCTTGTAACCTGCGAGCAGGTTCTTGCCGTCATCGCTATCGAGAAATTTTCCAAGGGCATCGACACGCTGCACGATCATCAGTAGGTCGTCCTGGCCTTCCAATGCGAACACAGCATCGACAAGATCGTGTCGTGCACCTTGTTCGCGTAATTGCACTTTCAGACGGTCGACGAAGAACGCCAGCAGGTCATTGCTCGCCGAAGATTTCTTGATCACCTTCTGGAACACCTTTTTGAGTGGCAGTCGCAGTCGGTTATCCACCACGATCCTAATCACGCCCAAAGCTGCGCGTCGCAGCGCATAAGGATCTTTACTGCCGGTCGGTTTTTCATCAATCACCCAGAAGCCGGCCAGTGTGTCGATCTTATCTGCAAGCGCGACGACAACCGAAACCGGATCAGCGGGAACGAGATCATCCGGTCCTTTCGGCTTATAGTGGTCTTCGCAAGCACGCGCGATTTCTTCGTCCTCGTTCTGCGCTTCGGCGTAGTAGCGGCCCATCAGGCCCTGAAGCTCGGGAAATTCGCCGACCACTTCCGTTAGCAAGTCTGCCTTGCACAATTGTGCAGCCCGCTCAGCGTTGACCCTATCGGCGCCAACGATCGGCGCCAGCTGACCAGCAAGCGCCATAATGCGCGTGATGCGGTCGGCCTGCGTACCGAGTTTTTCATGGAACACGATCTGATTGAATTTCGGCAACCGGTCTTCAAGCCGCATCTTCAGGTCAGTCTCGTAGAAGAACTTGGCGTCGGATAGCCGCGCGCGGATCACGCGCTCGTTGCCGGCGATGATCGCCTTGCCGCCATCCGCCGCTTCTTCGTTGGCCACCAAAATGAATTTGTTGATGAGCTTCGTCGTCTGCGTGTCGCGCAGGACGAAGCATTTCTGGTTGTTGTGGATGGTCGCGCGGATCACTTCGCCAGGGATCGCCAAAAATGTCTCATTGAATGTCCCCATCAAAGTCACCGGCCATTCAACCAAGCCAGCGACTTCGGCCAGAAGGCCCTCATCCTCCACGAGTTCGTAGCCCTGTGCGAAGGCGAGGTTCTTGGCGTCGGCGAGGATCATGTCGGCGCGCCGCGCCGGATCGAGCACGACTTTGGCATTTTCAAGTTTGGCAACGTAGTCGTCGAAGCGGCGCACCGTGAACGGTGCAGGCGCCATGAAACGATGGCCCCGAGTCTGGTCGCCCGATTTGATGCCATCGATTTCAAATCGCACGATCTCAGGCTCTTCGGTCTCTGGTCCAAAGGTCGCGACGATCGAATGTAAAGGGCGTACCCAGTTGAACCGCCCGCTACCCCACCGCATGGATTTTGGCCACGGGAATGTTTGCGCGACTTCAGGAATCATCTCGGCGATCACATCGATCGCCGGCCTGCCTCGCCTGTCGATCACGGCCAAGTAGAAATCGCCTTTCTTGTCGGCCTGAACCTTTGCTTCCTTGATTGATTTGAGTCTCGCGGCTTTCAGGAAACCGGCGATAGCGCCGTCCGGCGCGCCGACGCGCGGGCCCTTCTTCTCTTCCTTGATGTCGGGCTGACGCGCAGGCACGCCGCGCACCGACAGGGCCAATCGCCGTGGTGTGGCGAAGGCCTTTGCGCCCTCATAGACGAGTCCAGCCGCCACCAGCCGGTCGGTGATAAGCTTGCGCAGATCCTCGACCGCACGCGCCTGCATGCGCGCAGGGATTTCCTCAGACAGAAATTCAAGCAGGAGATCGGGCATCGCGTTTTCGCGGTCGGACTAGCAGGGCAAGCGATACTTGTCACCTTGCGACCGAAGCCGCTCCCCCGCCCTCGGTCGCCAGCCAGGCCTCGCCGCATGCTTTCGCCAGTTCGCGCACGCGCAAGATGTAGCTCTGCCGTTCGGTGGCCGAGATAACGCCGCGCGCATCCAATAGATTAAACACATGGCTTGCCTTGATGCACTGGTCGTAGGCCGGCAACGCCATCAGGTGACGCTGCTTCTTGCCATTAGCCCAGCCCGCGCCGAGATATTTCTGACAGGCGGCTTCCGCCATCTTGAATTGCTCGAACAGCATCGCCGTATCGGCAAATTCAAAATTGTGGCGGGAATATTCCTGTTCGGCCTGCAGGAATACGTCGCCATAAGTCACCTTCTTGTCGTCGTCACGGCCGTTGAAGTTAAGCGCGAAGGCATTGTCGACCCCCTGAACATACATCGCCAGACGCTCGAGCCCGTAAGTCAGTTCGCCGGCAACGGGTGAGCATTCAAATCCGGCGACCTGCTGGAAATATGTGAACTGGGATACTTCCATTCCATCGCACCAACATTCCCAACCAAGCCCCCACGCCCCCAATGTCGGGCTTTCCCAGTCGTCTTCGACAAAGCGAATGTCATGAATCTCGGGATCAATGCCGATGGCTTTGAGCGAACTAAGGTAGAGGTCCTGAATGTCCGGCGGGGACGGCTTCAGGATCACTTGGAATTGATAGTAATGCTGTAATCGGTTCGGGTTCTCGCCATAGCGGCCATCTTTTGGCCGGCGCGACGGTTGCACATAAGCGGCATTCCACGGCTTCGGCCCGAGCGCCCGCAGTGTGGTGGCGGGATGAAAAGTGCCCGCTCCCACTTCCATATCGTAGGGCTGCAAAATGACGCAGCCCCAATTCGCCCAATACTGTTGCATCGCAAAGATCAGGCCCTGGAATGACCGCGACGGGTCCAGGTTGCTTTGATGCGTGCCATCGCTGGCGCGAAGTTTGGCTTCAGCCATCGGACAGATACTGATTCTTAAGCACGGGAATAGATTCGACCCTAGAGGCGGCCCCAAAAAGGGTCAAGTCGAGCCATATTTACGGGCTGTTGAACCGCGGCTGTTATCCCCCGCGACCGATCAGGAAGAAAAAGCATGATCGCGGTGGGGAAATCGATGTTTTATTTTCAATTAATAGGGTGGGTACTGATCCTGCTGTTCTTCGGCGCGATGATCGGCGGCCACAAGGGCGTGCCCCACCGCTGAAATCCCCGATCGATCAGCAAAACGAGCTAGAGCCGGTATTCGCCGGTTATCGGGTCACGGCGAAGCGTCGGCCGATTTTCGGCATCAGTGATTTTCGCCTTCACGCGCCTGGCCTGATCGAGCTCCTGATTGATCCGGCGCGCTTCTTTGACCGCCCAATGTACGATCGCGGCGCCGCCCAGTGCGGCGAGCGACCACTTCAGCAGCGGCGAAAGCAAAAACGACGGCATAGGCAGCTCCGATAGGGTATCGATGCTCCAGAATCGGTTGCGAAGGCGGCATTTTCGGGGCGGATCGGGCCTGGTGTAAGGCGGTCAACAGCGTCACAGCGTCGCTCATGCGCGTCATAGTGGTGTGATTTGCGGCGGATAAGTTAAACTCAAAAAGGGTTTATTTCATTGGAAGCGCCGTAACGGCCATCGCTTTGAGTGGTCGACCGGCTGGGGAGGAGCCATGAGCAATCCCTTGAACGCCCGCTGGATCTTGGCGTTCACCATCTTTGCACTGTCGCCGCTGCTGTCCTGGCCATCTGCCGCAGCGGACACTTGGCCCAGCCGGCCAGTCCATTTCATCATAACGCTCGGACCGGGGAGCGGCGTTGATATCGGGGCGCGGTTGTTCGCCGACAAGCTGTCCGTGGCTTGGGGTCAGCCGATCGTTGTAGAAAATCGCCCGGGCGGCGATGGCATGGTTGCCATCACCGGCTTTCTTGGCGCCAAGGACGATCACACTTTGCTTGTGTCACCGGTGAGCTCTTTCACCGCGCATCCTTATTTCCACGAAAAGGTTCCCTACGATCCCAAGGACCTCATTCCGATCGCGCGCATCTCCAAAACCGTGGTCGCGGTCAGCGTCCCCACTTCGCTGAATGTCAATTCGCTGAAACAGTTGGAGGCGTTGGCCCGCGCCAAGCCCGGCGAGTTGAACTGGACAACCGCTACCGGTTTTACTGATTTCGTGTTTGCCGGTTATCTGCACGCCGTTGGACTCAAGATGACGAAAGTACCTTACAAGAACCCCGCCGGTGCGGCCTCCGATCTCGCGGCCGGCGTCATCCAGGTCTACATGCCAGCTTATGCGATCGTGCGCCCGCAGGTAGAGGCAGGAGCGGTCAAAGTGCTGGCAGTTACCAATCGCGAGCGCGCACCGGCCATCCCCGACGTTCCCACAGCGGTTGAAGCAGGCTACCCTTCGCTCGAATTCGACGGATTGGTCGGGCTGTTTGGACCGCCCGGGATCGCCGATGACGTGCGCGCCAAGATCGCCAACGATGTCCGCACAGCCGCATCCGATCCCGAATTAGTGAAGAGACTGACGGCGACTGGGCAAATCGTCAGCCCCGGAAACGCCGCCGAATTTGCAGCCTCGATCGCACAGCAACGCGAGCAAGCCGCCGCCATTGCAAAATTGTTTGGCAACAAGCCGGTACAGTAGGAGACACGGCAGTCCCTAAAAGCCGTAGCGGCCCCAGATCGCGCGCACCTCAAGCGCAGAGATGAGGTCGTCGGCATGGTAAGTGAGCGCATCGACGAGATTGACGCCCGGCAACCGCCTGCCGAATAACGACCGCTCGGCTGAAATGAGGGGCGCGTGCACTTTCTCGCCAAATCGCTCGCGCAGAGTCGACCGTAGATCGCCAATACGATCCGCGAGTCCCAGCTCGATCGCTTTTTGGGCGGTCCAGAATTCCCCCGAAAACAGGCTCTTGTCGGACCCATTCAGCTTGGACCCGCGGCGTTCCTTCACCAACGCAATGAAATTGTCATGGATTTCCTGCTGGATCGCCTTGACCCTTTTCACATCTTCCGGCTTCTCGGGAAGGAATGGATCCAGCATCGCCTTCTGGTCCCCCGAGGTATAAAGCCGCCGCTCGATCCCAACCTTGTCCATCAGCTCGTGAAAGCCAAAGGAAGCGCCGATCACACCAATCGATCCGACGATCGAGAATTCATTGCAGATGATCTCATCGCCGGCGCAGGCCACCATATAGCCTCCTGATGCGCCGACATCCTCGACGAACGCAAGCACCGGAATGTTTTTCTCATCGGCGAGCTGCCGGATACGCCGAAAGATGAGGTTTGACTGCGCGGGAGAGCCGCCAGGCGAGTTGATGATCAATGCCACTGCTCGCGCGTGGGGCATCGCGAAAGCGCGGTCCAACGACCTAGCAATGGTCGAAAGCAGCAGTCCTGGTCGCAGCGGGGTGACGACCCCAATGACTCCAGCAATGCGCACCACCGGAACCACGGGAATGTCGGTGCGGAACCGCCGCGGCACCAGCCGGGCCGCCGCGTCAATCAAACGTCTGCCTAAATTGGGATGGGTGGAAGTGGCCATCTCTTTCAGATAGGCAGCCCCTACCCCTTAAGTCAAAGGCGGAAGGGCTTCATGGTCGCGAACCGGCGCCGGATTCGCGATGCAATAAAGCTAGACGATTTGCTCCAAAACTATCCGGCATTGCCTAATTTTTAACTTTGGAATGCTTTTTGCAACACACGTAGTGAAGGCGCTTGAAGAGACGAATCAATGGATCCCAAGATCACACTTCTGTTCTTGTTAATCGGCAGCGTTATTGGCCTTTCGTACCTAAGTGACGAAATTTTAGAGCGCATCCGGCGCCAGTTGACGACCACGCGCTGGCGCGATTTTGTGCCCGGGCGGCGCAGAGTTTAGGCAGGCACGCGGAGCGCTTACATCTCCGAAATTGTCAGCGTTTTGCCCCCGCGTAAGATGGCTTCGGCAGTCGCCGTCGGCTGGCCGTGCTCGTCATTGAGGCTAAGAGGGGGATAATCCATTTGGGTGGCATAACCGGCCTTCATCGCGCGCACCAGCACACGGATCGCTGGCGTATTTGGCCTCGGAAGCACTGGCAGTACGGCGATCTCGCCGAATGCCGGCCGCAGTCCGCCGACGACGTCTTCCAATCCGTCGGCTCGCCAGATGAGCGTAAGTACACCACGTGGCTTCAAGAGCCACGCCGCAGTGGCGACCCAGCGCTGAAGCAGTCCCGGCTCTGCTACATGGGCAAGGCGACGGCGAGCATCGGGCGAGACATTCTGGCGCCGCGCATCATGAAACGGCGGGTTCATTAGGACACGATCAATGGTACCAGCTAAAATTCCAGCGGCCTGCAACGCGGCTAGGTTTTCCACGTCGAGAGCAAGTGTCCTGACGCGGCCATCAAGATGATTGAGCCGGGCATTGTCCGAGGCAAACTGTGACAGCATTCGATCAAGCTCGACCAGTGTGACTGTCAATTCGGGGACACGCACAGCAAGGGCAAGGCCGGCGGCGCCGACACCCGAGCCGAGATCGACCGCGTGCTCGCCGCCGCATGCTCTTGTGGCTGCCGCCAGCAGGACCGCGTCATGGCCGAAACGGTGGCCGTGCAATGGCTGCCGCAACCGGAGCCTGCCGCCAAGAATGGCGTCTTCGCTCGTTTCGGTCTCAGTTTTCATCGGGACGCAGCTCGTGACCGAGACCAGCGTCTTTCAGAAGCTGGCGCGCCCGCAGCTCCTGGCCTTCTGCAACTAGCACCCGGCGCGGCAGGACACCGAGCGAGCCTTCAAGCACGCTCATATTCTGATCGAACACCAGTGAATTAATACCGGCGCTTTCCAGCAGCGCCACCACCGCAGAGACCAGAACCGCGTCGTTGGTTCGAAGGAGCTCGTGCATCGCCTTTGCAGTCCCTTTGTTGAATGACGCCGCATTAAAATGCGCGCAGATGACAATCTAACGCACTTGCCGCATTAACACAGCATTCCTATGCTCACGTCTTATCAATGCCGGAGATGAAGTTGGCCGTTGTCCTTCCATTTGAAAGTCCGAACTCGGCGTCGCTCAACCGCTTGGCCGAACTGGTGGCACCCGACATGGAACGCGTCAACTCGACGATTCTGGCGCGCACCGGTTCCGATGTCGCCATGATCCCGGAGATCGCCAATCATCTGATTTCTTCCGGCGGGAAGAGGCTTCGGCCGATGCTCACCCTAGCGATGGCCAGGCTTGGCGGTTATTCCGGCGATGGCCACATCAAGCTCGCAGCCGCCGTCGAATTCATGCACACCGCCACGCTCTTGCACGACGACGTGGTCGACGAAAGCGATATGCGTCGTGGCAAGGTTGCGGCGCGTATGCTGTGGGGAAACGAGGCGAGTGTGCTGGTGGGCGATTTTCTTCTCGGCCAGGCTTTCAAGATGATGGTCGAGGTAGGTAACCTGCATACGCTCGACATTCTCTCATCGGCAGCGGCGGTGATCGCAGAAGGTGAGGTCATGCAGCTTGGTACCGCCAAGAATACAGCCACCAACGAAGACGAGTACCTGGCAGTCATCCGCGCCAAGACTGCTGAATTGTTTGCGGCTGCTTGTGAAGTAGGGCCGGCACTTGCAGCAAGAGAAAAGGCCGAACTGGCGGCTTGTCGGTCGTTTGGGATGAATCTCGGGATCGCATTTCAGCTGATCGACGACGCCCTCGATTATGGCGGCAAATCCGCGAAGCTCGGCAAAAACGTCGGTGACGATTTCCGTGAGGGGAAAATCACCCTACCCGTTGTCCTGTCGTACCGGCGCGGGACTGAAAGTGAGCGCGCGTTCTGGAACCGGACGCTGGGCCAAGGCGACGTCCGTGACGAGGATCTTGAGCAGGCCATCGGGCTGATGGCGAAATACCATTCGATTGACGATACGGTTGGGCGCGCCCGCCACTACGGCGCAATCGCCACCGATGCACTGGCCTTGGTTTCGTCGTCCGAGATCAAGTCGGCATTAGAGGAGGCGGTCGCTTTTTGCATTGGCCGCGCACACTAGCCGCACGCCGCGAATTCAAGTTTTCGCGGATATTGAGCCGATTGTCGCAGATTGGACCCACCAATCTTTCCGCTCATCCCCCAGCTTTTGCGCGGCTGTTGCCGCTTCGTTTGGAGTGACGAACAGGGCGAAGCATGTCGGCCCCGATCCTGACATGCGAGCGAGCCTGACACCTGTTAAAGTGTTTAGGACTTCCAGCACCTCCTCCACTACGGGCGTGCAGGCACAGGCCGCAGCCGTGAGATCGTTATCGTGCAGCTTGAGAAATTCAACCAGAGCACCAAACTCTCGCGGCACATCGGCGAGAGCCCTCCTGCTTTGCACCCCTGCAAACCTGCTAAAGACATTGTGCGTTGCCAATGGCAGACGCGGATTGACCAATACTGCCGGCAGTAGCGGCAGATCGATCGGCACGGAGAGCAACTCGCCGATACCGCGCATGATGCGCGCGCGCGATTGAAGGCAAACTGGCACATCGGCGCCTACTGCGAGCGCCGCCGACATTAGACGGGGGTCGTCGAGGGTAATCCTGTTGGCGCAGGCGATGAGCCGCAGCGCTGCCGCCGCGTCAGCCGAACCACCTCCGAGACCGGCTGCGACCGGAATATTTTTCTCGAGGGAAAAGCGGCCAGCCTCGAGGTCGGCGATGTGGCCACGGGCCGCGACGAGCGCATTCAGCACCAAATTGTCGGCAACCGCCCCGCTCTCATTAGCAAAAGGACCGGTGATTTCGAGTGTTCCATCGTCGCCAGGCTGTAATGTCAACGCATCGGCGACATCGGCGAATGCCACAAGACTTTCAATCTCGTGATAGCCGTCGGCACGCCGGCCCAGCACCCGCAATGTCAGGTTAATTTTGGCATGAGCCATTTCCAGTAGCGTCGCGCCCACGCGAACACCTATCGCTCGCGCATCAGGTCAGCCGCCGTCGCCGCCCTTCTTTCCCGCCTTGGCCTGCGATGACGTTTCTTCAGGCAGACCTGACTTGAGCTTCTCCTCAATCTTTGGGAGCTCTTCCGGATCAGGTTTCAGATCGCGCGCATGCGCCCACTGGAATCTGGCCTCAAGGACGCGGCCGACTCTCCAGTAAGCATCGCCCAGATGGTCATTGATGGTCGGATCCTCCGGTCTCAGCTCAATCGCTCGCTCGAGCTGCTTGGTGGCCTCCTCGTAGTTGCCAAGCCGGTAATAGGCCCAGCCGAGTGAGTCGACGATGTAGCCGTCATCAGGGCGTTGCTGCACGGCTTTCTTAATCATCTCCATGCCCTCGTCCAGCTTGATGCCCTGGTCGATCCAGGAATAGCCGAGGTAGTTGAGAACGTGTGGCTGATCGGGAAACAGCTCGAGTGCTTTCTTAAGGTCTGTTTCAGCCTTCGCCCATTCCTTCGAGCGCTCGTAGCAAATGCCGCGGAAATAAAAGATGACCCAATTCGCTTTTTCGGGCTTTGGAATCGCCGATACGCTCTTGGAGTAGACGTTCGCGCATTCGCCAAATTTCTTGTGCCCGCGCAACACATTGCCTAGTGCGATGATCGCTTCAAGATCGTCCGGATGCTGCTTGATCAACGCCTCCAGATGCTTTTGCGCGTCGTCGGCCCGATCGAGACTGTCGAGATTGGCGGCCATCTGGATGGCAGCGTTGCGGTGTAGCGGCGAATTGGCCGGGACACGCTCGTAGACCTTGATCGCTAGCTCTGGCTTCTTGAGTGATTCATACAGATCGGCAAGTGAGAGCAGCGCAAGCGGATGGCTCGGGGTGAGAAATAGCGACAATTGCAGGTAGACTAGGCCGAGATCTTCGCCACCACGGCGACCGAGAGAAGCGCCGAGGCCATAGAGCGCTTCGGCAGCGCCTGCCTGAGCATTCGAAACGAGCGGCGGCAATTTCTCTCCCGCCTTGAGCTTGTCCATCGCCTCAACCACCAGAGGATGGCGCGGTAGCGCTTTATCGAAAGTCTCAAAGATTGTCAGCGCTTCCTTCGGCGAACGGTTGCGTGAAATCCAGCTGCCATAAGCCTGGACCACCCGCAGCGCGGTAGCGTCGAGCTTGTAGGCGTGCTCCAGGCGTTTACCGGCCTCCCTCTGGTTGCCGGCGACGTCATACATTAAGCCTGCATGCAGATCCTTGAAGATCGCGTACCACTCCGGTCCGGCGAGGTGATCGATCGCCGCAATCGCGCCCTTGCTGTCATTGGCGGCAAGTGTGCTCCACGCGGAAAGCAGGGTTGCCGTAAGGTCGGTGACCGGGCCGCGAATCGATTGCGCCAGGTCGCGCCGCGCAGCGACATATTGCTTGCGCTTGAGCAGATTTACGCCAAGCACCAGGCGAGCGACGCGATCGTTCTTGTCGGCCAGCGCTACGCGCTCGGCGTATTTCACCGCCTCGTCGACATCACCATCAATCAAAAACGACAGGAAAGCGCGGTCGAGCAATTCGGCATTGTTTGGATCGCGCTTGAGCGCCGACCGATAATAGGCGGCCGCCGCAGCGGCATCGCGTTGCTGGCCGGCGTGCCGCGCAGCAAGATAACTGCCCGAAGCGCTTGAATTGCCAGACTGCAAGGCGCTCATTGGCTGCGCGGCAAGTTGGGGTGCTGCCACCAGAAAGGCCGCTAGCGCGCTGCCGAGAACGCAGCGGCTCAAGCTCGAAACAGTCACGGGCGATGCTCCAATGGGGCGGTTGTCGCGGGTTAGCGTGCGAACCACCGAATGTCAGCCGAGAATGGCCTTTTTGCGCCGCAACCGCAAGAAAATCCCGTTCAGGACGCGAAATCAGCCCGACGCCGCCGGCGTGGCCATCGTGACAGCGGGCGCGCCCCTCTGATCACATATTCGGATAGTTCGGCCCTCCACCGCCTTCGGGCGGAACCCAGGTGATGTTTTTATTGGGGTCCTTGATATCGCAGGTTTTGCAGTGGACGCAGTTTTGGGCGTTGATCACAAATTTTAGAGCTCCGGCTTCCTCGATCCATTCGTAAACGCCGGCCGGGCAATAACGCGCCGATGGCCCGGCGAACACGTCGTGCTCAGATTTTTTCTGCAATCCAAGGTCGGCGACGAGGAGGTGAACCGGCTGATCTTCTTCATGATTTGTATTGGATAGAAATACGGACGAAAGGCGGTCGAAGGTAACTTTCCCGTCAGGCTTCGGGTAGGCAATCGGCTCGCATTCGGAAGCCGGCTTGAGGGAAGCATGGTCCGCCTTATCGTGGCTAAGCGTACCAAATACTGAGAAGCCTAAAGTGTTTGTCCACATGTCCAGCCCACCAAGCGCGATACCGGCGAGCGTGCCGAATTTCGACCACAACGGCTTCGCGTTGCGGACCTTCCATAGATCTTTGCCGATGCCCGATTCACGCCAGCGCGCGTCATATTCGGCAAGTTCGTCGTGCCTGCGACCGGAAGACAGCGCGGCAGCGGCAGCTTCGGCGGCCATTATTCCCGACAGCATGGCGTTGTGACTGCCTTTGATACGCGGCACATTCATGAATCCGGCATCGCAGCCGATTAGCACTCCGCCAGGAAACGAAAGTTTCGGCACTGACTGATAACCGCCTTCTGTCAGGGCGCGCGCGCCGTACGCGAGCCGCTCGCCGCCGGCGAAAGTGTCCCGCACTTGTGGATGGGTCTTGAATCGCTGGAATTCCTCAAACGGCGACAGATACGGATTGGCATAGTTGAGGTGCAGTACAAACCCTACCGACACCAGGTTGTCGTCGAGGTGATACAGAAACGAGCCTCCACCGGTGGAGTTATCGAGGGGCCATCCGAAGGTGTGCTGCACCAGCCCTTTGCGGTGTTTCTCCGGTGCGACTTGCCAGATCTCTTTCAGGCCTAGCCCAAATTTTTGCGGTTCCCGCCCATTCCCCAGATCAAGCTTCTCAATCAGTTGTTTGCCGAGATTGCCCCGCGCGCCTTCTGCGAACAGTGTATATTTCGAGCGCAATTCCATGCCGCGGGTGAAGCTGTCCTTGGGTTCACCATTCTTGCCCACCCCCATGTCACCTGTGGCAACGCCAGCTACCGACCCGTTCACGTCAAAGAGAACTTCGGAGGCGGCAAAGCCGGGATAAATTTCGACCTCAAGCGCTTCTGCTTTTTTTGCGAGCCAACGGCAGACATTGCCGAGCGAAACGATGAAGTTGCCGTAATTGTTCATCAATGGCGGCATTATGAAATTAGGCAGCCGAAGCGCGCCGCCAGCCGAAAGATAGTAAAAGCGATCATCCGTGACGGGGGTCTTGATTGGTGTGTCTTCCGAGCGCCAGTCAGGCAACAGGCGATCGAGCCCGACCGGATCGATGACGGCTCCAGAGAGGATATGCGCGCCGACCTCGGAACCCTTCTCCACCACCACCACGGAAATATTCGAATTGATCTGCTTGAGGCGAATCGCGGCGGCGAGCCCCGATGGCCCGGCCCCAACAACAACCACATCGAATTCCATTGCCTCGCGGGCAGGTAGTTCGACCATGAGCATCTCCTGGTTCTGCAGTCTAGCGCGAGTTTGGCGCGATGGCTTGGCTGAGGAGCCAGCGAGAGCGGCCCTTGGTCCGCGGCTCAGCCCGTGCAGCGAATCCGCCGCTGTTGTGTTGAAGTTAGGTACAAAACCCCATACCGGCCATCATCACCACGGCGGCAACAATGATTGTCAATCTCTTTGGCATGCACGATCGGAGGCTCTGCTCTGTCTTCAACCGCTCATGCGCAGGGGACTCGATCGTCCTTCCGCAAGGGAGCGCCGCCTTCCGCGCGATCGTTGCCTGCTACCCCTTCTGCCCGGAAGAGGCGCCCGCCCTCGCCAGCGACGTGCAAATCTTTATCCGCGACGCCGACGATTGGGCCTGGCATCGCACTGCTCCGCCTTTGTGGAAAAACACGGCGAGGACGCGCCGTATCCGCCTTTCATGG
>DATFXJ010000148.1:0-5140 GCA_035315965.1 Pseudolabrys sp.
AAATGGTCAACAACACCGTCCATTGCCGCAATTGCAAACGTTGACATAGCGAGCACGCTCAGGCCATCGATGCGTTCGCGCTGTGCTTCGAGGAACGCCTGTCCGGTCACGCGCCGGATGATAGTTGCAGCGAGAGCACAACCGGCGATGATCAAGAAGAGCTTGAGACCGAAAGCAAGCGGGGAGACGACGGCGGTTCCCAGATAGATATGAGTAAAAAAGCTTGCGGTCAGGGGCGTTATCGCAGTCGATATAATCAGGGTGGCAAGCGTCAGGGCCACATCCAACCCGAGTAAGGCAGCGAAAGCCGGCGAAGACATCAGGCCGGGCGCTGACATTTGCAGCACCAGCATGAAATACAGACCCGGCATGTGTTGACCAAGACGGAAGGCCAAAAACACCATGCCGAGCACGGCCGGGACGATCAGCATTGTCCAAGCGGTGGCAGCGGCAATCAGTTCGGGTCGCGCCCAATGACCGCGCAGGTCGGCTGGATCCACCCGCAGAAAGGCAAGCGTCAGCATGACCACGATTGCTTCGCCTAGAAAGGGTTTGCACACCGCAGCAAGGTCCGGGATGGCAAGCCCGACGACAATTGAGGTTGCCGCCAAAAGCGTCCCGTGGCGGCCGGCCATGCCAAGCGCGGCCGCGAGCGCGCCAATCACCTTCATTTTGGGAAACTCCGGCCGCGTGTAGATAGAGGCGTTTGATAGCGCTCTTAACGGGCGCAATCCATATATAAGGGTAACACGGGAGGAGCGCAGGCGTGGCACGTACCGATGCGATTGTTCTTGGCGCCGGCATTGTCGGCACATCGGTCGCGCTGCATCTCGCCAAACGCGGATTGAGCGTTGCGTTGGTCGACCGCGCAGGCGTCGGCGAGCAGACCTCCTACGGCAACGCCGGTATTATCGAAGGCAACACGATATTCCCACCTGCGTTTCCATTCGATGCCGGCGCGCTTTTGCGCATCGCATTCAAGCGCGCTAGCGAGGCCAGCTACCACTTGTCATTTTTGCCTCAAGTAATGCCTTGGCTGTTAGCATTCCGATCCGCCTCGCGGCCGGAACGCATAGCCGAAACGGCACGATTGATTCGTCCGTTGTTTTCTCGTGCAGTAGCCGAACACGAAGCGTTGATGGCTGATGCCGGCGCGACACACTATCTGCGTAAGACTGGCTGGCTTAAGGTCTATCGGGGCGATAAGAGTTTCGCTGCCTTAGCGCCCGAATTTGCCCTTGCTGCGAAATTTGGCTTGCCACTAAAGACTCTCGACACTACCGGTGCACAGGCGCTTGAGCCTTCGCTCAATCCGGTTTTTGCGCACGCTGTATTCTGGCCTGAGGCCGCAAGCGTCAGCAATCCGCTGGGCGTGACACGCGCATATGCCGCGCGCTTTGCCGCGCTTGGCGGAATCATTCTCTCAGGCGATGCGCGGTCACTGCATCGGACCGGCAACTCTTGGCGAGTGGAGACTGACGAAGGGGCAATCGACGCGGCGCAATGCGTGGTAGCGCTCGGGCCGTGGGCACCGGATGTACTGGGCGAGTTGGGCATAAAACTGCCACTTGCGGTCAAGCGCGGCTATCACCGGCACTTTCGTGCCGAGGGTAATGCAGGCTTGTCACGGCCGGTGCTTGATGCCGAGGTCGGTTATCTGATGACCCCAATGGAGCAGGGCATTCGCATAACCACAGGTGCCGAATTCGCCGCGCGTGACGCACTGCCAACACCGACGCAATTTTCCCGTATCATCCCACGGGCGCGCCAGCTGTTTCGGTTAGGCGAACCTGCTGAGGGAAAGACCTGGCTTGGGAGCCGGCCATGCTTTCCGGATTCCCGTCCAGTGATCGGTCGCGCACCAGGATTTGCTGGTCTCTGGCTCGCCATCGGCCATGCGCATTGGGGTCTCACTCTCGGTCCCGCCACGGGGCGGATGATTGCCGAGATGATAGCGGGCGAGCAGCCGTTTTGCGATCCAGCCCCTTACCGCGCTGATCGATTCAATCAGCGCGCGGGCGTGAATTCCCGGAAATCGTAGCGATCTCGGATAAAAGTATTGAAGAATGCGCCTTTGGCCAACATGGATTGGAACGAAGCCGCTCGCTGGGAACATCGACGTATTCATAGATTCCGCCTCTCACGAAAGTAACGATGAAACATTCGCGCTCGGTACAACGCACCGCCCGCCGTATGAGTCTCGCCCGTCAGCCGAAACGGTCACGCCAACTCGGCAGCGCGCCTGCGAACGGCAGCGCCGCGGCCTCGTAAACCCCGCGGGCGACCGCGCGCGCCATGACGTTGGCGGCGACCATACCCAGCTCGGCTAATCCGTAGAATGGGTCGGCAAGAGGCTTGGCACCCGTCGCAGCTCCGAAAATTACGTCGCCATCAAGCGGTGTGTGCACCGGATAGATCGCGCGAGCGAGCCCGTCCTGTGCCATGACGGCGAGCCGGTTGCATTGCGCTTTGTTAAGTCTCGCGTCGGTCGCGATGACAGCAATGGTCGTATTTTCTGCCGGACCGCCTTTAGCGCGCATCGCCAGATCGGCTGATGATATCTGCGCCGGCCAACCGCGTCCGCCGAATTCCTTGTTCAACTCGAAGGGCGCCGCCCAGAAATGCGGTCCGTCGCCAATCACGGTGCTGCCGACGGCGTTGACAACGACAAGTGCGCCAACGGTGATCCCGTCGCGCGTGATCGTCGACGCCGAGCCCACGCCACCTTTGAGGTTGACGGTCGTCGCGCCAAGGCCGGCGCCCGCGCTACCGAGGGCAAATCCCGTCCCAGCGGTTTTTGCTGCTTCGTAGGCGAGTTCGCGGTAGGGCGGGTATCGGTTCCAATTCTTGTCACCGCCATTGAGCAGATCGAACATGATTGCGCCCGGCACGATCGGAACTACTGCGTCCCGGATTCGGAAACCGCGGCCCTGTTCTCTTAGCCAGGCTTGCACGCCCGACGCAGCATCGAGGCCAAAGGCTGAGCCGCCGGACAAGACGATGGCATCGATGCCCTCCACAGTCTGCGCCGGGTCCAGCAAAGCAGTCTCTCGCGTGCCGGGTCCGCCGCCGCGCACGTCTGCGCTGGCGGTCACGGCGCTGTAGAATATTACAGCCGTGACGCCGGAACCGAGTTTGCCACTTCCGGCGTGGCCGACACGGACACCCGAAACATCGGTGATCAGATTGCGCGCCATAATGACTCCAGGCGGACCCTATCACGTCCGATCACGTTGCGGCGAAGCGACAGCAACGCGCTTGCAAGCAGGCGCGTTGCGTCGCATTAGAGGCCTATGATTGGCGATGTCACTTTCCTGGCCGCTTTGATCGCGGGTCTTGTCAGCTTTCTTTCTCCCTGTGTCCTACCGCTTGTGCCGCCATATCTCGTGTTTTTAGCGGGCACCTCGTTGGAACGCTTTGCGGACAAAGAGGCTGAGCCACGCGTTAAGCGTGAAACCGTGGCCGCTGCGGCCCTGTTCGTCCTGGGCTTTTCCACGATATTCGTGGCGTTGGGCGCGAGCGCCAGCGTCATCGGCTCCCTTATCCGCGCCTTTTCGGGGCCGCTCGCAACAATTGCCGGCGTGGTCATTGTCATCATGGGGTTGCACTTCCTGGGCGTCACCCCGATCGCGCTGCTGCAGCGACAGAAGCGACTCGAGGTCGCCAAGCCGGTTGGCCTCTGGGGCGCCTATGTGATCGGTCTAGCCTTTGCCTTTGGTTGGACGCCCTGCATAGGGCCTATCCTCGCCGCGATTTTGGCCGTGGCCGCATCGGAGCAGACTGCAACCAAAGGCGCGAGCCTGCTCGCGGTCTATTCGCTTGGCCTCGGGATCCCTTTCATTGTTGCTGCATTTGCAATCGAGCCATTCGCTGCCTTTCTCTCGCAGTTCCGCAATTATCTTCACCGCGTGGAGCAGGTGATGGGCGCGTTGTTGGTGTTGACCGGGATTGCGTTTCTTACCGGCAGCGTCAACCAGATGAGCGTGTGGTTGCTCGAGACGTTTCCGGTTCTAGGCAAGATCGGATGAAAAGAAGCCCGCCGGGCTGGCGGGCTTTTTTAGGTTCGGATGTAATTGCTTATTTCACTTTGCTGCAATCGGAGCCCGGACACTCGACGTAAGTTATTTTCCCGCTGGGATCCTTCTTCCAGATGTACATCACGTAGTCGAGCTTCGTGATATCGCCTTTCTTGTCGTAGGAGATATCGCCGAGCACGGTCTTGAGCTGCATACCGGAATGCATTTTCTCGGCGACCTTCTTCGGATCAAGAGATTTGGCGGCTTCCGCGGCCTGCTTGATGATCTGCACGCCGGCATAGCTATAAAGCGTGTAGGCTTCCGGTTCGAACTTCTTGGCGCGGAATTCTTCCACGACCTTTTTCGCGTCCGGCTTGTTGCGCGGATCGGGGCCATAGGTCATCAATGTGCCTTCGACCCCCGGCCCACCGATCGAGGCAAATTCGTCGGAGGTGATGCCATCACCGCCCATCATCGGCGCTTTCACTCCCTGGTCGCGCATCTGGCGCACGATCAGCCCGCCTTCGGTGTAAAGACCGCCCCAATAGATCAGGTCAGCGCCCGATTGCTTGATTTTGGATACGAGAGCTGAATAGTCCTTCTCACCGGTGTTTACGCCTTCGTAGAGCACTTCTTTCATCCCGCCCTTGTTGATCGTCTTTTTGGTTTCGTCGGCGAGACCTTTGCCATATGTCGTCTTGTCGTGAACGATCGCGATTTTCTTGCCCTTGAAATGTTTCACGATGTACTCGCCGGCGACTTGCCCTTGCTGGTCGTCACGGCCGCAGACGCGGAAGATGTTCCACATCTTGCGCTCGGTCACCGTCGGGTTAGTCGAGGCCGGCGTAATTTGAAGCATGCCGTTTTCCTGATATACTTCCGACGACGGGATTGTGACGCCCGAATTGTAGTGACCGATGATGAATTTCACCCCATCGCCGGCGAATTTGTTGGCAACTGAAACGCCTTGTTTGGGGTCGGAAGCGTCGTCTCCATAAGCGACGGTGATTTTCTGACCGAGGATGCCGCCGGTAGCGTTAATGTCGGTGGAGGCCTGGTCGACGCCATTCTTCATTTGCGCACCGGTTGCTGCGCTCGGTCCCGTAATAGGTCCGCCCACACCG
>DATFXJ010000149.1:0-12083 GCA_035315965.1 Pseudolabrys sp.
GAAAATGACAAAGACCGTCCTGATCGTGGAAGACAACGAGCTTAATATGAAGCTCTTCCACGATCTCCTCGAAGCACACGGATACCAAACCGTCGACACCCGCAACGGGATCGAAGCGCTCGAACTCGCCCGCAGATATCGGCCTGATCTGATTTTGATGGACATCCAACTGCCGGAAGTTTCTGGCCTGGAAGTAACCAAATGGCTGAAGGACGATCCGGATCTCAAAGCCATTCCGGTGGTGGCAATTACAGCTTTTGCCATGAAAGGCGACGAAGAGCGCATTCGCGAAGGGGGCTGCGAGGCTTACCTCTCGAAGCCGATCTCGGTGGGAAAATTCATCGAGACCATCCGGCATTTCCTCGGCTCAGGCTGAAAAGTGCATTGTCGCGTCGATGACGACGTAGCTCGCCAGAATTGCCCGAACGTCCATCGCGTTAATAACCGGATGACTTTATTTGAGTCGGCGCGACTCTTCGTGAGCGCGCTCTCAGCGGAGGCTGCAATACCCTGCGGAGAGCTCAGGTCGCCGCATCTCCTGGGTCCGTGGGGTTCGGCCGGTCCGGAAGCGGTGCGAGCGGCCTCCTCATGCCGCTGCTTCCGGCCGGCCACCTGCTTTCTGGAGTGGTCCTTGCTAGGGCCGGACGATGGTCCAACCTTTTTCGCCGAGCTCGATCAGTGTGACGATGCCGGCCTTCACGCGCTCGGCATTCTCGACAAGGGCTGGTTCCTTGCCTTCTTTGCGGGCCATTGCCTCAAGCGTGTTCTGGCAGGCCATGAACGAGACATTCGGCATGCCCTGCTGAAACGATTTCAGCCGCGGCTTCACCGGGGAGGTATCATCGCGCAGCATGTGTAGCCCGGCATTGAAGGCGACAATTTGGATTTCGACTTCTTCGCCTTTATCAGAATAGTATTTCGAGACATTGGCAGCGACATTAAGAACCGCGTGCATCTTGTCCGCGTCGTTGTCACTGATCTGCAGCGCGAGCTTATGCTTTTCGGCGGCGACCGCGGGTGCACAAACCAACGGCAGCAGGAGCAGAGCGGCAAACAGTGCGCGCAGCATCCTGGCTGTCTCCGAGTTTACTTGATTTTGGACTCGGTATACTCGACGTGCTTCCTCGCAATTGGATCGTATTTCTTCTTCTTCATCTTGTCGGTCTGCGTGCGTGAGTTTTTCCGGGTCACGTAATAGTGGCCGGTACCGGCGCTGGAGACCAGCTTGATCTTGAGACTAATGGCTTTGGCCATGGATAAACCTGACGTGAGGGGGTCGTCTTGGCGCGGAAACTAGCGCCGAAGCTGCAAATGTCAAGAAACGCCCTGATTTGCTGCATTTTACAGCAGTTCCCGAAAAAACTGCTGCTTGATCATGAAATAGAAGGGCACCGGCAAGTCGTAGCCCATGCCCGCTTCCACGCGTGCCAGCAGTTCCTGCAGCACGATGCCCGTGATCGTTGGCATGTCGAGATGAGCCGCTTCTTCAATGGGCACCCAGGTCAGCTCGACCAGTTCGGAATCCGGACCCACCACACCGTCAATGGTATGGGCTATTGCCGAGGCGTCGGCGGTCAAAAAACGCGTGTCGAATCGGCGTGGACGACGCGGAGGCGTTATGGCGCGGGCTATAAAGTGAATCTGGCCGAGGTCGGGGTGCACATTTGCCTTCGCAAATTCAACCCATATTTCGCCGGGTGCTACTGGCGGCCGATCACGTTTTACTCCCAGCAAAAGACCGGTTTCCTCGGCGGTTTCGCGCACCGCGGCGAGTGCGAAAGCCCGCGCGAAGTCCGCACTCGGTGCCGATACGCGCTCCAGTAATTTTTTCTGCGTTTCAGGATGTAGCTCGCTCACCGCGGGCATCAGCCGGTCGAGTGCCTCGATGCGTCCGCCCGGAAAAACAAACTTGCCCGGCATGAATTTGTGCCCCGTATGGCGGCGGCCAAGCAATACCTTCGGCGTTGCAGCTGAGCGATCGATCAGCATAAGTGTCGCAGCATCGCGCGGTTCGCTATCGGGAAACGACATGTCGCGCTCCGACTTTGTCATGCGCTCGGCCCAAAGTTTCCCGAGGTCTTTCGTCATCGTCCTTTCCGTCGCTTGCCGCGCGCGCGATATTCTTGCTGTCGCTGTTCATGCCGGGGCTGAGGCCGGGGGCTCGGGCGGCCACGCCGGCCCTCCGCCAAGATCTCGAAACGAAGCGCGCCGGCAACCGGGACGGCTTCCACGAGCTTAACCGTCACCGGGTCGCCGAGCCGATAGGTTTCGCCGGATCGCGAACCGACCATGGCACTACCTTTCGAATCATAACGGAAATACTCGTCGCCAATGGTTCGCGCGGGCACAAAGCCGTCGGCGCCCGTGTCGCGCAGTTTCACAAATAGCCCAGCGCGGGTGACGCCGGAAATGCGGCCATCGAAGCTTGCGCCTACGCGGTCAGCGAGGAAATGGGCGATCAGCCGCTCGCTCGTCTCGCGCTCCGCCAGCATGGCGCGGCGTTCGGTAGCGGAAATCTGCGCGCTCACTTCGGCCAACGCTTTTTGATCGGTGCCATCGGGGAGGCCACCTTGCCCAAGCTTCAATGCGCGGATCAGGCCGCGGTGCACGATCAGATCGGCGTAACGGCGGATCGGCGATGTGAAGTGCGCGTAGCGGCGCAGGTTCAGGCCGAAATGTCCGTAGTTCTCCGCGGCATATTCGGCCTGCGCCTGGGTGCGCAAAATTACTTCGTTGACCAGCTGCTCGGCATCGCGGCCCTTCACGCGGGCGAGAATGCGATTAAAGGCCTCGGGCTTGAGCACCCCGCCTTTGGCAAAAGGGATATCGAGAGTGGCGAGGAATTCACGGAGTGCCTGCACCTTCTCCATCGCCGGCTCATCGTGCACGCGATAGATCAGGGGTATGCGCTCACGCTCAAGTGTCTCGGCTGCCGCGACGTTGGCGAGAATCATGAACTCCTCGATCAGCCGGTGCGCCTCCAAGCGTTCCGGCGTGACTACGCGGTCGACGGTCCCATCGCCCTTAAGCAGGATTTTTCGCTCGGGCAGGTCGAGATCGAGCGGCTGCCGTTCGGCACGCGCCCGCGCCATGGCTTCGTAAGCGCCGTAAAGGGGGGTGAGCACCGGCTTCACTAATGTCTCGGTATCCTCGTCGGTCCGCCCACTAATCGCCGATTGGGCTTGCTGATAGGAAAGCTTTGCTGCCGATCGCATCAGGATACGGTGAAACGTATGTGAACGCTTACGTCCATCCGAACCGACCACCATTCGCACGGCGAGGGCGGGACGATCCTCCTGGGGACGGAGCGAACACAGGTCGTTCGATATCCGCTCGGGCAGCATCGGCACGACGCGGTCCGGGAAATAGACTGAATTGCCACGCGTGAGCGCTTCGCGGTCGAGCGAGGACCCGGGTCTTACGTAATGGGCGACATCGGCGATGGCGACATTGATGATGTAGCCGCCATAATTGTTTGACGACGTGTCAGGTTCGGCGTGCACCGCGTCGTCATGATCCTTGGCGTCCGGCGGATCTATGGTGACAAAAGCCACCTTTCGCCAGTCCTCGCGGCCCTGGAGTATCGCAGTTTTTGCGGTGTCCGATTCCTGCAGTGTCTCGCGACGAAAAACGGAGGGGATTCCGTGTGCATGGATAGCAATCAGGCTCACCGCACGTTCGCTTTCGAGCGAGCCAAGTCGCTCGACGACGCGACCGGTGGGCAGACCGAGACGCGATGCGCGTGAGGTTTCGACCGCAATCAGATCACCATCTTCTGCATCCGCGGTTGCTCCCGTCGGAATGGCGAGTTCTTTGCCGAGCATTTTTTTGTCGACTGGCTCTAATCGTCCGCTGCCGTCCTGGATTTTTCGGAATATTCCGAGGACACGGTGCTTCGGATGATCGAGGATCCTGATAACGCGGCCGCGGTGGCAGATGCCCTCGTCCTCCTCAGCTTCCTCGACGCGCAGCAGCACCCGGTCCCCAAAGCCGACGGCTTCGCGCGACCGATCCTTGCGCGGGATGTCGATTCGGATTTTCGGTGCGGCGCCATGCGCTTCCTCGTCCCATTCGTCCGGCGTGGCGATGAGATCGCCGTCGCTATCGCGCGCGGTCACGTTGGCGAGCACGGTGGAGGGAAGGGCACCGGCATGGTGCAGTTTCTTGCGCCGCTTTTCGATCGATCCTTCGTCCGCAAGCTCGCGCAACAAACGCTTGAGATCGGCACGCAATGCATTCTTCAAGCCAAAGGCTCGAGCGATTTCACGCGTACTGACTCTGCCGGGCTTGTTTCCGATGAAAGCGAGAATGTCGGCCTTGGACGGGAGGGAAGGATTTTTTTTGGATAGTTTGTTCAAAATAGAGAGTCCTGCGCCAAAACAGCGCTGCGATAAATAAATGTAATAACCGAATTTCCGCTTTGCCAGTTATTCAGCGGCTGTGAATTTGACAGTCTTTTTTGCCGACTTCTTGCGGGGCTTGGCGGCTTTCTTAGCAGTATCTGCCTTCTCGGCGGCCTTTTTTTTGCGACCTTTCGGCGCTTCCGAGGGCTCGCCCACCTTTTTGCGGCCGGCCGCGCGCCGCGGCTGCGAGCTCAATTGGTCGGCACGCGCGTCGAGCAGCACGACCGCCTCGGTCAACGTGATCGTCGAGGGTGTCTTTTCGCCTGTGATGGTCGCGTTGATGCCATTGTGACTGACATAAGGCCCGTAGCGGCCATTCTTGACGACAACCAGCCCGCCCTGGTCCGGGTGTTCGCCCAAAACCTTGCCGGCATCGAAACGGCGGCCTTTTTTCTGACTGGCTTTTTTCTCAGCGATCAGGGTCACCGCGCGATTGAGGCCGATGGTCAGAACATCGTCGCCTTCTTCCAGGTTCGCAAAGGTCTTGCCGTGCTTCACGTAAGGGCCGAAGCGTCCAATGCCAGCGAGGATCGGCTCGCCGTCGTCAGGCGACAGTCCGACTTCGCGCGGAAGCGCAAGGAGGCCGAGCGCCCTTTCGAGATCGATGTCGTCAGGCGAAACGCCTTTCGGGATGCTGGCGCGCTTGGGCTTCTCGACTTCCGATTTTTTCTCGCCCTTTTTCGGCTTGGGCATCTTTATCTGCTCGCCGAGCTGCAAATAGGGACCAAAGCGGCCGCCGCGCAGCGTGACTTCAAGGCCGGTCGCCGGGTCTTCGCCCAGCACCTTTTTGCCCTGAACTACATCGGCGTTGGGCGTGATCTGCCGCGTGAAATTGCATTCCGGATAGTTCGAACAGCCGATGAAGGCTCCAAACCGTCCGGTCTTCAGCGAAAGTTGGCCGGAGCCGCATTGCGGGCATTGGCGGCGCGGCTTGCCATCGGCGCGTTCCGGGAAGATATGTGGTTCGAGCAAATCGTTGAGCGCGTCAAGCACGACGCGATTACGCACCTCCTTGATCTCATTGACGGCGCCCACAAACTGCTCCCAGAACTCGGCGAGCACAGCACGCCAGTCGATCGAGCCCGCCGAAATTTCGTCGAGCCTTTCTTCGAGGCCGGCGGTGAAATCATATTCGACGTATCGCGTGAAAAAGCTTTCGAGGAAGGCGACAACGACGCGGCCCTTGTCTTCCGGAAGGAGGCGCTTCTTGTCGATGCGGACATAGCCGCGGTCCTGCAGCACCTGCAGGATAGAGGCATAGGTCGAGGGCCGGCCGATACCGAGCTCTTCCATGCGCTTGACCAAAGCGGCTTCCGAGAAGCGCGACGGCGGCTCGGTAAAATGCTGGGAAGATTCGATCGCCTGCTTGCTGAGCGATTCGCCCTCGGACATCGCGGGCAGGCGCCGCGACTCGTCATCATCGGAGGTTTCGTCCTGGCCTTCCTGATAGAGGGTGAGAAACCCATCGAACTTCACAACCTGGCCGGAAGCCCGCAGCTCGATGTTCCGCGATCCCGCCTTGGCGACGATATCGACCGTGGTGCGCTCGAGTTCGGCAGATTCCATCTGGCTCGCAACCGCGCGGTTCCAGATCAACTCATACAGCCGTGCCTGGTCGCGATCGACATATTTGGCGACTTCGGCGGATGTGCGGCTGGCGCTAGTCGGGCGCACCGCTTCGTGTGCCTCCTGTGCGTTCTTCGACTTGTTGTGATACTCGCGTGGCGAAGCTGGGACGTATTCCTTGCCATAGTTACGGCCCAGCATGGCGCGGATGTCGGTGATCGCCTCCGGCACCAGGTCGATACCGTCGGTACGCATATAGGTGATCAAGCCGGTGGTTTCTCCGTCGATCTCGACGCCTTCATAGAGCCGCTGTGCGAGGCGCATAGTCATCGCCGGAGCGAGACCGAGTTTGCGACTTGCCTCCTGCTGCATGGTTGAGGTGGTAAAGGGCGGCGGCGGATTGCGCCGCGCCGGCTTCGCTTCGACTGCTGTCACCTTGAAGTTGGCGTTCTCAAGATCGCGGGTAAAAGCTTCCGCTTCGGCACCAGAGCCGATGTCAAGCCGCTGGATTTTCTGGCCATCGGCACCGACCAGCCGCGCTTCGAAGATTTCGTTACGCGGGGTCGCCAGCTTGGCGAGGATCGACCAGTATTCCTCTGCAACGAATTTTTCGATTTCCAACTCACGGTCGCAGATAAGCCGGAGTGCCACAGATTGCACGCGGCCGGCCGAGCGCGCGCCTGGTAATTTGCGCCAGAGCACCGGCGAGAGCGTGAAGCCTACGAGGTAATCGAGAGCGCGGCGGGCGAGGTATGCGTCGACGAGCGAAGCGTCAATCTTGCGCGGATGTTTCATCGCCTCCGTCACGGCTTGCTTGGTGATGGCGTTGAACACCACGCGTTCGATGGTTTGATCCTTGAGCGCCTTCTTCTCCTTGAGCGCCTCCAGCACATGCCAGGAGATTGCCTCACCCTCGCGGTCGGGGTCGGTGGCAAGGATCAGTTTGTCAGCACTCTTGAGCGCTCGCGCGATGTCATTTACGCGCTGATTGGATTTGGCGTCGACTTCCCAGACCATGCGGAAGTCTGCCTCGGGATCGACCGAGCCGCCCTTGGCCGGCAGGTCGCGAATATGCCCAAAGGAGGCGAGTACCTCATACCCTGGGCCGAGGTATTTACTGATCGCCTTCGCTTTGGCGGGTGACTCGACTACGACGATATTCATGAAAATCCAATCAGTTATCCGCCGGTACCTTTGTAACTATGGTGGAATCGGCCGTATCGTTGGCCCGGAACATGGGGAAGGTGGTCCTTGCTGTCAAATTGGTCCGTTAAGAGGTCGTGTCAGACCAATCAAATGGGGCGCGAAGGAGACAGGACTTATGCAAGCAGTAGTTGTACAATCCAAATATGTGCTATTTTAGAGAGCGAGATTGAAGTTCCCGAACGGCCGGCTCTGGTCAGTCTGCCTTCACGCCCAGCCTGTCCAGCAACATGAGCGTCGGATTACCATCTGGCAGCATGCCCAGTTTCCTTTGCTCGGCGCGAATATTGTCGCGCAAATCAAAATCGATGTGACCGTCGAACTCATTCACTTTGTATCCCAGCGCCGACAATTTTTTTTGTAAGGCAATGCGTGCATCGCGCGACAGCTGACGGTCGTCCTTAGGCCAGGCCGTCTTGATCAACCCACCGCCATGCATGCGATCGGCGAGGTGCCCCACCGCAATCGCGTAAGCATCGGAGTTATTGTATTCCTTTAGCACATCGAAATTTTCTGTAACGATAAACGTCGGGCCGTTAGCACCGCTCGGGAAAAAAAGAATTCCCTGTCCGGACGAAGGAAACGGTTTTCCGTCCGCGCGACGCACGCCGAGCGTCTGCCATTCGGCGAACGTCGCGCGGCTGCGCATATAGTCGAAGCCGTTCGGTACCGTAACCTCGAAGCCCCATGGTAGGGCGGAGTTCCATTTCCATTTATTGAGGTAGTTGGCTGTAGAGCCGAGCACGTCAGGTACATTGCTCCAGATATCAGCGCGACCGTCGCCGGAAAAATCTATGGCATAGTCAATAAAATTCGACGGCATGAATTGCGTTTGGCCCATCGCGCCGGCCCAGGAACTAACCATCTTGTCGCGGGCAATATGACCATCCTGCATGATGCGCATAGCGACGATCAGTTCGTTCCGGAAATAGGGATGGCGATACTTCACGTAAGCGAGCGTGGCGAGCGAGCGAAATACATCCCAACGATCTTTTTCGGCACCGAAATCGGATTCCATGCCCCACAGGGCGAGCAGGATCCAGCGCTCGACCTGGAATTTCTTTTCGACCGCATCAAAGGTCTTGGCCCATTCACGAGCCTTGAGTTGTCCTTCCGCGATGCGACGGTTTGAAACGATTGCGTTAACGTAGTCGCCGACCGGTTTTCCGTATTCCGGCTGCCGCTTGGTGGCAGCAATGACACGCTGGTCAGGCGTTACGCCTTTTAAGGCAAGATCGAAAGTGGCGCGGGCAATTCCTTTGGCTTGCGCATCCGTCCAAAGCTCAGCTGCAAAACTCACGAATGATTGCTCCTGCGCCCGCGACGACAGGCCTTGGATTACCAGAAGCAACACGAGAGCTATGACGTATCGGCTGGACATGGCTGATTACCGGCAGAGATCCATATCTCACGTTGCAGGACGATACCAACCCTGTCGCTGCGATCGGCCTCACCAGGCCTGCGCCACCTGCGGGTACCAACTCCAACCGATTTAAAATGAATACAACTATAAGTTTAGTTCGTGATGGCAGCCTGCGCGCCGATTTTGCCTTCCGTGCCATTGAGCAGCCGCGCGATATTCTGCCGGTGCATGATCCACAGCAGCGCGGTGAGCAGCAGAAAGACGGCGGCGACATTTGTAAAACCAAAGAACCACAAGCCCAAGGGTGTAAGGGCGCTGGCACTCAGTGCGGCAAGCGATGAATATCGAAAGATGGCGGCGACCGCGAGCCAGATCACGCAAAAAAGCAATGCTGCGGGCCAATAAAGGCCTATGAGCAAGCCAATGTAAGTTGCGACTCCCTTGCCGCCCTTGAATTTCAACCACACGGGAAAGAGGTGGCCGAGAAATGCGCCAAGACCCCCGATGAGCGCCGCATCAGTGCCGAAATGGGCCGCCAGGAGAACGGCAATCGTGCCCTTGAGTGCGTCACAAAAAAGAGTTGCCGCGGCGAGACCTTTGCGGCCAGTGCGCAGCACGTTGGTAGCGCCGATATTGCCTGATCCGATTGCCCGGATGTCCGGTCCGCCGGCGACGCGTGTGAGCAAAAGCCCAAAAGGAATTGAGCCGAGCAGATAACCGAAGCCAAGCGCGAGCGCGATCATACGTATTCGTAGACGGTGCGTCCGGAAACGATAGTGCGCACCACGCGGCCTGTGAGCCGGGCTTCATCGAAGGGCGTGTTCTTGCACTTGGACTTTAACTCGGCTGGATCAAGCACCCACGGTAACTCGGCATCGACCACGATCACGTCGGCGGGTGCACCGCTCTTCAGCGTACCACCCGGAAGGCCAAGCAACTCCGCCGGCCGCGTCGACATCGCGCGCAATAGCGTCATCAGATCGATCTCCCCGCCATGGACCAGGCGCAAGCCGGCTGTGAGCATAGTCTCGAGACCGATCGCTCCGGGTGCTGCTTCTGCGAAGGGCAGGCGTTTGGTTTCGACGTCCTGGGGATTGTGATCGGACATGATCACATCGACGAGGCCGGAGCTCAGCGCTTCGACCAACGCCTTGCGATCATCTTCTGCGCGTAACGGAGGCGTCAACTTCAGAAAAGTACGATAGGGTCCGATGTCATTTTCGTTAAGGGTTACGTGATTAATCGATGCCGAGGCACTAACATTCAGGCCGGTGTCCTTGGCGCGGCGCAATACCTCGAGCGTGTCCCCGCAGGTGACTGAAGCCGCATGATAGCGCCCGCCTGACAAAGCAACGAGGCGAACGTCCCGCTCCAGCATTACCGTTTCCGCCGCTTTCGGAATGCCAAGCAGACCGAGGCGTGCGGCGAACTCGCCTTCATTCATGACACCGTCACCAATCAGGTTCGGATCTTCGGTATGGTGCACGATCATTGCGTCGAAATCGCCGGCATAAGTCAGCGCTCGCCGCATCACCTGCGCATTGGTGACGCTTTTAGCGCCATCGGTGAAGGCGACGGCGCCGGCCGCCTTGAGCAGACCGATCTCCGTCATCTCCTTGCCTTCCAATCCCTTGGTGATCGCGGCCATCGGGTGCACATGTACGATCGCATTGTCGCGCGCGCGGCGAAGCACGAAATCAACGGTCGCCGGATCGTCGATCGCTGGCGAGGTATCGGGCTGGCAAATAACCGTCGTAACGCCGCCGGCTGCCGCCGCCTGGCTCGCGGAGGCAAGCGTCTCGCGACTGGCTTCGCCAGGCTCACCGATGAAAGCGCGCATGTCCACAAGGCCTGGTGCTATCAGCTTGCCGCGGCAATCGATCACGTCGGTGCCCTCCGGCACGCCGGCGGCGCCAATGCCTTTCTTGGCCTCGCGGACAACGCCCTCCGCGATCAACAGATCTCCGACAATATCGAAATCGCGCGACGGATCGACGATCCGCGCATTAGCAAGCAGGATCGGGCGGCGGTCGGACAGCATTCTTAACCTATCCTGTTATTCCGGGGCAGGAGCCAACGAATCCGCGCGAAGCGCGGCCTGATGGTAAACTCCGCGGGCGAACCGGAATGACGAGAGGCTATGCATTGGGCAAGTTCCGCGACAAGGCTTCAAGCACCGCCATGCGCACCGCCACGCCCATCTCGACTTGTTCGCGGATTAGCGACTGGGCGCCGTCTGCGACGATGGAATCGATCTCGACACCCCGGTTCATCGGTCCGGGATGCATCACAAGCGCGTCTGGTTTTGCATAAGCGAGTTTTTTCTCATCGAGTCCGTAGTAGTGGAAATACTCTGACATCGACGGCACGTAGGACCCGTTCATGCGCTCGCGCTGAAGTCGGAGCATCATGACAATGTCGGCATCGGCCAGTCCTTCACGCATGTCACGCGCGACTTCGACCCCGAACCGCTCGATGCCTGGCGGCAGGAGAGTAGACGGAGCGACAACGCGCACGCGCGCGCCCATGGCGTTGAGCAGAATGATATTCGACCGGGCGACTCGAGAGTGAAGGATATCGCCGCAAATTGCCACCAGGAGGCTCTCGATATGCCCCTTGTTTCGGCGGATGGTCAGCGCGTCGAGCAAGGCTTGGGTCGGATGTTCATGCGATCCATCGCCCGCGTTGATGACCGAACAATCCACTTTGCGTGCCAGCAATTCGACCGCGCCGGACGCGTGGTGGCGCACGACGATGATGTCCGGGCGCATGGCATTGAGCGTGATCGCTGTGTCGATCAGTGTTTCACCCTTGCGCATCGAGGATGAGTTAGTTGACATGTTCATGACATCGGCGCCGAGGCGCTTGCCCGCCAGCTCGAACGAGGCCTGGGTCCTGGTCGACACTTCAAAGAAGAGATTGATCTGGGTCCGGCCGCGCAGGGAGGCGCGTTTTTTTTCGATCTGACGATTGAGCTCGACGAATTCTTCCGCGAGGTCGAGCAGTCCGGAAATGTCTTTTTGCGAAAGCCCCTCGATCCCCAACAAATGCCGTCTGCTGAGGACAAACGAGGGTTTCGGCGCAATGGTCATTAAAGCAGGACCTATAGGCGCAACTTGCCCCTCCGGCAAGGGTGTTGCCCCCCGATCCACAAGGCACTCATTCGGATCGTTAACGTTGTGCCTTAGGAGGAGGCATGAAGGAGAGAGGCCGCTTTATAGCCGTGCCAGCCTGTCGAGAGCGCCTTGCAGGATAAAAGCGGCGGCGTACTGATCGATGACGGCGGCACGTTTCTTACGTCTGACATTGGCAGTGATCAATTCACGCTCTACCGCAGCAGTAGAAAGCCGCTCGTCCCACAGAGCGATCGGCAATTCAGTGAGCCTGGCAAGGTTGCGGGCGAATGCACGAGTCGATTGCGCTCGCGGGCCTTCGCTCCCATCCATATTGATCGGCAAGCCGAGGACGAATCCGACTGCGGAGCGTTCGGTCGCGAGAGCATTTATGCGCGCGGCGTCCGTGGTGAAGGTCTTGCGCGTGATGGTCTC
>DATFXJ010000150.1:0-21005 GCA_035315965.1 Pseudolabrys sp.
TTTGTCGCGCAAAAGTTAAGGACATGAAAAGCTATGAGGATTTATCACCCGTGACGCGCACAAGGTGGCCGTCTAAAGTCCCGTCTATGGCAAAAGGAAGCAAGACGCGGTCGCGCTGCTATACCCCGTTTGGCACAGCGATTGGCGCGACCAAGGCCGCACCCGGTCTTTATCTTGTCGCAACCCCGATCGGAAACCTGCGCGACATCACGTTGCGCGCATTGGAAGTGCTCGCCGGAGTGGATGTCATCGCGTGTGAGGATACTCGTGTCACCCGCAAGCTTTTGGAGCGCTATGGAATCGCAACGCCGCTTACGCCATACCACGAACACAACGCCGCGGAAGCGCGGCCGGAGCTGCTGGCCCGCCTCGCTGATCGGCAGGCTGTGGCATTAGTGTCAGATGCCGGAACGCCATTGATCTCGGATCCGGGCCTCAAACTCGTGCGAGCCACATGCGAGGCACGTCACGTCGTTACTGCGCTCCCGGGTGCGTCGTCTGTGCTAGCAGCCCTATCGGTCGCGGCTCTACCGACCGACCGTTTCTTCTTCGAGGGATTTCTGCCGGCCAAGCAGGCGGCACGCCAAAAACGTCTATCCGTGCTTGCGAATATTCCAGCCACGTTGGTTCTGTTCGAGAGTGGGCCGCGGCTTTGTGCAACGCTTGCCGATCTTGGCGCCGCGTTTGGAGCCCGCAGCGCCGTGATCTGTCGCGAACTGACCAAACTGCATGAGGAAGTGAAACGCGGCGATCTTGAAACTCTGGCGCGAGACTACGCTAGCGGAGCAGAGACGCGAGGCGAGTTTGTCATTGTGGTAGCGCCGCCTGCGGTTAAAGAGGAAATAACAGACGATATCGACGAGCTGCTGCGCGATGCGTTGATGCGTGTTTCAGTCAAAGACGCGGTTGGCGAAGTCGCACTCGTCACCGGTCGTTCACGACGTGAGATTTACCAGCGCGCACTCGTCCTCTCCAGGGACGCATGTGATGGCGAGGAATGAGAGAACACTACGCTCGTGCAAGCACACCTTATGGCCAGAGCGGCAGGCAGCTTTTCACGTCGGAATTTCGACCGAAAGCTGTGCAGCGGCTTTCCTAATTGCACAAACGTCCGCATTCCGGCGCGACGCCGGCAAAGTCACCCGGACAAAATGATTCTCGATATCCGATTCGACGCAATCCTGGTGGTGCCCCGCGGGATTTCCCTCCACATCCCAGCCGTTTTAAAAAAGAAGCTGATCAGGCCTAAGCCGCTTCGATACATCCGCGATCGCTTGGTGATTAAGTGCGTGTCGTGGGTCGCTGCACCCATCAGATTGACTTCCTTGGCAGTCTCTATCGCGCGCTGTGCTGCAACTTCCACACCACGTGCGATTTCCTGGGTGGCTGTACCTTGTTTGCTAACCGCAGCGGCCACCGCACTACAGACGTTGCCGATTTCACGGATCTCTGCTTTCGCTTCGCCGGCCACAACAGCGAAGCCCGCTGCTTTCGATAACGGTCCCGAAGCGGCTATAGTGCGGTTGATGCGTTAACGCTTTATTCGTCTAAAAGGTGGCCATGAGCCTTAAAATCGCGGT
Organism: Pseudolabrys sp.; assembly: GCA_035315965.1. GTDB lineage: Bacteria > Pseudomonadota > Alphaproteobacteria > Rhizobiales > Xanthobacteraceae > Pseudolabrys. The sequence continues at coordinate 1,581 of DATFXJ010000150.1, forward strand.
TCAAATGGATCCGATCCAACGGATCAACATTAAAGGAGACTCGACCTTCGCCCTGCTGTTGGAAGCGCAGAAACGCGGTCATCAACTTACCTATTACACACCCGATCAGCTGGCTTTGCTCAACGGTCGCCCGTTCGCCCATGTCGAGTCCCTGAGTGTCCGCGATAAAGCCGGCGATCATTTTTCGTTAGGCCAACCGCGGCGAATCGAGCTTGCGGACCTCGATGTTGTATTGCTGCGCCAGGACCCTCCTTTTGACCTTGCCTATGTGACGACCACGCATCTTCTTGAGCGCATCCATCCAAAGACCCTAGTGGTCAACGACCCCGCGCATGTACGCAATGCGCCCGAAAAGGTTTTTGTCACCGAGTTTGCCGACCTGATGCCGCCGACCCTGATCTCGCGCAATCTAGCCGAGATCAAGGCCTTCCGTGCAGAGCATGGCGACATTGTGATGAAGCCGCTCTACGGCAGAGGAGGCGAAGCGGTTTTCCGGCTTGAGCGTGAGGATCTCAATTTCGGCTCACTCTACGATCTGTTCGCAAGCACGTTTCGGGAGCAGTGGGTCGTTCAGAAATTCCTGCCCAATATCAAGAATGGCGACAAGCGCATCATTCTAGTGGATGGCGAATATGCCGGGGCAGTCAACCGCGTTCCAGCAGCCGATGATCTGCGATCCAATATGGTGCGAGGTGGCGAGCCGACGGCAACCGAGCTCACAAAACGCGAGGTTGAGATCTGCAAGCGCATCGGCCCGGCGCTGCGCCAGCGTGGCCTGCTGTTCGTCGGAATTGACGTGATCGACGGCTATTTGACCGAAATCAATGTCACTTCGCCTACTGGAATTCGCGCAATCAAAAATCTTGGTGGGCCCGATGTGGCGGCGCTGATCTGGGACAAGATTGAGGCGAAGCGGAAAGCAAGGTGAGGTCGTGAGTGTTGCTCTCACCGTCGCCACCACAGACTACGACCATTTCCGTGATTTCCGTCTCGGTCTGGTCCGGGCAGAAGGCATTGAGGCGAACTGGCTCACCCTTGGTCACCACGAAATCTTTTCGCGCTTCACTTTCAACCGGGAATGGGATGTTTCCGAGCTTTCTTTCGCCAAATTTTTAGCGCAGGTGACCCGAAAGGATTCCGACATCATCGGCCTGCCGGTTTACGCCTCACGATTGTTCCGCTTTGCTTCGCTTTATGTAAATCGGAAGTCAGGCGTCAAAAGAGTCCAGGACTTGCGAGGAAAACGCGTCGGGGTGCCGGAATGGGCGCACACAGCCGCGGTCTACATGCGAGGCTGGTTGACACACGAGGAGGGCGTAGCGCTGTGCGACATTGACTGGGTGCAGGCCGGCACTAATGAAGCTGGACGTGTCGAAAAGGTCGAGTTGTCGTTGCCAAAAGGTGTGCGTCTCGCCAGCGTAGCGGAGAAAACTTTGAGTGGCATGATCGCTTCCGGCGAAATCGACTGCGCCATCATCGCCCGCCCCCCGAATTCATTTCGTGAAAGACATCCGGATGTTTTACGCTTGTTTCCCGATTACGAGGCGCTAGAGCAGCGTTACTACGAGCAGACGCGCGTCTACCCGATTATGCATGTGATTGCGATGCGTAAATCGATCCTTGAAGGCCAGCCCTGGATCGCCCGCAATCTCTATAATGCGTTCGAGGAATCCAGACGCCGCAGTCTTGAACGCATACTTGATCCTGCCGTATCGCGCTATCCGGTGCCATGGTTGACCGGTTATGCGCTGCGAATGCAGCAGATGTTCGGCGGTGAGCTCTTTCCTTATGGCATTGAACCGAATCGGCCGACGCTGGAATTATTTCTCCGCTATGCACACGAGCAAGGTATTGCGCACCGCCTTGCCAAACCGGAAGAAATTTTTCCGTCTGGCATTATGGCGCCCGTAAAAATCTGACTATTTGCGGGTTCGCTTTATTGCCTCGGCACGGATTTCAGCATCGATGATCCTGGCGAGATCGACCGGTGCCTTTAAGTTGCCAGCCTTCACCAGCTCATTTTGCATCCAGTTCAGTTTCTCGAGCGGCAGACGGGCTTCCGGATCGATGGCGTTCTGCCTGAGCGTGTCATCGAAAGCATAGGCCGGGCGTGGATCGTCTGACTTTGACTGTATTGCCGCTTGTGTGAGCTTGATCGTTTCATCCCTATGGCTGACCGCGAATTTCAGCGCTTCCATTTCCGCCGCTACAAAATTGACTGCGTCGTCACGCCGCGTGGAAATTGTTTTGCCGGTCATGGTCAGGCATAGCCGCACATAGTTCGGCAGTGCTTCGTGTCCAGTCACCAACATCTTTACGTTGTTGGGTGCGACGGCCATGAATTCGGCTGCAACGATTCCGCCATCAACGACACCGGCTATCACAGCCTTGAAGCGATCGAGGTCACCACCGAGATTCGCGAAATGGACCCCCGCCACCGGAATTTTGTGCTGCTCGAGAATGGCGCTAACCAGCAGATTGGGCAGCGAGCCCGGCGCCGCCACCGCGATCGTCTTGCCTTTCAAATCCTCGACCTTGTGGATGGCCGATCTCACCACCAATCCGTGCGGCACGCCGGGCCAATCACATCCGAGAATCTTGATGTCTGCACCGTGGGCGCCAGCGAGGATAGTCGCGCCTGGACTCGACTCAATGCTGTCGAGCTCGCCCGCGAGCACCGCCTTGTGCGCAGTGGCGCCGTTCTTCAGTGGCACGATCTCGATCTTGAGGCCATGCCGCGCTCCGAAATCACGCTGACCTACCATCAACATGAACCCGGCATCGCCTTTTGGCTCGATTACGCCGTGCTTCCACGGCTTGAGGTCCTTCCCCAAGGCCGCCGGAGCTCCGATTGCCGACATCAGTAGGAGAGCGACGGCGAGACCGCGACAGATTGTCATGATGACGGGTATCCCGTGATTATAGGCGAAAGTCCGACATCAATTAGGTTCTTGGCATTGTTCTTGTGCTGGTCGTTCGACCATCCGTCAACCGCGTTCGCAAATGAAACAGCTGAAGCTTTCTCCGATAGCAAAGTAATGTCGATCCTTGTGACTGAGGACCTTGCTCGCGTATCTTCCAACCATTGAAAGCAACGGAGAGACGGCTGCCGACGCGCGAGACGCGGGTGAACACTCGCTTGGCGCTAATGGACGTGCAAATGCCGGGGATGGACGGTCTGGAGGCGGCGCGCCGCATCCGCGCAGCGGAGGCAGACGCGCGGACCACACGGACACGCATAATTGCACTCGCCGTCAATGCTTAGGAGGAAGATCGCAAGGCCGCGCTCGCCCCCTGGGTTACGCGGTCTGCTAGTAAAACCGCTCGATCGCGAGCGACTGCACGAGGTGCTGGACGCCACTTTGGCCCTGCCCGGCAACCCGCTTGCGGCCTAAGACGGGCCTCCCCACATTGTCATAAATCCGTAGTCGGTCCGTGATGTAGGGGCACATCGGCAGATCCTCGATGATTCGCCTGTCCGGAAATCGAAGCCAGACATAGGGTTTTCGCGCTCACGCCGAAAGGACCCCAATGCCCATGGCCACCCTCGCCAGTCTTCATCCCCGGCGCAACTTCTTTGAGCGGTTTCGCCCGCCGCCCGGTGGTCTTGGCGTACCCGGCATTATCCCGTCGCTTCAGGCATATGGCGGAATGCTAGCCTGGGCCGCGCGCGCACACGGGCCCTCCCAAAGTCTTGGCCGAGTCGGCTCCCTAGAGGTCCGACTAGCGCAAACCGCCGCTGAGGTGCGGCAGGCGCAAAAGCTGCGTTACCACGTTTTTTATCAGGAAGGCGCGGCTATCCCAAATCCTGGGCGATTGTTCGCGCGCCGGGATATCGATGGCTATGATGCAATCTGCGACCACTTGCTGGTGATCGACCACGCCGCACGGGACCACAGCGCACTGAATCGACCCGCCGTGGTCGGCACATATCGGCTTCTCCGCCAGCCATTGGCTGAAGACTATGGTGGGTTTTACACCGCCGGCGAATTCGACATCGGATCACTGATCGCACGTCACGGCAATCTTAAATTTCTCGAACTCGGCCGCTCCTGCGTGCTAGTCCATTACCGCAACAGACGGACGGTCGAGCTTCTCTGGCATGGCATCTATGCATACATCCTGCAGAACCGTTGTGATGTCATGTTCGGATGCGCAAGCTTAGACGGCACAGATCCTAAGCGTCTCGCATTGCCTCTCTCGTTCTTGCATCACTATGCAGCGGCGCCGGAGCAGTGGCGCGCTCGAGCATTGCCCGAGCGTTATGTCGAAATGAACCGGGCGGCGAAAGTAGCGATCGACGCCAAGGACGCGCTGCGCGCGCTGCCACCCCTGATCAAGGGATATCTACGGCTCGGGGCGTATATTGGCGACGGCGCTGTAATAGACTATCAGTTCGGCACCACCGATGTACTGATCGTGCTTCCTGTGTCGGCGATCAAGAAACGCTATTTCGAGCATTTTGATCTTAGCCGCCGCGCGGCGTGATCTGGCGCGCCCGTCCGTCCGTAACTCACAGTCTCCTCAATGAAACGTTCTCCACGAGGTGACTTTCATTTTTCTTCAATATGAGATCGGCGCGCTGCCGCGTCGGCAGTATGTTTTCGTGCAGGTTGATCAGATTGATGCGCGACCAGATGGATGACGCTGTTTCGATCGCTTCCTCGTCCGATAAACTCGAATAGCGATGAAAGTAGGATTTCGGATCGCGGAAGGCGGTGCCGCGCAGGGTCAAGAATCGATCCACGTACCAGGACTTGAGCACATCCTCATTGGCGTCAAGGTAAACCGAGAAATCGAAAAAATCGGATACGAATGGGATCGCCTTGCCGTCTTTCGGCAGCCGGCCGGTCTGCAACACGTTCAGTCCTTCAACGATAAGGATGTCCGGCCTGTCGATCTCGATCGATTGGTTCGGCATTACGTCGTAGATCAAATGCGAATAGATCGGCGCCCGTGCTGGACGCCGGCCGGCTTTCACATCGGAAAGGAACCTGAGCAGCGCCGGCAAGTCATAGCTCTCTGGAAAGCCCTTCTTCTCCATCAGGCCTTCGCGTTCCAGAACCGCGTTCGGATAAAGAAAACCATCGGTTGTGATCAGATCGACCTTGGGCACATTCGGCCAGCGCGCCAACAAGGCTTGCAGGACGCGCGCCGTGGTCGACTTGCCGACAGCGACAGAGCCTGCGACGCCAATGATGTAAGGCATCTTCGCATCCTCGGTACCGAGGAAACGCTGCTGTGCCCGGAAAAGCCGCTGGGTGGCCGCTACATACATTGAAAGCAACCGCGACAGCGGCAGATAAATTTCCTCAACCTCAGCCATGTCCAGGCGGTCGTGCAGCGACCGCAGACGGGTAATCTCTTCCGAGGCCAGAGTCATGGGCGTGTCCTCGCGCAAAATTGCCCATTCCGCACGCGTAAAGGTGCGATAGGGTGACAGATTTTCCTCGGTGCGCTGTTCCATGATTGCGATTAGCTACGCGGACGTAACGCTTTTTCCTTGTGTCCGGTTTGTACCGTGCGCTTCTCAAGCGCGGCTTCGACCTCCGATAGCGAAACGCCGCGCGCTTCAAGCAGCACCAGCAGATGATAAAGTAGATCGCCTGCTTCTGCGATTAGTCGCTCTTTGTCTTCCTGGACGGCGGCAAGACCCGTTTCGATTGCCTCCTCCCCCAGTTTCTTTGCGCAGTGTGCTACGCCTTTGTCGATTAACGCACGCGTATAGGATTCCGTTGCGTTGGCCTTGGCGCGCTCATGGATCCGGCTTTCCAGATCGGACAGCGTAAACTTGCTCATTGACGCCTCTTTCGGCGGCTCAATAGCACTGTTGCGGTCAGGGATCGAGCCGCACTGGCAGCCCGGCCTTGGCCATATAGGCCTTGACCTCGCGTACGCTGTGCTCACCGAAGTGAAATATAGAGGCGGCCAACACCGCGGTAGCGTGGCCGTCGCGGATGCCTTGGACCATGTGTTCGAGTGTGCCGACACCGCCCGAGGCAATGACCGGCACGGTCACCGCGTCGGCGATCGCTCGCGTAAGGGCCAGGTCGTAGCCCTTCTTGGTGCCGTCGCGGTCCATCGATGTAAGCAGGATTTCTCCAGCTCCCAATCCGACGACTTCCCTTGCATAAGCAATCGCGTCGAGGCCGGTCGGATTACGTCCACCGTGTGTGAAGATTTCCCAGCGGTCATTTTCGCCCGCCTTCGACACCTTTTTGGCATCGATCGCCACCACGATGCACTGAACGCCGAATTTCTCCGCCGCCTCATTCACGAAAGCGCGCCGATTCACCGCGGCCGTGTTGATCGATACTTTGTCCGCGCCGCAGGCGAGCAGCTTGCGGATATCATCCACCGTGCGCACCCCGCCGCCAACCGTGAGCGGCATGAAGCAAGCTTCCGCCGTGCGGGTCACAACGTCGTAGATCGTTTCGCGTTTTTCATGGCTCGCGGTGATATCGAGAAAGCAAAGCTCGTCCGCCCCGGCCGTGTCGTAGGCAATCGCCGCCTCTACTGGATCTCCAGCGTCGCGGAGATTGACAAAATTTACGCCTTTGACCACGCGGCCGCCCTTTACATCGAGGCAAGGGATGACACGGACTTTGAACATCAGACAACGGTCCCCGCAGCCCGGATCAGCTTGAGCGCCTCTGCAGCGTCTAGCCGCCCGTCATAAAGCGCGCGGCCGACAATAGCCCCCCCAAGCTTTCTTGCCCGCGGCGCAACCAGCGCTTTGACATCCTCGATCGAGGCAAGACCTCCGGAGGCGATCACCGGAATGGTCACCGCATCGGCAAGCGCAACAATCGCATCGAAGTTGAGGCCTTGCAGCATGCCGTCACGCGCGATGTCGGTATACACAATCGCAGACACACCTACATCCTCGAGCCGTCTGGCTATTTCGAGTACGGACAATTGCGAAGTTTCCGCCCAACCTTTGACGGCGACCTTGCCATCCCGCGCGTCGAGTCCAACCGCAATGCGGCCGGGGTAATCGCGGGCAGCCTGTTTGACGAAAGGCGGATCGTGTACTGCAGCGGTGCCGATAATGATTCGAGCAATGCCTTTATCCAGCCAACTCTCAACGGTTGCAGTGTCGCGCACGCCGCCGCCAAGCTGCACCGGTATGCTCACCGTTTCGAGAATTCTGTCGACGGCTGCGGCGTTCATCGCCTTGCCGACAAATGCTCCATCCAGATCGACAACGTGCAGATATTCGAAACCTTGCTGCTCGAAAACGTGGGCCTGCGCGGCCGGATCGCGATGGAAAACGGTTGTGCGCGCCATATCGCCCTGCTCTAGCCGAACAGCGACACCTTCCTTGAGATCGATAGCCGGAAACAGAATCACGGAGACCAACCATATTTAGTCGTTCCGAAGCGCCACTGAAGACCGCTAGTGCAGAATAATGGCATCGCTATTACGGCTTCCACCTCAAAAAACTAGCGATCAGTGCGAGACCCAAGCGCTGACTCTTCTCCGGATGAAACTGCGTGCCGATCATATTGTCCCGGCCGACGACAGCAGTGAGTGGGCCGCCATAGTCCGCCTGCGCCACCAGATCACCACGCTGCGCTGTTTTCAGTTCATATGAGTGGACGAAATATGCATGAAGTCCGCCCGGCCCAAGTGGTATTTCCTCGAGTAGCGGGTGGGCTTTGAGCATAGTGAGTGTGTTCCAGCCCATGTGCGGAATTTTCAGGTCCGGATTCGACGGCGCAATGCGGGCGACTTCACCTTCAATCCAGCCGAGACCCGGAGTTACTTGATATTCGCGCCCGCGGTCTGCCATCAGTTGCATGCCAACGCAGATACCGAAGAAAGGCTTGCCCTTTTTGCGGACACTTTGCTCGAGCGCCTCGACCATGCCCGGAATTTCATCGAGGCCGCGACGACAATCTGCAAACGCACCGACTCCAGGCAGCACAATGCGGTCAGCACGCGCCACCACATCGGGATTGCCGGTGACTGCGATCGTCTGTTCCTGCCCGCTGTCGCGCGCGGCGCGTTCGAAAGCCTTAGCAGCCGAATGCAGATTGCCGGAGCCATAGTTGACGATGGCAACGTTCACCGCTGAGCTCCCGGCTCGGGGAATAAGCCGATAACGTCGGACGGCGAGGGAGGTCCACGGCGCATCGGCGTCGAATATCTTGGTTCAAGTGGTGCAGCGGCCGCCGGCGGCGAAATGCGTGTTTTTGCCCATTCGGCGAAAAAGCGTTGTTCAGCGATTTCTGCGTCCTCGCCAACGACGAAGCCCAGTGTGACCCAGCCGCGCCGTGTCAGCGTCCAGCGCCAGATGCTAGGCGCCTCAAAACCAATCAACAAGGCGATCAGAAATCCAGCCAGAAATTGCTCAATGGCCGACGCGCCCAGCAGCGCGAGCCCTATCCCAATTAACCCATAGGCGACGCCACAAATTACAAAGGCCAGCCACAGGCCGTGCAGAAGGAGCCATAAAGGCGCCAACACAAACGCCCAGAAATGAAACCCGTCGCGCACGAACATGAAGCGCTCAGGGGAGCTCAATGTCTCGCCTTGTCGCAAGGGCGGTGCGTGAACGGTGTAAGTGGGCATCGCGTTAGTCCTGTGCTGCTCCTCATACTTCGGTGTCATATCCCACGACAGCGGAACAGCCCTTAACTCGGAACCCGGCAATATCGCAGCGGTACTGGTTACTAGGTCACCCGCCGAGCGAACCCTTCGTGGAGGGCACTTCGTTCTTCGCGCGCGGATCGATGGCCACGGCTGCCCGCAACGCACGCGCCAACCCTTTAAAGCATGACTCGGCAATATGGTGATCGTTGGTGCCGTACAAAGTCTCGGCATGCAACGTAACACCGGCATTCATAACGAATGCCCTAAACCATTCCTGCACCAGCTCTGTGTCGAATTCGCCGACCTTATCGCGCACGAATTCGGCCTTGAACACAAGAAAAGGGCGACCGGAAATATCGATGGCGACGCGCGTCAGCGCTTCGTCCATAGGTATGTGCACATCGGCGTAACGCGTGAGCCCCTTCATGTCACCGAGGGCTTGTTTCACTGCCTGACCGAGCGCGATGCCGACGTCCTCGGTGGTGTGATGATGATCGATGTGCAGATCGCCTTTGGCATTGACCGCAATATCCATGCGCGAATGACGCGCTAGCAGGTCGAGCATATGGTCGAGGAAGCCGATGCCGGTCGCTACCGACGCGCGGCCCGTCCCGTCGAGGTCGACTTCAACCTCGACGTTGGTTTCCTTCGTCTTGCGCTTTACTGCACTCTTGCGCATGCAATATCCCTTATTCGCCGCTTTTTATCAGGGGTTTATTGGATTCGCCACATCTGTTGCGAATGGTTTGCAAAGACGCTGCGCCCTACCTAGATGACGCAGATCGCGGGTCTTTGAGCGTATGTCATCGATAGAACTTCCCTCCTGGCATGGCACGACCATTCTTACTGTCCGCAAGGGCGGCAGCGTGGTTATCGGCGGCGACGGGCAGGTCTCGATTGGACAGACTATCGTCAAATCCAACGCCAAGAAGGTGCGTCGCCTTGGCAAAGGCGAGGTGATCGGGGGGTTCGCCGGCGCGACCGCCGACGCCTTCACGTTGTTCGAGCGCCTGGAAGGCAAGCTCGAGCAGTACCCGGGGCAGCTCACCCGCGCTGCCGTCGAGCTAGCCAAGGATTGGCGCACCGATCGGTACCTGCGCCGCCTTGAAGCGATGATGATCGTCGCCGATGCGACCGTTTCCTTGATCCTCACCGGCACAGGTGACGTGCTGGAGCCGGAAAACGGTATTATGGGCATTGGCTCTGGCGGCAACTATGCGCTCGCCTCGGCGCGGGCTCTGCTTGACGGACCGCTTGATGCTGAAGACATTGTGCGCAAGTCGCTCGATATTGCTGCCGAAATTTGCGTATTCACCAACCGCAACGTCACGATTGAGACTTTGAAAAGCGTCTGAATATCGTAGCTGCATGTACAAGTTTTATCCGATGACCGACGACGATTTGCCGCTGGTTCGACGTTGGCTCGCCGAACCGCATGTCGCCCAATGGTGGGGCAAGTTAAACGAGCAATTCGATCTCATCAGCAACGACCTCGACGACCCGGCGATAGATCAGTTCATCGTCGTGCGCAAGGACCAGGCGTTCGCCTATCTGCAATGCTATGATCCTGCAAGTTGGGATAACGGCGGCCTGGACCCACAGCCCGCAGGTACGCGCGGTATTGATCAATTCATAGGCGAAACTGACATGCTCGATCGCGGGCACGGTTCCGCTTTTATTCGCGCTTTTATCGATTGGTTATTGATAGCGGGAACGCTGCGCGTCGTGACCGATCCTGATCCTGCCAATGCCCGCGCGATTCGGGCGTACGAAAAGGCCAGTTTTCGAAAAGATCGCCTAGTCGACACCCCGGATGGCCGTGCTCTCTTGATGGTTCGCAACGCATGACAGATTTTTCGCCGCGCGAAATTGTTTCGGAACTTGATCGCTATATCGTCGGCCAAGGCGATGCAAAGCGCGCGGTTGCCATTGCGTTGCGCAACCGGTGGCGGAGATTGCAGCTCGACGAGAAGCTGCGCGAGGAAGTTCTTCCAAAAAACATCCTGATGATCGGCCCAACGGGCGTCGGCAAAACCGAGATTTCCCGACGACTTGCCAGGCTTGCTGGCGCCCCTTTTCTCAAGGTCGAGGCCACCAAATTCACTGAAGTTGGCTATGTTGGGCGTGACGTCGAGCAGATTGTTCGCGATCTGGTCGAGATCGGCATTGCGCTCGTCCGAGACAAAAAGCGAAAGGACGTGCAGGCGCGCGCTGAGCAATCGGCTGAAGAGCGTGTACTCAACGCACTCGTCGGTCCGGGAGCAAGCCCGACTACGCGCGAAAGTTTCCGCAAAAAGTTGCGCGACGGAGAACTCAACAACAAGGAAATCGAGATCGAGGTACAGGCGGGCGGCGCTAGCATGCCGATGTTCGAGATTCCTGGGATGCCAGGGGCACAGATGGGTGCCATCAATATCGGCGACATTTTTGGAAAGCTCGGCGGTGGTCGTACCAAGACGCGCCGAGTCACGGTCGAGGAATCGCACGATATACTGGTCAACGAGGAATCCGACAAACTGCTCGACAATGAGCAGCTGGTGCAGGAATCAATACGAGCAGTCGAGCAGAACGGAATCGTTTTCCTCGACGAGATCGACAAGATCACAGGCCGCGAGGGCGTGCGCGGCGCCGATGTATCGCGCGAGGGCGTGCAGCGTGACCTGCTGCCGCTGATCGAGGGAACTACCGTCAATACCAAGCATGGGCCGGTGAAAACCGACCACATATTGTTTATCGCGTCCGGGGCATTTCATATCTCCAAACCTTCGGATCTGTTGCCCGAGCTGCAGGGCCGCCTGCCCATCCGCGTGGAGCTCAAGGCACTCACCCGCGACGATTTCCGGCGTATTCTCACCGAGCCGGAAGCCTCGTTGATCAAGCAGTATGTGGCGTTGATGAGTACCGAAGGTGTGACACTCGAGTTCAGTAAGGATGCGATCGATGCCATCGCCGACATAGCAGTGGCAGTGAATGCCAGTGTCGAAAATATCGGCGCCCGACGTCTTCAAACGGTAATGGAACGAGTTCTCGACGACGTGTCGTTTGCGGCACCTGACCGGTCAGGCGAGACGGTCAACATCGACGCGGCTTATGTGCAGAAGCACATTGGCGACCTAGCCAATAACACGGATTTAAGTCGATTTATCCTTTGATCGGTGCGACCCTATCCGCCGCGCGTCCGACGTATGCGAATGTAAAGCGCGCCCTCACCGCCATGGGCCACGTGCGCGTCTTCGAAACCAATGACCAGCACGCGGAATTCCGGCAAGCCTAGCCACTGCGGCACCTTGCGCTTGAGGACGCCGCGCTCACCCTCGCCTGCACGAGCACCTTTACCTGTGATGACTAACACCAGTCGCGCGCCGCGTGCACTCGCTGAGCGCAGGAACTGCAGCAGGGCCGCGTGCGCCTTACTTTGCGTCAGGCCGTGCAGGTCGAGGCTGCCGTCGATCGGTTCTTTACCGCGCCCCAGACGCTGCTTCATGCGGCGACCAAGTGGCGCGATTCGAGGCGGATTTTTCTCAGAAAATGCATGTGCAGACCGGGCAAAATTTGTGGCAGACCCAGCCGGGCGAACAGGGGTTGCGGTGCCAGCCCTGTCGTCCTCATCTGCTACGGAGAATTCTCGCAACGGCGCAATCGTTTTGGCAACAGTTGTCCATAGCGCCCGTTCCTCTGGAGAAAGAACGCGACGCTGCTTGCGGTAGCCGGAACTCATGGTGTCAGTGGCGCGACCTGGGAATCGGCGTCCGTACGCTCTCCGTCGTTTCGGTAGTCGATCGGGCGGCCGCAGTGACCGTCATCTCCGGGCGTGGCTTTGGAAGAGGAATCTTCGCGACCGCTGCGCCATTGACAGTCACGTTCTGCGGGACCAGCATTACAAATTGGCCGTTCTGTTTAATGCGGCCCGCAATATGGCTGATCTCCTCGCCGTGACCAAAATAGATGTCAGCGCGTGCGGGTCCGACGATCGCAGAGCCAGTATCCTGCGCAAACAGCAACCGGTGGAATGTGGTTTCGCGCTTCTCGCTGTCGATCGGCAGATCAGCCTCGACCCAGATCGGCGTTCCATAGACGTGGATGTGCTTGTCCACTGCCACCGAACGACCAGCCGTTAACGGCACGCCTTGAGCGCCAATGCATTCGTCATGTCCACTCAGTGGCGTTTCCTGGAAGAACACGAAGGACCGGTTCTTACGGCGTAGTGCTTTGCCCTCTTCCGGATTGGCCTCCATAAAGCCACGGATTTTATCCATCGACATATCTTCCTTGGAGACGATTCCGCGCTCGATCAGAAATTTTCCAACCGGTGTGTAGGGCATACCATTGCTTGCGATATAGTTGAGACGCAACAGTTTGCCGCTGTCGAGCTTAACGCGGGTGGAGCCCTGGATCTGCGCGAAGAATGCGTCGATCGGGTTCTTAACGTAACAGATTTCCAGTTCCTTGCCGGCTAATGCGCCATCTTCGATCTTCGCGCGATCGAGATCGGCAAACACCTTGCTCTGCCGCCGCCTTACGATCTCAGCCGGCGCCGCATAGATCGGCACGGTATACTCATCGCTCGGGAAGCGGGAGCCATTGACTTCGGTTTCGTAGTAACCTGTGAAGAAGCCTTCGGTCTGACCCGCGGGCCTCACCCGTACCGGCTTAAAATTGCTTTCAAAAAAGGCCCGTGCATGGTCGCGATCCAGCTTGCCGGCTGCTGCTGCGCGTTCACACGCCTTGAACAATCCGCCCAAGAGCGGCCGCGCCGAACGCATTGTTTTGTTTGCGTTGAGAATGGCGCGACAGCTATTGAGAAACGTTGCGAAGGCGGCTGCGTGGTCGTCATCCTTCCAGCCGTCGAGTCCAGCAAATGATAGCCCCTCCACATGCGCATTACGAAGGCTTAAGGCATCCGCCGGTGCATTCGCCGCCGCGATCAACCAGATACCAATTCCGAATTTGGTGAGTGCATGAAGGCTCGTCAGCCGCATGCGCTTACTGCCCGGCTTCCGTGGCAAGCAATTTCCAGTTCGGGTCGCGCGAACTTACGTCGCGCGCGAACGTCCAAATGTCGGTAATGTCAGTTACACTCTCGGCGTTGCCGTCAATAACGTTGCCATTCTTGTCGCGTGTCACCGAGACAAGCTTGGATTGGAAGCGCACGGTTATCTGCGCGTTGCGCCCGCGCAATTCGGCCGCGGTGATGTCGGCATTGTCGATAGACACGAAGCGGCTCTCAACAGTTTCGCCGCGCTTTTCACGCTCGCTGATGGCGCTTTCAAAACCGTCGTATACGTCGCGGGCGAGCAAATTCTTCAATGTGCGGCGATCCCCCTCCGCGTACGCGCTCACAATCATCTCATAGGCTGCCCGCGCACCGGTCAAAAAATGCTTGGCGTCGAAACTGGTGTCCTCAGCCGCGATTGAATCTAAGCCGCTTGCGATGGTCGAACCTGGCTCGGCCACTCCCTTCCAGCGCTCGGGTGAGACTTCAGATTGTTCCGCCGGCTTGGCTGTCGCTGCTTCTGGGGCACGGTTGGGCAGCGAGACGATTTTTTCGGTCGCAGGCCGTGCTGGTTCGCGGGCAGAATAGGGATCGTAGGGCGGACGTTCCCGGCCTGTGCGTTGGCCCAATACGCTGCGCAATCGCAGGAAGATGAACACTGCGAGCGCCAAGAAAATGATGGTGTAGATATCGAACACGTCTCGCATGCTTTCGGCTACCGTAAGAGCACATCGGCCGGATCAGCGGCCCTCGCGCTGCGGATCTGGCCCCCTGATCTTACATCGGCCAGTGGTACCAATCCTTGGGACCGGATATCGCGCCAAGCTCGGCGCAATTTAATTCTCTCGGCCGAACCTTAGACGATCAGCGAGGCTAGGCCAACATTGCTAAGCAGAGAAACGCTGATGAATGTGGCAAAATGGGTGCTATGCGCTGCTGTGCGCTGCCCTTTCTGGAACTGGGGAGCCTTCGTTACAGTGGCCGCGGCTATTGGTTGGTTTGGCTGGGCTTTGGGCCTAGTGCTGGCAGGATCATTTGCCGGTCTGCTAACCTTCTAGGCGGTAACCATAGCGCGCGAAATCCGCGTCGCCCTGGACAATGGAAGTTTCGCCGCATTGTAGACGGAAAGTTCCGGCAGCCCTACCCTGCTAGCGGGGATTCTGTCGTTAATTCCGTGGCTTATAACCGACCGCAGCTCTGTTTTGGTGGCAACGCCGACGGGCCATGCGGCTGCGTTTGACACGTCCGTGATAAATCCTCGCGGAGAACGGCGTTGTCCATTTCGAGCCCAACCAACGGCATCAGGTCCTCGATCCCCACAACCTGACCGGAGCCAGAACGAACCGTTGAGCGTTCCTGAGCCTCGAAACTTCGATCTGATCCAGTTGGGCGAAAATGTCATGCGACCCAAAATAATACCGTCCTTGTTCGCTCGGGGACCCTATGTTAGCCAACCGCCGCGCACGCAAGCACGCAGGGCTTCGGAGTATTTATGGCGACGACGAATGGCGGCCCGGCACAGCCTGTTGCGCAGGAGATGCAGCCGCAGCTCACTGTGCTGTCTCAATACATCAAGGACTTTTCGTTCGAGAATCCAAACGCACCCCGGTCGCTCACCTCGCGTCAGGAACAGCCGCAGATCGGTATTCAGATCAATGTCGGCGCTACGCCGCTGTCGGAGACCGATATCGAAGTCGTAATAAAGCTCGAAGGCAAGGCGGAAACCGCCGGCACCTTGCTTTTTCGTTTCGAATTGGAATTCGCCGGTGTATTTCGCGTACGTAATGTCCCACAAGAGAGCCTGAACCCCCTGGTTCTAATCGAGTGTCCGCGGCTGCTGTTCCCGTTCGCGCGTGAAATCATCGCCACTGCCGTCCGCAATGGCGGCTTTCCACCACTTTTGCTTGATCCGGTGGATTTCGCTAGCCTCTATCGACAGAAAATGGCGCAGACTCAACCAGCGCCTGCATCTGCGGCGCGTAGTTGAGCCACAAAGCGTTCTCGCCGAGCCCGGCTACAAACTCGCGATGCGCCGCGAGCTCAGCCACACTCAACCGCGAAGCGAGCGGCTCGCGCCGCTGGCGAATCACGATGACGCCTTCGATCCCAGTCGCGCGACGTTCGCCGCTTTCAGCGAGGCCGAGCTGCGCCTGCCGTGCGCCAATCAATTCTACATAGACCTCGGCCAGAATCTCGGCGTCCAGCAGTGCGCCGTGCTTCGTTCGGTGCGAATGGTCGATGCCATACCTCGCGCACAAATCGTCGAGCCCGTTCGGGCCTGCGGGGTGCTTGCGACGTGCTAATAACAGTGTATCGATCAAGCGCTCATGTGCAATCAACATGCGCTCAGCGCGTTTTAGCTCGGCGCAGAGAAAGGCATGATCGAAGGCGGCATTGTGGATCACCAATGGCGCATCGCCGATAAATGCAAGAAATTCATCCGCAATATCGATGAAACGTTTGTGCCCCTGCAAAAACTCGGAGGAGAGGCCATGGATTGCGAAAGCCTCGGCCGGCACATCGCGTTCGGGATTGAGATAAACGTGGAAGGTCGATCCTGTCGGGATCCGGTTCAATAGTTCAACACATCCTAGCTCGACAAGGCGATGACCTTGGCTCGGGTCGAGACCGGTGGTTTCGGTATCTAGGACGATTTCACGCATAAAGATGCTTGGAGTAGAATCACTTGCGGCGTTTTGGCATTGTAGCAATGCGGGCGAGAATATCACGCACCTGAGCCCGCGCAGCATCCAAACCCTTCGACGTATCCACCACGAAATCCGCCCGTGCGCGTTTATCTGCGTCTGGTATTTGTTCAGTGAGAATTGCAGTGAATTTCTCTTCTGTCATGCCAGGACGCTCAAACGCACGGGCGCGTTGGACGTCAGAGGGAGCTGAAACCACAACCACCGCGTCGCATCGCTTTTCGCCACCGGTCTCGAACAATAGCGGAATATCGAGCACTGCCACGGCAGCACCCTTGCGGGCCGCCTCTTCAAGAAAAACCTGCTCGGCGCGAGCAACCAGCGGATGCACGATCGCTTCGAGCTTTCTGATCGCAACGGTATTGCCAAGCACGCATCGGGCAAGTTTGTCGCGATCAACCTTGCCGCCTACAGTAGTACCCGGAAATGCGGCCTCAATCAGCGGTACGGCGTCACCTTTATAGAGGCGATGCACGGCGGCGTCCGCATCGTGCACGGGAACACCCTGTTCGGCAAACATGCTCGCCGTAGCGGATTTTCCCATGCCAAGCGAACCGGTGAGACCAAGGACAAACATTGCCTAGCCGTCGACAAACTTGTTCTGCCGAAGGAAAGCAAGCAACGGCAAGAGCGGCAGGCCGAGAATAGTGAAATAGTCGCCCTCGACCCGCTCGAACAAGTGAATGCCGATACCCTCAAGCTGGTAGCTACCAACGCTACCCATCACGATGTCTCCCGCCATATCGAGGTAATCATCGAGGAACCGATCGGAAAAATCGCGCATGGTCAGCCGGGCGGTATCAACGCAACTAAACAGCATTTCTTGATCACGCACTAAAGCAAGCGCTGAGTGAAGCTCGTGGGTGCCGCCACGCAATGTTCGCAACTGCTCGGCCGCCTCGGCCCGATCGGTTGGTTTGCGCAGACGCTTCGCACCAAGTGCCAGTGTCTGGTCAGTGCCCAGGATTAGCCGGTCGGGTAAAGATGTGGCCACTGCTTTAGCCTTGGCGCGCGCCAAATGGCGGGCTGCAGCAGCCGCATCGGCAACGCCAGATTGGGCCTCTACCGCGCGCTCATCGATTTCTGATGGTCTGATGTCAGATCGCAAGCCGGCCATCGTGAGAATCTTTCCACGAATGTCGCTCTTGGAAGCTAGCACGAGTGGCTGAGGGGCAAGCCAAAGTGCCATGGTTCAAACCACCGGGTGCCGACGCCGTTCACTTAAGAGCCGCATAACCGCCGCAGCTGTCTCCTCGATCGAGCGCCGCGTTACATCAATTGTCGGCCAATTGTGCTTAGCGCATAGCCGGCGTGAAAAGGAAACTTCCTCAGCGACCGCCGTCTTGTCGATGTATTGATCGTCGTCTCGACGAGCTTTCAGGCCGAGCAACCGATTTTCGCGGATCTGCACGATACGCTCAGGACTAGCGTACAATCCCACGACCAGCGGTCGTGTAAGCTTTTCAACTGTGGGTGCCAATGGTACAGTAGGGACTAGCGGTACATTGCCGGTTTTGACTCCCCGATTAGCCAGATAGATTGAAGTCGGCGTTTTTGATGTACGTGAAACTCCAACCAAAACCACATCGGCTTCCTCAAGACCTTTAATGTGCTGGCCATCGTCGTGCAGCATAGTAAAATTGAGCGCGTCAATCCGTTGGAAATATTCAGCATTCAGCACATGCTGAGCGCCTGCACGATGAATAGTTTCAGCACCAAGATAAGACTGAAATAGTCGCAAGACCGGTCCGAGTACTGACATGCACGGTAGACCCAACTCACGACACTTTTTTTCCAAAGCTTGAATCAAGTCCTCTTCAAGTAAAGTGTAGAGGACCAAGCCCGGTGATTCCGTGATTTCTGCTAAGGCGTGGTCGAGCTGTTTTTTCGACCGTACCATTGGGTAAAGATGTTCAATAGGGGACACATTTGCATATTGCGCTGCGGCAGCACGAGCGACTGTAATCAAGGTTTCACCGGTAGCATCAGAAACCAAGTGAAGATGGAAATAACCGGTTTCAGGCATCTGTATAGCAGTCGAATAGTATGTGGATATCAGAGGAACAGGCCATGGCTTAACGTTTCAGGCAAGCTATCAGCAGTTTGAAGTCCAGTATCCATCCACATGCCTCCAAACATGGCTATCACTTGGCCTCGATAAGCTTACATCGTTGTAATGTGAATACATCTTTGGGGAAGTCACAGGATAGCTTTGAAAAAGACCCACAAAAGTAGCGCTACA
Source organism: Pseudolabrys sp. (assembly GCA_035315965.1). Taxonomy (GTDB): domain Bacteria; phylum Pseudomonadota; class Alphaproteobacteria; order Rhizobiales; family Xanthobacteraceae; genus Pseudolabrys. Next base: position 20,119 of record DATFXJ010000150.1, read on the forward strand.
GCTGTGGATGTCACAACATTGGATTAGACTCAATTCTGGATCACGTCCCTTGATCCAGTGGACAGACTGTTGACTACCAGGCATGAGTCTAATCAACGCTCAAACAACCACTATAGATTATTGAAGAGTTTTTAATTTAAGAATCCGGATCGGTGAGTACTGTGGGGAAAAAACTGTTGCAGGTGCTCGCAGGTAAGCACGAAACAGTGCCGCCGATCTGGTTAATGCGTCAGGCCGGGCGTTATCTTCCAGAGTACCGTGCAGTGCGAGAGAAAGCGGGCAGTTTTCTCGATCTTTGCTTGAATTCTAAGCTGGCATCGGAAGTGACCTTACAACCGGTACGCCGCTTTGGTTTCGATGCCGCGATTTTGTTTTCTGATATTCTGGTAGTACCGCTTGCCCTTGGGCGAAAAGTTGAATTCCTACCTGGTGAGGGGCCGAAGCTTGAGCCGCTTAGTAGTGCTGTGGGACTTGCGGATCTTCGAGAGACTATCGATCAGGATGTAGTAGCGCCGGTCTATGAGACTGTGAGTAAAGTAAAATCGCTGCTTGATGATAGAACAGCTTTGATTGGCTTCTGTGGTGCTCCCTGGACAGTTGCCACCTATATGGTGGCTGGCCAAGTGACGTCCGGCCAAGCACCAGCTCGGCAATTTGCCTATCGTGATCCGGACAATTTCACGCGGTTGATCGATCGGCTAGTGCACGCGTCGATCGATTATCTCGTTGGCCAACTAAAGGCAGGCGCGGAGGTTGTACAGATTTTCGATACTTGGGCGGAGGTGTTAGGACCAGATCAGTTCGTTCGGTGGTGTATTGTACCGACACAAAGAATCGTGGAAGGTGTGCGCCGTCAGATCCCGAAGGCAAGAATTATTGGTTTTCCG